>JANMTB010000007.1:0-51086 GCA_031390045.1 Polaromonas sp.
TTTGCAAGAACGCCGCGTCACCGCCGAAGGCCGCTTTGAAGAGCTGGATATGCAGCTGGCCGATACGCAAGAGCGCCATGCGCAGCTGGACGAGCACGTCATCACGGCAGAGCGCAAGCTGAATGAATCGCGCGAGCAGCAGCGCAGTTTGGAGCGCTCGGCGCAGGAGGCTTTGTTTGCCAAACGCAGCCTGCAAGCGCGCTTGGCTGAGTTGCAGCGTGCGATAGAAACTGCAGCGCAACAGGCATTGTCAATAGCGTCTGAAGAGCACGTTGCTACTGAAGAGTTAGGCCGACTAAGCGCCGTTGCTGCACAAACAGGTTTGCAAACTGCTCTGGCAACCAAGTTGAGTCGTGAATCGGCTTTGTCTGCCAAACGCAGTGAATACGACGACTTGACGACCAAGCTACGCGCGACCGATGAGCGTCGCTTGCAGTTAGAGCGTGAGCTAGAGCCACTGCGCACGCGCTTGACGGATTTTGCTTTGAAGGAGCAAGCTGCTCGCTTAGGTTTAGAGCAATATACACAGCTCTTGGCTGACGTTCAGGCTGATATGGAAGCGGTGTCGGTGTCAATTTCCCAAGGCAATGTTCGCTTAAACGGTTTGCAAACAGAAATTGACCGCTTTAACCGTGAGGTGGCTGCACTCGGAGCCGTCAATTTGGCCGCGCTAGATGAGTTGAGTGCCGCGCGAGAACGCAAGCAATTCTTAGATGCGCAAACGGCAGATTTGATCGAAGCGATGACCACGCTAGAAGACGCCATCAAAAAAATTGACGCTGAAACGCGTGAGTTGTTATCAGGTACTTTCAATACTGTGAACGAGCATTTCGGGAAAATGTTCCCCGTGTTGTTCGGTGGTGGTAATGCTAAATTGGTTATCACGGGTGATGAAATTTTAGATTCTGGTGTTCAAGTCGTGGCGCAACCACCGGGCAAGAAAAATCAAACGATTCATTTGTTGTCAGGTGGTGAAAAAGCATTGACGGCGATTGCGCTGGTTTTTGCGATTTTCCAACTTAATCCCGCACCATTTTGTTTGCTTGACGAAGTTGACGCGCCACTGGATGATGCGAATACCGAGCGCTACGCCAAACTAGTAAAAACTATGAGTCAAGAAACACAATTTTTGTTCATCAGCCACAATAAAATCGCTATGGAAATGGCTGAGCAATTGATTGGTGTCACCATGCAGGAGCAGGGCGTGTCGCGTATTGTTGCGGTTGATATGCTAGACGTGGTGGCTTTGGCAGAGGCGAGTTATGAATAGTTTGTTGCTTGGTCTGTCAGTCGCTGGCGGATTGGTGCTGGCGGGCGTTATCGCTCACGGCGCTTGGACGGCACGAAAAAGTGCCCCAAAATTGGCAGAGGTTGAGGGCGATACGATAGAGCGGTCTGGCAACTCAGATCGGTTCGATAATGCAGATAAAACCGAACCAACATTGCATGCACAAACAGAGCAAATTTTGCCAATAGAGCCAGAATTTGACACCTCGAAATTTGATGCTGAGTTGCCAGCATTCGCAGCACTTGAGAAAAAACCACTGCTGGATCCATTGATTGATATTTTGACAACTATTGATTTAGATTTCCCAATTTCTGGCGATGCGATTTTGGCGGCAATGCCGGTGACCAGACGCGTTGGTAGCAAGCCATTTTCGGTTGAAGGTTTGCGTGAGGATGACGCAGAGTGGGAAGTGCCACGGCCAGGTCAGCGTTATTCAGCCTTGCAAGCGGGTGTGCAATTGGCCAACCGAACTGGTGCATTGAATGATATCGAGTACTCGGAATTTGTCATTAAAACGCAAAGTTTTGCAGATGCTGTGAGTGGTGCGCCTGAGTTCCCAGAAATGTCTGAAGAAGTGGCCAGAGCGCGTGAACTGGATGCTTTCGCTGCTGCACACGATGCTCAATTAAGGTTTGTATTGCGTGCTGTGGGCGTGGCTTGGAGCACGGGCTACGTGGCTCAAAATGCGGCACGTATTGGATTTATCGCTGGCGCTTTGCCTGGTCGCTTGGTGCTGCCCAACCCAGTTCCTAACCTACCGCAGTTGATCACTTTGACATTTGACTCGCAAGCCGCCATGGCAGAAGACGCGTCGCAATCAGCCATCCGTGAGTTGAGCTTGAGCTTAGAGTTGCCGCATGTCGCTCGCGCAGAGCAACCATTCACGCGACTGCGAGAATGCGCCAAAGCCTTAGCCACAGCGATGGATGGCCGTTTGTGTGACGACCAAGGCCAACTCATGAGCGAACCAGCGCTTGACAATCTTGCTATGGATATTGAGCGTTTGTATGATGCCCTAGATTCAAGAGATTTAAGCGCAGGCTCCATGCTTGCGCGGCGTTTGTTCTCTTAAGTATGGTTTTTCAATCCTCATTGCCGATGTTTGGTAGCAATGAACTTCCAGGCGACGAGATCACCAAGCGCGTCGCTGTGCTGCAAGAAGCATTGCACAAACATGCACACAGCTATTACGTCCTCGATGAACCAACCATACCGGATGCTGAGTACGACAAACTCTTTGTTGAATTACAAAACCTAGAAACAGCGCACCCTGAACTGAGGTCGTTAGGTTCACCTACGCAACGCGTTGGCGGCAAACCTTTGACAGAATTTTTAAGCGTGCGTCACGCTGTGCCTATGCTGAGTATTCGCACTGAAACAGACACCGAAGCCAGTGGTGCAGAAAGTTTTGACACCCGCATTCGCAAAGAATTAGGTTTGAAAGCGGGTGATGCTGAAGTTGAATATGTTGCTGAATTAAAGTTTGATGGATTGGCGATGAATCTGCGCTACGAGAAAGGCATGCTTGTGCAAGCCGCTACTCGCGGAGATGGCGAATTTGGCGAAGATGTGACACACAATATTCGCACCATTAGACAAATCCCTCTCAAGTTGCCAGATTCAGCGCCAGATGTATTAGAAGTTCGTGGCGAAGTATATATGCGTCGTGATGATTTTGATGTACTGAATGAGCGCCAGCGTACCAAAATTGCTGGCGGAGCGAAGGGCGAAAAAACCTTTGTTAATCCTCGCAATGCGGCCGCTGGTGCTGTGCGTCAGCTTGACCCCGCAATTGTTGCGCAACGTCCTTTAAGCTTCTTTGCCTATGGTGTCGGTGCAGTAAGTGTGTCAGATTCCTACTCGTCGATATGGGAAACGCATTTTGAGCTACTTCAAACACTAAAAAAGTTGGGTTTTCCGGTTCAAGGCAGCGTATCTATTGCCTTAGGCGCTATGCAGTTAATAGCGTTTCATCAAAAAATTAATAACGAACGCGATAGCTTGCCGTTCGATATTGATGGCGTTGTCTACAAAGTGAATAGCTTGGCATTGCAGCAACAGCTAGGTTTCGTTAGCCGTGAACCACGCTGGGCGGTGGCACATAAATACCCAGCGCAAGAGCAGTTAACAACGGTTTTGGCGATTGAAGTACAAGTCGGCAGGACGGGTAAATTAACGCCTGTCGCTAAACTTGCACCTGTTTTTGTAGGTGGCGTGACTGTGACCAATGCAACTTTGCACAATGAAGACGAAGCACGTCGCAAAGATGTGCGTGTGGGCGACACCGTGATCGTGAGACGCGCGGGCGATGTGATTCCTGAAGTGGTGTCGGTACTTTTGGAGAAACGCCAAAGCCAAGCGCCTATCTTCACGATGCCACATGTTTGCCCAGTCTGCGACAGTGTGGCTGTTCGCGAAGAAGGTGAGGCTGATTATCGCTGTACTGGTGGCTTATTCTGCAGCGCGCAACGTAAACAAGCTATTTTGCATTTTGTCCAAAAACGTGCGGTAGAAGTTGATGGTTTAGGTGAAAAACTGGTCGACCAGATGGTTGAAGCAGGCATTGTACGCACCTTGCCAGATTTGTACAAATTGGGTTTAACGGCATTGTCAGAACTAGATCGAATGGCCCATAAGTCATCGAAAAATATACTTGAAGCGCTACAAAATTCAAAGCAAACGACCTTGCCGCGTTTCCTTTACGGATTGGGTATTCGCCATGTTGGTGAGGCAACAGCGAAAGCTTTGGTGAAACATTTTGGTAAGTTAGACAGTATCATGGATTCTAGCTTGGAGCAACTGACACAAGTGGCAGATGTAGGCCCCATCGTTGCCTTGAGTTTGCGCACTTTCTTCGACCAAGCGCACAACCGTGAAGTGGTTGAACAGTTGCGTTCTTGCGGCGTGACTTGGGTTGAAGGTGAGCCATCGCCTGCCGCTATGCTTGCCTTGGCAGGTAAAACTTTCGTCATTACAGGAACTCTACCGACTTTAGGACGTGAAGAGTTGAAGGAGATGTTGGAAGCTGCTGGCGCAAAGGTTGCTGGCAGTGTAAGCAAAAAGACGCATTACCTTGTGGCTGGCAGCGATGCTGGAAGCAAGTTGGACAAGGCGCGCGAGTTAGAGATTACGATTCTTGATGAAGCTGGCGCATTAGCCTTGCTAAATGAGTCAAACGACTCAAAAGATTTGACATCTGATACAACTACTGAAGATCAAACATGACAATACGTGAAATTCTAAAAATGGGCGACCCGCGCTTGCTGCGCAATGCGCCAGAGGTGACTAAGTTTGACACTGACGAATTGCATTTACTCATCTCCGACATGCTAGATACCATGGCTGCCGCCAACGGCGCAGGCTTGGCTGCTCCACAGATAGGCGTTGATCTGCAACTGGTTATATTTGGTACAGATTCAGTTAATCCACGCTACCCCGATGCGCCTGTCGTACCACGTACGGTGCTAATCAACCCGGTGATTACTGCTTTAGATGCTGCGATCGAAAATGGCTGGGAAGGCTGCTTGTCAGTACCCGGTATGCGTGGCGTTGTGCCGCGCCATGCACGTATTCGCTACTCGGGATTTGACCAGTATGGCGACGCTATCGATCGCACGGTCGACGGTTTTCATGCGCGTGTAGTGCAGCATGAGTGTGATCATTTGATAGGTAAGTTATACCCGATGCGGATGACCGATTTTACGCAGTTTGGCTTTACCGAAGTATTATTTCCCGGCTTAGATGCTTCGGATGATGACTAGTTCGCACTAGCTCGA
The DNA here is from genome assembly GCA_031390045.1 of Polaromonas sp. Taxonomy (GTDB): domain Bacteria; phylum Pseudomonadota; class Gammaproteobacteria; order Burkholderiales; family Burkholderiaceae_C; genus Aalborgiella. The sequence goes on from JANMTB010000007.1 coordinate 5,065, forward strand.
GATAGCTTCAAGTAACTCAGTCTCGATCTCAATTTGCGCCTTGTTTTGTTGCAGTGCAGCGCCGGTGATCAAAAAAGTGTCCTCTACACGTTCACCCAGCGTGGTGACTTTAGCAAGTTGCAAATTGAGCTTGTATTTAGCCAACACTCGTGCCACGCTGTACAACAACCCGGCACGGTCACTCGCAGAAATATTGAGTAGCCAGCGCTGAGCTTTTTCGTCAGGCTTAAGATCAATACGTGGCGTGAAGGGGAAGCTTTTGACGCGACGTGACACTCTACCCCGTGTAGGTGCTGGCAGCAAGCCTTGAGCCTCGATCGTACGCGCCAACTCGGCTTCAACCATACTGGTGAGTTCACGATAGTGCTCAGGTAGTGTGGCGGTGACGATTTGAAAGGTATCTAGCGCGTGGCCATCGTTCGCCGTATGAACCTTGGCGTCCAAAATACTGAAACCAGCTTGGTCAAAATAACCGCATATACGAGCAAACAAATCGCTCTGGTCTGGCGTGTAAACCACTACTTGCAAGCCCTCACCCAAAGGCGATGCGCGGGCGCGTACGATGGGTTTGTTGCAGCCGACTAGGCGCGACAGTTGCCGTGCATGCCAAGCGATGTCCTGTGCGTCATGCCGCATAAAGTAGCTCACATTCAAGGTGTCCCACAGCGCTTTGTGGCCTTCAAACGGCTCGGCAAAGAGGGCAAGGTTCACCAACGCTTCGTTTTTGCGCGATTGCGCCTCAGCTGCTGGGTCTGGTGCACGACCTCCCAAGGTGCGCAGGGTCATGCGGTACGCATCTTCCAAGAGCTTGCCTTTCCAAGCATTCCAAACCTTGGGCGAGGTGCCACGAATATCAGCAACAGTCAGCAAATACAGCGCCGTTAAATTACGCTCATTACCCACGCGCTTGGCAAAACTGGTCACCACATCGGGGTCGCTCATGTCTTCTTTTTGTGCGATGTGACTCATCGTTAAATGTTCTGAAACCAAAAACTCGATCAACTTGGCGTCTTCTTTGTTGATGCCGTGCTGTTTGCAAAACTTGCGTACTTCAAGCCGACCCAGCTGAGAATGGTCACCACCACGGCCTTTGGCAATGTCGTGAAACAGGGCAGCGGTGTACAAAATCCATGGCTTGTCCCAACCTGCTGCCAGCTGCGAGCAAAACGGATACTCATGTGTATGCTCAGGTATAAAAAAACGCCGCATATTGCGCAATACCATCAAAATGTGCTGGTCTACCGTGTAAACGTGGAACAAATCATGCTGCATTTGTCCCACAATTTTGCGGAACACCCACAAATAACGTCCGAGTACCGAGGTTTGGTTCATCAGCCGCAGTGCGTGCGTTAAACCTTCACGCTGTTGCAATATCTGCATGAACGTGGCGTGGTTATTGGAGTCGTTGCGATAGGCGGTGTTCATCACATGCCTAGCGTTGAACAGGGCGCGCAGCGTGCGGGCAGATAGACCTTTTAAGCCGGGTGTGGTTTGGTACAACAAAAACGTTTGCAAAATCACATGGGGGTGCTTCGTATAAACGTCGTCGCTGAGTACCTCAATCATGCCCGCTTTTTCGCCAAAGTAATCGTTGATAGGACGAACTTCTAGTGTCTCTTCATTCAATCTTTCTTGGATGTTGAGTAGCAATATTTGGTTCAGTTGCGTCACGGCTTTGGCAGCCCAGTAGTAACGACGCATCAACTGCTCGCTGGCGCGTTTGTTCGATTTTTTGCTATCAGTGACACTGTCAGTACGATAGTTAAATGATTCTGCAACTGCAGTTTGCAAATCAAATACCAAGCGGTCTTCACGCCGGTTGGCGATGATGTGCAAGCGTGTGCGAATCAAATTCAGCAGAGCGACATTGCGTTTGATTTGTATGACCTCAAAACGCGTCGCTAAACCATTTTTCGCTAAATCATCCCAGTTTTTGCCCAAATTGGCCGCATTCGCCACCCACAAAATGATTTGCAAATCGCGTAGTCCACCCGGTGATTCTTTGCAATTGGGCTCAAGCGAGTAGGGCGTGTCTTCAAATTTGTGATGTCGCTGCCGCATTTCCAGCGTTTTGGCAACGAAAAAGGCCGGTGCATCCATTCCAGCACGGAATTGCTTAGAAAACCGTGCATAAAGCGCTTTGTTTCCCACGACCAAGCGCGACTCCAGTAAGCTGGTTTGCACCGTTACATCATTTTCGGCTTGTGCGACGCAGTCTGCCACGTTTCGTACCGATGAGCCAATCTCCAAACCAGCATCCCAACAGCTGCTGATGAAGTTTTCAATCCTGGTTTTAACGCTGTCATCTTGCTCAGGTACAACGCCATCTGGCAACAAAACCAGCACGTCAATGTCAGAGTGTGGAAACAACTCAGCACGTCCAAATCCACCCACTGCTACGAGCGCATAATTTGCAGGAAACGCGGCTGCTTCCCAGAGAGATTTTAGTGTCTCATCTGCTAACTTAGACAGCTTGAGTAGTTGGCCTTGAATGCCACGTGTTGATGCGCCAGTGGCAAGCAAGGCATCGATGATTTGACGTTTTCTTGCTTGAAATGAATCTCGTAAATTGGCATCTAGCCTTCGCATTTATTGCCTAAACTGCTATTATTAGTATAGCAAATATGTGTTTGTATTGCGATTATGCAGTGATTTATGCTGTGATAAAAGCTGGCGGCGGCGGGCTACCAGCTGATAGCGTCAAAACTTCATAACCTGTTGGTGTTACCAAAATCGTGTGTTCCCACTGCGCTGACAATGAATGGTCCTTGGTCACAATAGACCAGCCGTCTTTATCAGGACCGTCTTTGATCTCTTTTTTACCCAAATTAATCATCGGCTCGATCGTAAATGTCATGCCCACTTTCAGCTCTTCTAGCGTACCGGGTTTGCCGTAATGCAGGACTTGTGGCTCTTCGTGAAACACGCGACCAATGCCGTGGCCGCAAAACTCGCGCACAACGCTGAAACCGTTGTTTTCAGAGAATTTTTGAATCGCCGCACCAATATCGCCTAAATGTGCGCCAGGTTTGACCTGTGCGATGCCAATCCACATCGCGTCATAGGTCAGCGCACTCAGGCGCTTGGCTGCGATGGACAGCTCGCCCACTCCAAACATGCGGCTGGTGTCGCCGTGCCAGCCGTCTTTGATGACGGTTACGTCGATATTCACGGTATCGCCTTTTTTAAGCGGTTTATCATTCGGAATACCATGACAAACTTGGTGATTGACAGAGGTGCAAATCGATTTTGGGTAAGGAATATCGCCGCCACCCGTGTAGTTCAGTGGGGCAGGAATGCCGCCTTGCACTTGGGTGATGTAGTCGTGCGCCAGTTTGTCCAGCGCATTCGTCGTCACGCCAGGCTTCACAAACGGGGTCAAATAATCCAGCACCTCAGAGGCTAATTTGCCCGCTACGCGCATGCCAGCGATGCCTTGATCGTCTTTGTATGTAATCGTCATACCCTGATTATCCCATTGGCAAAGGCCAAAACAAGCTTGGCTAGGTCTGAAACGCTCAAATTAGCTGCAGATTGCCTGCAAATTACTTGTACTCAGGCGGGCTTGTAACGCGTCGTTTTGAAGCTATTGCGACATTGAGTTGCATTTTTGCTTGATTTGCGCCAGGTTTGATGGTGTTATTTACAGGTGCAATATCAACAAACTGAGCTGCATGCCACGTTTTAATTTGCACAACGCCGTCTGGCATGTCGCTAAACGTAGCCACGCCATCTGCATCGGTTTTAGCTGCCCATGGCGTGTCGCTGACCACGACATGTCCCGTCATGGAGCCATGTAAGTAACAGGCCAGCAGCGTCACGCCAGCTTTGTCAAAAGTCACCACACTGCTGCTGATTTTGTTTGCCGCCGTGCTTGTCGCGCCACTCGTCGTACTATTAGCTTTTCCCGCTAAACGAAACGAAAAGCCATCAGTAGCACCACTTGCAAACTCTTTAGCACCTGAAGCTGAGCCGCGGACGTGGTGATCCCATGGATCATTGTTCACAAAAGTGACTTTAGCGCCTACTTGCACCAAAGCCACTGCTGGGCTGAATTGCATGCTGGCTTGCGACAATGTCAAAGCTGAAGGGGGTGCTTGGGTTGATGGTGTTGGCGAACTTGGATAAACCATGACAACCGCGTTAACAGCGGGTTTGCCATCTCTATCGACTACATTGACACTTAAGCTTCCTGCGTGACTAAGTAGGATGCTAGCCGGCATTATTATTGCCTGTAGCGCTATCAGTTTAATAGCATTTTGTCTATATTTAAGCATTATTTTACATAACATGACGCTGACTTTCTTAATGAACTTACAAGATGATACGCAAAAATGGTTAACTTGGATTCAGTAACCAAGGATTAACCATGTGAATGACTTGCTCAACTGCATCTGGCGCGTCGCAAGCCACAACTTGCCGATGAGGCATAGACCGCAGCCAAGTCAGCTGGCGTTTGCACAGCTGGCGCGTTGCGGCGATGCCTTTTTCGCGCAACTCAAAAGCTGTTTTTTTATCCAGCTGCTCGTCATTCGCAGCATCTAATGCTTCCCACATTTGGCGGTAGCCGACACATCGAATCGAGGGCGTGTTTAAGTTCAAATCACCACGTTTTCGAAGACGGCGAACTTCTGCTTCAAAACCACTGGACAACATCGTATCAAACCGCTGCGCAATGCGTTCATGCAACCATTCGCGGTTGTGCGGTTCGAGTGAAATAAACAGTGTTTTTAGGTGTTTAAATTGGCCTTTGGCCGACGTATTTATTGCCTCTACAGCTATATTATTAATAGCAATACTTGATGCATATAATCGTTTGTGGAATGACGACATGGGTTGCCCAGAGATGCGATAGACCTCCAAAGCGCGTTGAATCCGCTGTGCATCATTCGGCTGCAATCGGGCAGCGGTGGTGGGGTCAACTTCAGCGAGTTTTTGATGCATTGCAGGCCAGCCAATCTGCGCAGCTTCAAGCTCCAACTGAGCGCGAACGGCAGGACTAGCTGTGGGCATGTCGTCCAATCCTTCAAGTAGGGCTTTGAAGTACAACATGGTGCCGCCCACCAGCAGTGGCAAGTGCCCGCGCGCGTTGATTTCAGTGATTAAACGTGTGGCGTCTTTTACAAATTCAGCGGCCGAGTAAGGCTGTATCGGGTCGCGAATATCAATCAAATGGTGCGGCACTGCGGCTAATTCTGCTGCACTGGGTTTGGCCGTACCAATGTCCATGCCTTTGTAAACCAAGGCTGAATCAACACTGATGATTTCTACAGGTATTTTGCCCTGAAAATGGTGTGCGATCGCTAATGCAGCCGCCGTTTTGCCAGAAGCCGTGGGTCCAGCTAGAGCGATATAAGGTGGCAAGTCAAGGTTCATAACATCTGATTTTCTGGCATTGGCCATGCCATTAGGCATTAGCATGCTGCTGAACTGCTGTCCACGCGATGATGCTGATGAAAATTGACCAAAACCAGACTGCCAAAATCATCGGTATGGCGCTGCCATCGTTTGCAAAGCTCAGCCAAGCACCCGTGGCAAAGGCAGTCAGCATCATCAAAAAGCCGTTCAAAGCTGCCGCAGTGCCTGCCGCTTTGCCAAACGGGCCAATCGCGCCGGTTTGACCACAGGGTTGATGCACACCATGCCCAACGGCGATCAAGTAATAAGGCAATATCAACGCCCAAGGGCTGTGGTTACCAGTGAATGCGAGCACCGCCAACAAAGTGCCGCCAGTCAGTGACAACCCAGCAGCAATAGCGACGCTGCGCGCAATGCCGCTGCGCCTGATTTGCCATCGACACCACACCGTGCCGCATAAGTAAAAAGCGGACATACCAAACATGATGAAACCATATTGCGGTGGTGTGAAACCATGGATTTTGATGAATACGAACGATGACGATGCCAAAAAAGTGAACAGTATCCCGTATGAGGCAAAAGACAATGCAGAGTAGGTCAAAAAAACGGGGTTTTTCAAGATGAGCCACCATGTTTTAACCAATGAACTTGGCTGCAAAGCGCTTAAATTCTTTTGTGACAGTGTTTCTTGAAATCGTGAAAAAACCATGCAAAGCGTGGCAATGCCAAATACTGTCAAAGCCAACAAAGCTGCTTTTGCACCCCAGTGCCCCGCTAAATAGCCACCCAGCGGGGCGCTGAGGCAAGCGAAAACGCCAAGTCCAGTCAAACCTTTTGACATCACAGTAACGCCCACGATGGGTGTGTATAAATCTCTCACCAGCGCGCGCCCACACATCACCACCGCACCCATCGCCAAGCCCTGCATGATGCGCCAAGTGATCAGCAAGTCCATCGAGTCTGCGAAAGCACACCCAATAGCTGCTAGTGAGTACAAAACCAAACCGATCAGCAAAATTGGCTTGCGCCCAAAGCGATCAGACAATGGCCCCCACACCAGCTGCGATAACCCAAATGCCAACAGCAATGCCGACAAGGTCATCTGCCCCTGCGCCATATTTGCGCCAAACCCCTCGGTCAGGGCGGGGAGGGCGGGTAAATACAAGTCAGTGGTGATGGGTTGAATACCCAATAAGAGGGCTAGGAGTAATACGACAGTAGCTTGGGGCATGGCGGGCTTGGATGGCATGCTGCCTAGCCTAGCAGAAGTCTGGGCTGTTCTAAGTCAAATGCATGGTGATTGCCTGGTTTAAATTGCGCATTTGCTAATATCGTGCACATGAATAAGAAACCAACTCGCCAAGACTTTCGCGCAAACACACGACTTCGGGTTCGCTGGAGCGAGGTTGACTTGCAAAAAATAGTGTTCAACGCACACTATTTGATGTACTTTGACACTGCCGTTGCCGATTATTGGCGCGACTTGGCGATGCCTTACGAAGAAACCATGCACCAATGGGGCGGTGATTTGTATGTAAAAAAAGCCAGTGTCGAATATTTCGCCAGCGCACGCTACGAAGATCAATTAGATGTGATGCTCAAATGCGCAAAAATCGGCAATTCTTCAGTGGTTTTTGAAGGTGCGATATTCAGAGCTGACGAGCTCTTGGTCACCTGTGAACTCATCTATGTTTTTGCTGATCCATCCACCCAAAAATCAAAACCTGTGCCTGATGGATTTAGAAACTCGCTGACTGCATTTGAAGCAGGTGAAGCCATGACGACTGTCAATACGGGTGACATACAAACATTAGGTGCGGATGCTTTTGCAATTCGCGAAGAAGTATTCGTGAACGAGCAAGGATTTGCTTTAGAGATCGAGCGTGACGAAGCTGACGCTACATCCGTCCACGCCGTCGCTTACAACCGATTCGGTGAACCCTTGGCAACCGGACGGCTGCTGCAAAGCCACATCATTGACGGTAAAAAAAGCAGCAAAATTGGTCGCATGGCCGTGCATCGCGTCATGCGCGGCTCAAACCTTGGGCGAGACATCATGTCTGCACTGATGGCAGCTGCCAAAGTGCGCGGCGATGACGAAGTTATTCTGCATTCACAATGCAGTGCTCAAAATTTCTATTTAAAACAAGGGTTTACTGCACGCGGTGTGCCTTTTGACGAAGAAGGTATGCAGCATATTGAGATGTTTAAGCTACTTTAAATATCTTCAAGCAGCGGGTAAGGCAACGGTAGCAACGTAATATTTGCACCGCTTGCTGATCCCAAAGTCAGCTTTCCGCCGTTTGCTGCAGCGACTTGCATAGACACAATCGCTGATGAGCCGCTATTCGGGTAAAAACTCGGATTTGCGGCCACTTGTACGACAGTTCCGCACGGTTGCTCTGTGTCTGATTCGTGAAAAACCTCATGTCCGACAACGGGTTGCGAGTCTTTATCACTTGAAACATCAATCTGAACGATATAGGCGCGCCGTTTCAGTGTCCCCCTAAACTGGCTACGTGCCACCACTTCTTGGCCTGGATAGCAGCCCTTTTTGAAATTAACGCCGCCGACCGACTCGTAATTCAGCATCTGCGGCACAAAAGCCTCTACCACTGGAGCGGTGATGGTGGCAATACCGGCATGCACCTCGCCCCAGTTCCACAGCTCGGTTGAGAGCACGTCACCCACAGGTGCTGCATCATCAATTGGCGAAATATACAATGCGCGGCTTTGTCTCATAGCAGGGTGCAGTGCAATGATTATAGAGGTGTTAAATATGACTGTAGCCGGCGTATTTATTGACTCAGTAGCTATTGATAATATAGCATTTCCGGTAAGTCCGAAGATGGTGAATTCAGCGGAAACATCCGTCAACTTCGCCTTTGCCCGCATCACAAACATGCTCAAACGCTTCAAAGTCGGTGCCAAAATATCGCGGCTGCAGATCAGGTAAATATCTGGCGTGGTTTGCGCTGCATCAACGGCAGGGCGCTTGTAAACGATGAATGACGCCTGCATCCGCCCCTTCGCATTGCAAAACGCCGCTAACCGTGATTCTTCCAATTTTTGCAGTTGCACATCGTTGGTCAGCTGACCTTGCAAAAACGATGCTGCATCCGCACCTGTGACGCGGATGATGCCCAAATGCTCAAGTTTTGCGACCCCAGAGGGTAACTGCGTGGGTAAAAGTATGTTTTGTGTGCTTTCAGGCTTCATAGGTGAATTATCATCGTCATTCAGGGAAATTGTTCTGCGTATGGCTAATTCAGCTTATTTCCTAGCGAATAACCTTCTGTTAAATATAAGGGTCAATTTTTCATGTTCAAGAGACTGCTCGCCATCGTCGGGCTACTGGGGATTTTTGCCGCTGCAGGCGCGGGCGCTATGGCGTGGTGGGTGAACCAGCCTTTGACCTTGGCTTTTTCGACGGTTGAATTCACCTTAGACAAGTCAAACACTGGCAAATCCATCGCCCAACAAGTCGTCGAAGCTGGCGTGCAAACCCAGCCTAACTTGCTGCAGCTGTGGTTTCGCGTCTCCGGCGATGCCAGCAAAATCAAAGCGGGCAGCTACGAGCTGGAAGCTGGTGTCACACCACGCAGCTTATTGAAAAAATTGGTCAGTGGCGATCAATCCTTTAGAACGGTGACTTTGGTGGAAGGCTGGACCTTTAATCAACTACGCGAAGCGCTATTAAAAGCAGAGCATCTAAAGCAAGAAACACGCCGGCTATCGCCTGAAGAGATCATGGAAAAGCTGGGTAAACCCGGTTTGAAACCCGAAGGCCGCTTCTTCCCCGACACCTACACCTACACCAAAGGCAACAGCGATTGGGTTGTTTTAAAAGCCGCCCTGCAAGCCATGAACAAAAACTTAGAAGCTGCGTGGGAGATGCGAGCCCCCGATTCTCCGCTCAAATCAATGGACGACGCATTAACCTTAGCCAGCATCGTCGAAAAAGAAACCGGCAGCAAGGCCGACCGCGACATGGTGGGCAGCGTGTTTAACAACCGTTTGCGCATCAATATGCCGTTGCAAACCGACCCGACCGTCACCTACGGCGCAGGCCCCGCCAAAGGCAAAGAATACGACGGCAACTGGCTGCGCGCTAAGGCAGACGACAACCCGTGGAACACCTACCAGCGCACCGGCCTGCCACCCACACCCATCGCCATGCCTGGCAAAGCCGCGCTTTTGGCGGCAGTGCAACCCAAACCGAGCAGTTATTTGTACTTTGTGGCCAAGGGCGACGGCACAGGTGCCAGCCAGTTCAGCGACACGCTGGAAGAGCACAATCGGGCGGTGAACAAATACATTCGGGGTAAATGAGGTGGAAAGCAAGGTGCAAAACAGCGTGACAAAACAAGGTCTTTTCATCAGCTTTGAAGGCATAGACGGCGCTGGCAAATCGACGCATATTGATGCCTTGGTGGCGGCGTTTAAAGCGCATTACGGCGATTCGAACGTCGTCCAAACCCGCGAACCCGGCGGTACACCTTTGGCAGAAAAGTTGCGCCAACTCATTTTGAACGATGCCATGGACGCATTGACCGAGTCGTTCTTAGTTTTCGCAGCAAGGCGCGATCACCTGAATCAAGTCATAGAACCCGCCATAGCGCGCGGTAACATTGTTTTGTGCGACAGATTTACTGATGCCACCTTCGCATACCAAGGTGGTGGGCGAAGTTTTGATCTTAAAACGCTATCAATTTTAGAGCAATGGACTCAGAAAATAAACAGATTAGAAGCATACTCTGATCCTAATAAGTTATTCCGATCAAGGCAGGAACTCGCATATGGCGCGGTAGATTATCGTATTCGTCAGCCAGATTTGACGATTTGGTTTGATTTGCCGCCTGAAATCGCCGCCGAACGCCTCGCCGGTGCTCGCGTACCCGACAAATTTGAAGCCCAGCCTGTCGAGTTTTTCCGCCAAGTGGCCGCAGGTTATCAAAAACGCATGGACGACAACCCAGCCCGTTTCGCCAAAATCAACGCTAATCAGAGTCGTGAAGCAGTTTGGGCTGATGTGTTGCAAGCGGTTGAATCTAAAGGATTTTTGAAAAAAGGTAATACTGCATGAGTGCAGAAGAAGCGCAGGTCACTGCTCCTCCGGCGCCGTGGATAGCCGCGCAAACCGAAACCCTGCTCAAACAGCGCGGCCACGCCTGGTTGCTACAAGGGCCGTCGGGCTTGGGTCAGTATGAGTTGGCGCTGCAACTCGTTCGCGCTTGGTTATGCGATCAACCTACGGAAACTGGAGCCTGCAACACCTGCACCAGCTGCCATGCCATCGATGTACGTTCTCACACTGATTTTTGTATTTTGATGCCCGAAACCGTGATGATTGAACTCGGCTGGCCGCTAGGCGAGAAGGCGCAGGCCGATATCGACGACAAAAAGCGCAAACCCAGCAAAGAAATCCGCATCGACGCCATGCGCGACGCGGTCGAGTTTGCCCAGCGCACCGCCGGCCGTGGCCGTGGTAAAGCCATGTTGGTTTACCCCGCAGAGCGCATGAACCACATCACGTCCAACGCGCTCTTGAAAACCCTAGAAGAGCCACCGGGCGATCTCAAATTCGTCCTGGCCAGCGAAGCTGCACATCAACTGCTTCCCACCATCCGCAGCCGTTGTTTGACCCATACGATGACATGGCCATCGGCAGCAGAGTCTTTATCGTGGTTAGCAGAGCAGGGCGTGAAAAAAGCAGATGCCGAGCCTCTGCTGCGCGCCGCCGGTGGTCGCCCCGCCGATGCGTTGAGTTTCGCCAATTCCGGCCGTAACCCATCAGATTGGCAAGCCTTCCCGAAAGCCATGGCGAAAGGTGACGTCGGTTTTGTAGCCAACTGGCTCCCCGCCGACCTGCTAGACGCCCAGCAAAAGCTTTGCCACGACTTACTAGCCAGCAAATCCGGCGCAGAACCCCGCTTTTTCAAACCAGCTGACCTGCCAGCGCCTGCTTCCACCCCCAGCTACAGCGCTTTGGCCGCATGGCACAAAACCCTGTCTACCACCGCCCGAACCGTAGAGCATCCGTTCAACGCTGGCTTGATGCTAGAAGCGCTGGTGAGCGGGGCGCAGCGGGCGATGGTGGCTAAAAGCGAATCTAAAACACTATAATTAATATAGCACTTTAGGCAATAAATACGCCGGCTAGAGCCAAATTTAACTCCTAAAAGTCACATTTTCTCCTAAAACACTCTATTCCCCCATGTTCACCGACTCCCATTGCCACCTCGTCTTCCCAGAGCTGATGTCCCAGCTGCCACAAATCCGCACCGCGATGGCTGAGGCGCAGGTGACGCGGGCTTTGTGCATTTGCACGACGATGGAGGAGTTTGAGGCTGTTCACAGTTTGGCGACGAGTTATGACAACTTTTGGGCGACTGTGGGGGTGCATCCTGACAATGAGGCTAGCACTGAACCGGGTAAGGAGTTGAGAGAGCCGACGTTTGAAGACTTGGTACAACGTGCCGGTTTGCCGCGTGTGGTCGGCGTGGGTGAGACAGGTTTGGATTACTTCCGCTTAGGTGACCGCACGGTGGCCGATATGGAATGGCAACGGGAACGTTTTCGTACGCATATTCGAGCTGGCAAGCATGTAAAGAAGCCGTTGGTGATCCATACTCGTGCAGCGTCTGCCGATACTTTGGCGATTTTGCGTGAAGAGCAGGGTGACCATGGAGTCTTCCATTGCTTTACCGAGACGGCAGAAGTCGCTCGTGCGGCATTAGATTTGGGCTATTACATCTCGTTTTCAGGCATTTTGACCTTCAAAACGGCGCAAGACCTGCGCGACGTGGCGGCTTTTGTGCCCATGGACCGGGTTTTGATTGAAACCGATAGCCCGTATTTAGCCCCCATGCCGCATCGCGGCAAAACCAATAACCCGTCTTATGTGCCTTGGGTGGCGAAGAAGATTGCTGAAATCAAGGGCTTGGACGTCGAGGAAGTGGGTCGGGTTACCAGTCGCAATTTTGATACCTTGTTTTCGGGTGTTTTGGTATGATACTTTTTATGAAGAATTTATATAAGTTATTGATTTGCATTACTTTATTGGCCGCAGGATTTTTACAACCTGCCACGGCAGCGGTCGCCGATGATTACTTCCTTGCTATCAAAAATGACAACGATGGCGCTGTGGTGACGATACTATTTCGCGGCTTTGATGCCAACACACTAGATGACCAAGGCCGCCATGGCTTGCATTTGGCGATGATGGAGGGCTCACTCAAAGTGGCTAAGACGCTGCTGGATTTGTCAGGCACCCAAGTTGACACCCGCAGCAAACAAGACGAAACGCCGTTAATGATTGCCGCCTTGAAAGGGCATACACAGTTCGCCAAACGGATGATCGCGCGCGGCGCGGATGTTAACAAAACCGGCTGGACGCCGCTGCATTACGCTGCTACCAGCGGGCAGTTGGAAATGATCAAGCTGCTGATTGATGAGCATGCCTATATCGACACCGAATCTCCGAATCAAAGCACGCCCTTGATGCTAGCTGCGATGTATGGCACGGAAGCGGCTGTCAAACTGCTGTTGCAAGAAGGTGCAGATCCAAGTGTCAAAAACCAACTGGGTTTAAACGCCGCAGATTTTGCTGCCAAGGCTGAGCGCATAGAGTTGGCGCGGTTTTTAGACAAGCTAGCCAACGAAGGCGTGAACCCAAAAACGGGTGAAGTTGTAGAAAAGAAAGCGACTTCGGTTGCTGCATCTCAGACTGTAGCGACTACCTCAGCATCTATAACGTCAACTAACTCGACAAGAAAACCATTAGCCCCGCCTAGCTACGCCGCCAAGTCAGAATTAGCGCCGAATGGCAGAATCTATGCCGCCATCAACTTTGGCAACCCCATTTTGGCCGTTAAAAACCCAGCGACGGGTGAACCCGCCGGCGTCTCAGTCGATTTGTCGCGTGAGTTAGCGCGTCGCTTGGGTGTGTCCGTTCAACTCGTCACGTTTGAAGCAGCAGGTAAAGTGGTTGAGGCTTTGAAAGCAGGCACTTTAGACATTGCATTCGTGGCAATCGACCCTGCACGTGCTGTTGATATCAGTTACAGCGCGGCTTATGTGGTGATTGAAGGTGCGTACTTGGTTGAGCAAAATTCGCCAATTCGTAGCAATGACGAAGTTGACCGACCCGGCATTCGCGTTGCCGTGGGTGCAGGCAGTGCCTACGATTTGTACTTGGCGCGAGAGTTAAAGCAAGCCAAGCTGGTGCGTGCGCCTACGTCACCTACAGTTGTAGATACGTTTTTAGCGCAAAAATTAGAAGTTGCCGCAGGCGTGAAGCAGCAGCTTGAAGCCGATGCAAAAAGATTACCAGGATTGCGTTTGCTGGATGGCCGTTTCATGGTCATCAACCAAGCCATGGGCACACCCGTGGGTCGTAACGCTGGCGCGGCTTACTTGCGTGATTTCGTTGAAGAAATGAAAGCGACTGGTTTTGTGGCGCAAGCTTTGGCGCGACACAAAATTGAAGGCGCAGCCGTAGCGCCTATGACATTACCTTAATTATCCGCCGCGGCGCATCATCTCAAAGAACTCTGAGTTGTTCTTCGTCGCACGCATCTGCTTGAGCACCATTTCCATGGATTCGATCTCGTCCATGTTGTACATGAACTGACGCAGAATGCGGGTTTTTTGGAGGATTTCAGGAGCCAAGAGCAGCTCTTCACGGCGCGTGCCACTTCGGTTGAGCTGGATACTTGGGAACACGCGTTTTTCGTACAAACGGCGGTCTAGGTGGATTTCTGAGTTGCCGGTGCCTTTGAATTCTTCAAAAATCACCTCGTCCATGCGGCTGCCAGTGTCGATCAAAGCGGTGGCGATGATGGTCAGGCTACCGCCTTCTTCGACGTTACGGGCGGCACCCAAAAAGCGTTTTGGCCGTTGCAGCGCGTTTGAATCCACACCGCCGGTCAATACTTTGCCGGAGCTTGGCACCACGTTGTTGTAAGCGCGAGCGAGGCGGGTGATGGAATCCAGCAAAATCACTACGTCTTTTTTCAGTTCGACCAGGCGCTTGGCGCGCTCGATCACCATTTCAGCGACGTGCACGTGGCGGGCGGCGGGTTCGTCAAACGTTGACGCGATCACCTCGCCCTTGACGGTGCGCTGCATCTCGGTCACCTCTTCTGGGCGCTCGTCGATGAGCAACACCATCAAGTAGCTGTCGGGGTAGTTGGCAGAAATCGCGTGGGCGATGTGCTGCATCATCACGGTTTTACCGCTTTTCGGCTGCGCCACGATCAAGGCGCGCTGGCCTTTGCCTATGGGTGCGATGATGTCGATGATGCGGCTGGTGATGTTTTCATTGTTCTTTTCGTCGCCTTTGACTTCGCGCTCCAGCTTCATCTGCTCTTTGGGGAAGAGTGGCGTCAAGTTTTCAAACATGACCTTGTGTTTGTTCTCATCCGCACCGCCGCCGTTGACCTTGTCTAGCTTGTTAAGTGCAAAGTAGCGCTCGCCATCTTTCGGGGTGCGGACTTCGCCTTCGATCATGTCGCCGGTGTGCAAATTAAAGCGGCGCACTTGGCTTGGGCTGATGTAGATGTCGTCGGTAGATGCGGTGTAGCTGGTGTCCGGGCTGCGTAAAAAGCCAAAACCGTCAGGCAGAATTTCCAAAACACCATCGGCAAAGACTTGTTCTCCAGCACGAGCGCGCTTCTTGATGATGGCAAACATTAGTTCTTGCTTGCGCATACGGCCTGTGTTTTCAATTTCAAGCTCTTCCGCTTGTTTGAGGACTTCAGAAACGTGCAGGGCTTTGAGTTCGTTTAAATGCATGTGAGATTTGACCCGAAGAGGGTGCGAATTGAAAATTTGGGGGTGGGCTTGAGTGCTTAGATAAGAGCAGCTCAGGCGTTTAACTTAGAAACTAGGGAGAACGTTGGGTTTGGTTCAAAGTGCCGTTTCAGATTTCTTCAAATTCAGAGAAATCACGGCTAAAGCTTGTTATAGACTAATTATGACAGGAATTGTGCCAGATTTTTGCGCAAAGACATACAGACGTAAAAAAGGGCAGAATTTTGCAAATCCGCCCTTTTTTGATACCAAATGAAGGTTTATGCCTCTTGTTACGCCATTTGCTGGTCAATAAACGCAGTCAACTGCGATTTGCTCAACGCGCCGACTTTGGTCGCAGCCAATTGGCCATCTTTGAACAGCATCAAAGTCGGGATGCCGCGAATGCCAAACTTCGCAGGAATATCGCGGTTTTCGTCCACATTCATTTTGGCGATTTGTAGTTTGTCACCGTAAGCGACGGCCACTTCGTCCAAAATTGGGGCAATCATTTTGCAAGGACCACACCACTCAGCCCAGTAGTCCACCAGCACGGGTGCTTTAGAGCCAAGCACTTCGGCTTCAAAAGTTGCGTCGGTAACGTGTTTGATGAGATCGCTGGCCATAGTGAATTCCTTTTTGATTGGCAAAAAAATACATGCGTAAATGCAGCTAGTCTTAAAAACTGCAGCTACATTAGACTAAGACCATTGTGACAGAAAGCAAGACCCTCCGTGTCAAAAATAGAGACAAATATTGACTTGCCCCACTTAAATAAGGCTTATTGGCGCCAACTTTGCGCCTCGATTCAAGCTGGTTGCACAAAAAATGGCACGCATTTATCGCGTTCTGTCGTTTTGTTACCTTTTGCACAATTGATGCCGCTGGCACGGCGGTATTGGGCAGAGTTTTATCCCTCAGGATTTGTGCCGCAGTTTCAAACCACGTCGAATTGGGCGAATGAGCTGCGACTTTTTGTGCCCGATGCAAACGACATCAGTTTCGACATGGCGCAAGACGTGCTCAAAGCGGCTAGTTTGCTTAAAAACGCCAAGCTGAGTGTTTTTGAAAATCTAGACGCCACGCAGCAAGATTTGATCACCGCGCGCTTGGTCGAGGCAGCACACCAGCTTGCAGTTAGCGCAGCATCCGTCCACCCAAAGCAACGCCTGATTTGGGCGGCGGAGGCTAGACGAGATGTGTTTGGTGGCATCGTTTCACCGACTTTCCTCAACGAATCGTCCATTGCGCAGCTGGCGTTGTATTGGGCATCCACCAGCAGTTACGCCAGCGATGTGTTGTTTGACGATGCATTGGCGTCCGTCCAAACCGACCACTTGTTTGTTTTAGAAGGCTTGCAGCGCGACCCACTGGTGCAGGCTTTGATACAGCAATTGGGTGAAAAAACGTCGCTTTTGGAGCAACCCAATACCGAACTGCCCACTCGTTTAACTGGAATCACGTTGTACCCCGCGAAAAACGCCCACGACGAGGCGCAACTGGCCGCCGCCTGTGTGCTGCGCCACATCGAAGCTGGGCGCACACCAGTCGCACTCGCTGCCACAGACCGCGCCTTGACCCGCCGCATCCGCGCCATGCTGGCCACACAAAACGTGCAAGTGCGAGACGAAAACGGCTGGATTTTGTCCACTACCCGTGCGGCTGCCAAGTTGATGACATTTCTGAAAGCCTGCGCTTGGAACGCTAGTACAGACAGTGTGTTGGATTTTTTGAAAAATAGCGATGCAAAGACTATTGAGACTGATGCATTAGCCGTGCTCGAAAAAGCTGTGCGAAAAGCGAACCAAGCCTCTTGGTCAAGCTGGGTGGCGTTGATTGCTTCAGATACAGCTTTGCATGAAAAGCAACCGATGTTGCAAGCCACGACGCAAAAAATCGAAGCCGCCCGAGCAGGCTTGCAATCACCCCGTATTTTGAGTGCTTGGTTGGCGGCATTGCGAACTGCTTTAGAAAACAGCGGTTTGTTGGCGTTGCTTGAAGACGATTTGGCTGGACTCAAAGTGCTGGAAGTTTTGCATATTCATGGGCCGGCGCAGCCTACTCGAAGTCAGCTCACGCAAACGCTGCCTCATAGCCCAGACCGTTGGAGCTTGACCGAATTCACCGCTTGGGTGAACACCGCTCTGGAATCCGCCAGCTACAAGCCGCCTCATCCAGAAAACGCACAAGTAGCGATTCTGCCCATGAGCCAGCTCTTAGCCCGTCCATTTGCAGCGGTGGTGTTGGCGGGGTGTGACGAAGCGCGATTCGACCCTTCGCCCATGTTGCCCGGCCAGTGGTCACCCGCTGAGCGTTTGGCTTTGGGACTCATCACCCGCGTCGAGCAAGACGCCGCCACCCGCGCCGCCTGGCACATCGCCCTGCAAACGCCATTTTGCGATGTGCTGTGGCGGCAGTCTGAGGCTACAGGCGAGCCAATATTGCCCAGTAGTTTGGTGCAAAGTTTGCAGCTGAAACTCAAGCAGAGCGAGCAAAAACTTGCAGTGACCGAGCCGCGCATCGTTCGACATTTTGATGCCAACCCAACGCCCAGACCGCAGCCGAACGGCAGCCAGCTCCCCGTTACCCGACTGTCCGCCAGCGGCTACAGCAAGCTGCGCACCTGTCCGTACCAGTTTTTTGCGCTGCAGCAGCTGGGTTTGAAGGAAGATGACGAGCTGCAAGAAACGCTGGACAAACGCGAGTTTGGGTTGTGGCTGCATGCGGTTTTGAGTCATTTTCACGAAAATCTTAAGAAATCACCTGAAATTGATTCAAATATGGATGTAGTCAGCGTATTTGTTAACTATTCTGCTATGCTAAACATAGCAAAAAATGCGATAAATGCGACTCAAAATATACCAGAAGATGCGTTTTTACCATGGGCATCGACCTGGCCGAAGGTGCGCGATGGTTATGTGAACTGGTTGATAGGCCATCAAGCTGCAGGTTGGACATTTGACCAAGCTGAAGTTTGGCGGGAGCTGTCGATTGGTAATTTTGGCTTGAAGCTAGTCGGTCAGCTTGACCGTATCGATAAATCTGCTGATGGCACAACGATGGTGCTGGATTACAAAACCGAAAGCGACAGCAAAACCGCCAAACGCCTCAAAGAGCCACTGGAAGACACGCAGCTCGCGTTTTACGCGGCACTGGTGGGGGATGAGACGCTGCAAGCTGCGTACGTCAACGTCAACGAGAAGTTAAGTAAAACTTACGCACAGCCAGATATTGATCACAGCCGCAGTGCCTTGATAGAAGGCATTTTGGACGATATGCAAAATATCAGCCAAGGTAAACCACTGCCAGCTTTGGGCGAGGGTGCAGCTTGCGACTATTGTGCGGCGCGCGGGTTGTGTCGGAAGGATTTTTGGCAATGACCGCTGCCTACGAACACTACGGCAAACCCGTTTCCAGCGACCAGTTTTACGCCATCGCTTGCGACCCACAGCGCAGCGTTGCCGTCGAAGCCTGCGCAGGTGCTGGGAAAACTTGGATGCTGGTGTCGCGGATGATTCGAGCTTTGCTGGAGGATGATGCTCCCCAGCCGCACGAAATCCTGGCCATTACCTTCACCAAAAAAGCTGCTGGAGAAATGCGCGAGCGGCTGCAAAAGTTTCTTTTAGAGTTTGCATTTGATACGCCAGAGAAACTTGAAAAAGAGCTTGTAATGAGGGGTTTAAGCCCGCAGCTTGCGAAAAATAAGCGTGAATCGCTACAAAATCTATATCAAACCTTGCTCAGCCAAGGGCGTGGTGTGCAGATCAAAACCTTTCACGGCTGGTTTGCATCGCTGCTGCGGACTGCTCCGCTGTCGGTGTTGGAAGGCTTGCATCTGCCTGCTAATTACACGCTTTTGGAAGACGACAAGCTGGCCGTGCCCGGCGTTTGGCGGCGGTTTTTTGGTGCTTTATTGAAAGACGAAACTCTAAAACGTGATTTTGAGGAACTGGTCGCCGAGCATGGCAAGTCGCAGGCATTGAAGGCTTTGGACGAAGCGCTGTCTAAGCGGGTTGAGTTTGAATTGGCGGATGGAAAAGGGCTGGTTGATGATTCTGTGCCGCATTTTTCGGCGTATTTTCCTGAGTTTTCGGGTTGTGATTCACCCGAAGCAGCGTTTGCAGCAAGTTGTATTGACCGCCAAATACTCGCAGATGCTGCCAAAATTTTAGGTTCAGCTGCTCAAAAGTCATTTAGCGCAAAGGGGGTAGAGCTAGAAAAATCTATTACCGACAATGACTTAACGGGCGCAATCGCTGCTTTACTGACCGAAAAAGACACACCGCGCAAGTTCAACGCCACCTTGTCAGAAAACGAGTTTGTTGCCAAAGCGCAAGAGATAGCCGTTCGCTTGCAAGCTGCCATTGCGCAACACACTGCTTGGCAACACCAGCAGCGTATGGCGCGGTTGACGCGGATTTTGATCGCTGAATTTGCCGCCTTGAAACGACAGCGCGGCTGGGTGGATATGAACGATGTGGAGCGTGCTGCATTGGTGATGCTGTCAAGCTCTGAGCTGAGCGGCTGGGTGCAAGAGCGGCTGGATGCGCGGGTGAAGCACCTGATGATTGACGAATTTCAAGACACCAGCCCGCTGCAGTGGCAGGCTTTGTATGCATGGCTATCGGGCTACACGGGCGCGGGGGGCAAACCGCCTACAGTTTTTATCGTCGGCGACCCGAAGCAGAGCATTTACCGCTTTAGACGTGCTGAGCCGCAGGTGTTTATTGCAGCACAAGATTTTGTGAAAGAAGGCTTGAGTGGCGATTTACTTAGCTGCGACCATACTCGTCGCAATGCGCTGCAGGTGGTGCAAGCGGTGAACACGGTGATGCTGCAGGCGCAAGAGGTGAAACAATATTCGGACTACCGGGCGCACAGCACGGACATTGCGGTTGCGGGTTCGGTTATGCTTTTACCGCAAATTGAACGCACAGTGAAGGATAAATCCGCAGACGATTCCGTTGAAGCGATTTGGCGAGACAGCTTGACCGAACCGCGAGAAGAAGTCGAAGAAAAGATCGTCACACTTGAATGCCGGCAAGCAGCGCGGTTCATCCAGCAGCTTTTGAAATCGGGTAAAAAACCTAAAGAAATCATGGTGTTAGCGCGGAAGCGTTCGCGATTGGCAGTTATGCAAGTTGAGCTGCAAGCGCTCAACATCGTTAGTCAGCAGCCCGAAAAAACCAACTTGGCCGATGCGCCAGAGGTGCAAGACATTGTTGCGTTATTGGATGTTTTGGTGTCGCCAACGCATGATTTGTCACTCGCCCGTGCGTTGAAATCGCCGCTGTTTGGGTTGACGGATGATGATTTTGTGACGATTGCGTTAGCGCATAAATCTGAGAAGAATAAGCATTTAGAACAAGATTTAGGACGGTATCTGTCATGGTTTAACTTGCTACAAAATTCAGAGCATTTAAGCAAGGAAATACCCAGGCTAGGGGTTAAATTGACCCTATGGAAAGAGTGGTTGGACAGTTTGCCGCCTCATGACGCATTGGATGCTATTTTCCATGATGGCAACGTACTGGCTCGCTACGCCAGCGCCGCGCCACCGACGCAATGCGACAGCATTTTGACGAATTTGAATGCCTTACTCAGCGCGGCTTTGGATATCGACCAAGCTCGGTATTTGACGCCGTATGCCTTTGTTCGCGCTATGAAGGCAGGACTCAGTGCGGCAAATTCAGACGGCGAATCTGAGATGGCAGACGCCACTCAAACCGTGAAATCGCCCATGACAAGTGACGACAGCGCGATTCGGCTGCTGACGATTCACGGCGCGAAAGGGTTGGAGGCAGATGTTGTCATCATCTTGGACACCGACGCTGCGCCTACGCCAGCGGCGTCCATGCGGGTGCTGGTGAATTGGCCGGGCGAGACCGAAACGCCAACCAGTTTTGTCTTTTTGACTAGCGAAAACCGCCCAGCGCCTAGTGCTGCAGAGGCTTTTGAGGATGAGAAAAAAGCGCGTCAGCGTGAGGAGTTGAACGCGTTGTACGTGGCGATGACGCGAGCGCGTGAGCAACTGGTTATCTCTAGCAGCCAGCCGCGGAATGCCTCGGCTGAGAGTTGGTGGCAGCGTGTACGAGCTGTGGCTGAGCCTGTTGATGGGGTCAGTTTGTCTGGAGTTGCCTTGGATGTTGACTCAGTCGTTGATTTAAAAATTGATATTCCTACGCAAGTTGAGCTTTTGGTGCTTCCTAGCATAGAAAATAATAAAAATACCTTCAATAAAGGAACGAATTCGCCTATAGCCGGCGTATTTGTTGCCTATAATGCTATTGAAAATATAGTGAATTTAGAGAGTGCTACAGTAATAACTGCTGCCAACGAATCCCTTGAATCGCGCATAGGCCAAGCCATGCACCGCTTGCTGCAGCGGTTTGACGTTACTGCTATGGATGCCGTGGCACTCGAATTTAACCTCAACAACCAAGAAGCCGAACAAGCAGCGCAGATGGCGCGGCGCATCGTGGCGGGTGAGGGCGCTTGGGTGTGGGATGACGCGGTGATTGGTTGGCAAGGCAACGAAATCGAACTCACTGCACAAGGTAAACTCCTGCGCCTAGACCGCTTGGTGCGACGCAAAGACACCAGGGATTGGTGGGTGCTTGACTACAAATCGGAATCGCAGCCGCAGAGCAAACCCGAGCTGGTCGCGCAAATGCGTGGTTACGTGGCAGCGGTGCAAGCTTGTTATGCGGGTGAATCTGTGAGAGCTGCGTTTTTGACTGCGGCTGGGACGTTGATTGAAGTTAATTGAAAGAAATTGTGGATAAAGCTAAAAAATTAGGTAAATCGGTCGCCATCATTGGCGGTGGCCCAGCGGGGCTGATGGCTGCACAAGAAGCGGTCAAAGCCGGTTTGCAGGTGGATGTGTACGACGCCATGCCGTCGGCAGGGCGCAAGTTTTTACTGGCAGGTAAGGGTGGATTGAATTTGACACATTCAGAGGCGGCTGTGCCGTTTGTGTCACGTTATGGTGCACGAAGCAGTGAGATTGGGCCACTACTTGAACAATTTGGCGCTGCTGAGGTGCAAACCTGGGCGCATGGGCTGGGTGTGGAGACATTTGTGGGGTCGTCTGGGCGGGTGTTTCCAAAGGACATGAAGGCTGCGCCGCTGCTGCGGGCTTGGCTGCATCAGTTGCGTGTTGCTGGGGTGCGGTTTCATATGCGGCATCGGTGGCTGGGTTGGGCAGAATCAACGCAAGCTGTTGCAGGTGGGCCTGAACATGGACACGCTTTGCAGTTTGCAACGCCAGCAGGCAATATCACCGTGCATTCTGATGCAGTGGTTTTGGCGCTGGGTGGTGGTAGCTGGGCGCGGTTAGGGTCGGATGGCGCTTGGGTGCCTGTGTTGCAGCAGCAGGGCGTGAAAGTGAAACCGCTTTTACCGTCAAACTGCGGGTTTGATGTGGGCTGGAGTGCGTATTTTGCGGAGAAGTATGCCGGGCTGCCATTCAAAACTGTGGCCATATCTGTGCCGTCAGCTATGACTTCAATGAGTAATTCAGTGCCACGTTTTCAAAAGCAAGGCGAGTTTGTTGCGACAAGTACCGGCGTCGAAGGCAGCTTGGTTTACGCTGCATCGAGCTGGTTGCGCGATGATATTGCAGCCAATGGCAGTGCAACTTTTTACCTTGATTTACTGCCTGACAGAACCGCAGAGCAGGTATTGACCGAAGTGCGACATCCGCGGGGTTCGCGTTCATTGGTGAGTCATTTGAAAAGTCGATTGAAACTTGATGGCATCAAAGTGGCGTTGCTCTATGAAATACTTGGCAAAGATGCTATGAATGATGTAGCAGCTTTAGCCGCGGGTATCAAAGCTTTGCCGATTACTTTGATATCCGCTCGTCCGATTGACGAAGCGATCAGCAGTGCAGGCGGTGTGACATTTGAGGGTATGAATACCGTGCTAATGTTGCAGCCAACAAAAAAGCTGGCTGCCGGCGTATTTTGTGCAGGTGAAATGCTGGACTGGGAGGCTGCTACCGGTGGCTATTTGTTGACCGCGTGTTTGGCCAGTGGTTTTGCAGCGGGTCAGGGTGTATCTCAGTTTTTAGCGGATTAGTTGGACTACTCTGTCCCACTAGCGTCTAACCTGTAATGCACCAGGGTTGACGATATTGGTCGGCGTGCCTTTGACGAAATTGAGGATGTTGTCAAAGGCGGCGCTGAAATACATTTCGTACGTGTCTTGCTCGACGTAGCCAATGTGCGGCGTGCAGATACAGTTTTCTAAGCGCAACAAGGCTTGACCTTGCAGCACCGGCTCGGTTTCAAACACGTCAACCGCCGCCATACCCGGGCGGCCACGGTTAAGGGCGGAAATCAGGGCATCAGGTTCAATCAGCTCTGCTCGAGACGTGTTGACCAGCAGCGCTGTTGGCTTCATCAATGACAACAATTGCGATGTGACCAAGCCGCGAGTTTCGTCGTGCAAGCGCAGGTGCAAGGAGAGCACATCACATGAGGAAAAGAAAGCTTCAGCCGATGTGGCAGACGCGAAGCCATCGTTTCTGGCTTTTTGGCGCGATTCTTCACTGCCCCAAACGATGACGTTCATGCCAAATGCGCGTCCATACCCTGCAACCAATTGACCGATTTTGCCGTAGCCCCAAATGCCGAGGTTGCGCCCCATCAGGGTCAAACCAAGTCCAAAATTAGGCGGCATGGCCGTTGTTTTCAGCCCCGATTGCTGCCAACCACCGTGTTTGAGGGTGGCAATGTATTGCGGCAACCGACGCATAGCTGCCATAATGAGCGCCCACGTCATTTCAGCAGGCGCAATAGGTGAGCCAACGCCATCGGCCACGGCAACGCCGCGCTCCGTGCAGGCACTCACGTCAAGATGTGTGCCAACTTTACCAGTTTGTACGATCAGCTTGAGTTTGGGTAACTTTTCGATCAGCTGTCGATTCATCTGCGTGCGCTCGCGAATCAGCACAATGATGTCAGCATCTTTCAAACGAAGCGACAGTTGCCCAACACCTTTGACAGTGTTGGTATAAACCTTGGCATTGAAAGCATCTAATTTGGCCGCACAGGGCAATTTACGCACGGCATCTTGGTAGTCGTCTAGGATCACAATATTCATGCTGATATTGTGCCTAAATCTAGTCAAATAATTCGAGTCGCAGTCAAGTTTACTTAATATTGTGTAACTACTGTCGGTGTTAAATGACCAATCGCGACCATTCATAGGTGCAAATTAATCAAGTAATCTTGAAAATTGAAGCCCGAGACTCGAACTAAGTATTACTTAGAAAAT
The DNA here is from genome assembly GCA_031390045.1 of Polaromonas sp. GTDB lineage: Bacteria > Pseudomonadota > Gammaproteobacteria > Burkholderiales > Burkholderiaceae_C > Aalborgiella. The sequence continues at coordinate 29,500 of JANMTB010000007.1, forward strand.
TTAATTTTAGCGGCTGAGAGGCAACTAGATTTAGCGTCGTCAGCAAGTGAAGCACATTGTTGAGTAGCTACTTTGTAATCGGCGTCCATTTTGGTTTGTGCATCATCAACTTTTGCTTCATTGATTTGTTTGCCCATTTTGATATCAGCCAACGTTTTAGTGTGGATAGCTTTTGCTTCTGTACGGCAAGTTGTTTTTGGTGTACCCGACAAATCATCGCATTTTTCTTTTGCTACGTTATAATTCGCATCTGATTTGACGGTTGCCACTTTGACTTTATCAGCTGGTTTGCCTGTGTACGAAAAAGTTAATTCGGCTTTTGCAATTTTTTCTTTTGCCTTGGCTTCTTCCATACAAATGTCTTTGGCATTGCCAGACTGTTGCTTGCAGATTGTTTTATCAGCCTTGTATTCGGAGCTCACTCTCGTCTTTGCAGCGCTGAAGTCACTGCTGCTCATCTTCTGTGCTAAAGCGTGAGTGCTAATGGCCAGACTCATTAACGATGCAGCCGCCGCTATTGACGCAAATTTGATCCACGCGTGTGTAGGTGAAGAAAAATTTTCGACGTTCGTGCCTAGTGCATGATGTGATACTTTCATTGAAGCCTCCAAAATTACAAAATGGTTATTGAAGAGTTAAGTATCAAATGCGAATGTCAAAAGATATAGAGGACAGCACCAACACCAAGCGTAGTTGCTGTCCTACAGATTGATTCAGACCTAAAAACTCAAGCTGCCAATCTGTCCAGTTCAGCGCAAACATCAGCCATGCGACCAGAAATAACCATACGACCTGCCATTTGCGGATTTGCGTCTTTGACGCGAATAACGCGCAAGGGATAAACGTTGCTCGCTGCTACTGCTGGTCGTGCTAGCTCTGGTTTTGTCTGAAGTGACGGTTTGGTCCAAATACCAAAACCGGCTAAAACGGCACCGAATAAATCGCTTTTAGAGACTTTTGATGAAGCGGAAGAATAATTGAATCCCATGTGAAACTCCTAAATAGTAGAGGTAATACATAGGCAGGATTGTTAAAAAAATTGCTGCAGCAGGGTGATGTCAGCCCCGCCCGTGATCAAAAATCACAGGTAAAACACGGATAAACCTCATGTTTAGGCTGCCATACGCCCGCCACCTACTGCGGCAACGGGTGATTGGGGTTACATCAAGAAAGTATTGCGGATCAAGCCAACGGCTAGGCCTTCAATCGCAAACGGCTCTTCAGGGTCAACTGTGATGATTTTGAAATCAGGATTTTCTGGCAACAACTCGATCAAGTTTTGGGTGCGTCTGTAGCGTTTCACGGTGACTTCTTCGCCCAAGCGCGCGACGATGATTTGACCATTGCGCGCATCTTTGGCCGACTGCACGGCCAGTAAATCACCGTCCATGATGCCTGCATCACGCATGCTCATACCTTTGACCTTCAGCAAATAGTCGGGCTTGCGGGCAAACATGCTGCTCTCAAAACTATAGCTCTGTTCCACATGCTCTTGTGCCAAAATCGGCGAACCAGCGGCCACGCGGCCAATCAACGGCAACTGCAGCAAACTTTGAAGTGGCAATGTGAATTGCTCTTTGAATTGTTTGGCACGCGATGCATTGATCGACTGCAGTGAATCACCTTTGAGACGAATTCCGCGCGATGTACCGCTGACCAGCTCAATCGCGCCCTTGCGCGCAAGTGCTTTCAAATGCTCTTCAGAAGCGTTAGCAGATTTGAAACCCAACTCTGTCGCAATTTCAGCACGTGTTGGTGGTGAACCTGTACGGGCAATCGCGTTTTGAATCAATTCCAAAATTTGCTGCTGGCGCGCTGTTAACTTGATGGTGAACTTGTCACTGAAACTTGGCATGTCGCTAGAGGTATTGCTCATCATGGCTCCTGAAAGTTGTAGAAAAATACAATCGTTTTGCTGTCATTTTGAACAGTTACTGTATTTTTAACCAGTTTTGTATGCAATGCAAGCTTTTTTTGCGAATTAATCAAAATAAATAGCAAAAGACAAGCCCGCTGCTTAGTAAATACCCAAAAAACCTGTCGACAAATTTCAAACAAACTTCATAAAAGCTTTAAAAAAGCTTCAAAATGCAGTCCATGAATCCAGAAAACAGCAAAAAAATCGTCATTCTAGGTACTGGTGGGACCATCGCGGGCAAATCAGACCTTGCTAGCGACAATGTGGGCTACGTCGCCTCACAAATCGGCGTTGAACAGCTATTAGCGGCTATTACCTCCTTGGTAGGTAAAGTGGGCGCATTGGAGGGTAAAGCCTCATACGGTGGCTGTGAGCTGGTTTGTGAGCAGGTCTCGCAAATTGACAGCAAAGACATGAATTTCACGGTTTGGCAGCGTTTGCAGGCGCGTTGTCAGCATTGGTTAGCGCAAGAATCCGTCGTAGGAATCGTTATCACCCATGGCACGGATACGCTGGAGGAAACCGCGTTTTTCTTGCATTGCGCTCTTGAGACCGATAAACCCGTGGTTTTAACCTGCGCCATGCGCCCAGCTACCGCGCTTGTACCCGATGGACCGCAGAATTTGCTCGATGCTTTGGCTGTTGCTTCTGGCGATTACAAAAAAGGCGGAATAAGTGGCGTTGTAGCTGTCTGTGCAGGCGTCATTCACAGCGCCGTGGATGTGCAAAAAGTGCATAACTACCGCTTGGACGCCTTCAGTTCAGGCGATGCAGGCGCTTTAGGTTATGTGAAAGAGGGAAAACTTGATATTTATCGTAAATATGAGATTAATTCACGTATAAACGTTGTATTTATTGACTCAGCAGCTACGAATAATATAGCAAATTTAGTATCTTCATTTCAAGATTTACCTCGTGTAGAGATCGTTTTAAACCATTCAGGCGCAACTGGTGCCATCGTAGACGCTTTGCTTACGCAACGTAATACTGCCACATCAAACAAACTCGCTGGCATCGTCGTCGCAGCTACCGGCAACGGCACGATCAGCAAAGAATTAGAAATCGCGCTTCAGAAAGCAGAAACAGCTGGCGTGACCGTTTGGCGCAGCACGCGTTGTGCTTTTGGGGCATTGGTCGGTAAAGCAGATGCACAGTTTGGTGATTCTGGAGGCTTGTCACCCGTCAAGGCGCGGATTGCATTGATGTTGCAGTTGGTTGTGTGAGAAATAAATTGCAGAATTAACGACCAAATATGCCCTTAAGCAAGCCGCCCACACCCGGGATTGGTAGCCCTAACAATCCGCCACTTTCTGCAGGCGCATCAGCTTGACCTGCAGGTGCATTGGCTGCATTGGAATTGCCAGAGTTCGAGTTCGCTGGGTTGCGGCGTCGCGAGTTATTGGCGTTTTCTTCACCGCCTAAACTGGCCATAGCGTGTGATTTGAGGCGAATTCTGACGGCCCATTCCTGGTTCCAGGGTGTTTTTAAATCGCTTGGCCGAGGTGGGTGAACAATATAGCTGTCGCCCCCAAAAGCCACCATCTGCGCCATCGCGCCGCCACTGACTCGACCACCGTCTTTCGCTGCAAAGATGCCCTGTGGAACCGCGCAGCTCGTAGTCGTGGGTTGTAGCAATACGCGGTCACGTAACCAGCTGTCGATGGTGCTGTTGGGCAAATAATCCATCAAACCCATGCCTGCATCGGCGCTTTCAGAACTAGACCACAGAACCATCTCATTGCTATTGCTTGCAAAAGCACTGATGAAGTAAGCTTTGGCTTGGTTCAAGCTTTGCCAATTGAGCTTGATACTGACGGTTGGGTTGCCACTAGACTGCAACTCGATAGCTGGCATGATGTCTTGCGCTTGGTTCAAGGTAAAGCGCATCGACGCAGGTATGCCATCACCGACTAGCTGATGTTCACCAGTCAACGAGCTATCTTTGCTCAAATTAACGGTGTTTTTATCGTTGGGGTAAACAGCATGCCGTTCGGTTGTTCGCACACTTTGGTCTGGGGCAAAACGACCTGAAAAAGCGCTGCCAAATTTGGTCATATCACCGCCTAGGTCGATGATGCGAGGCTGTCCAGAGCGCACGGTTTCGCTGCAACCCCAATAAATCAAGATGCGGCCTTTGGGGCGCTCCATGTTTTGTGGCAACTCGCGGTCGTCGCTGCTGCGCATGGCTGTAACTCGAATGGGCGGCACCAGAGGCAATTTATCGCCCATTTTCATAGCTGCAGGAATTGCTTGACTGACTTCGATGGCGGGTTTGGTGTTGTTCATAAACGCAATATCAATCACACGGCTGGGCATCATTGAAAACGTACGCGATTGGCCATAAGTTTTCAAAGCGCCTCCTAAGCTCGCATTGCCTGAAGCCGCACCTACCAGTCCGCCGAATAAACTGCCGCCAGCACCCATACTTTCCATGTCAGGCATACCCGCAAAACTACTGGTGGATACATCCATCCACAAATTGACGGGTGCTGGGCGCACCACTTGCTGCTGCGCAATGGTTGTCGTGCAAAGCACACTTAGTGCGCTTGTCATAAGGGTTTTTTGAAGTGTATGCATGGCAACATGTACTCCTATAAATGAAAACTTTTAGTTCAAATTAAGTAACTCCACAATTATCATAGTCTCGGTATATCAAAAGATAAAGGTAATATTACCAACGAATCCCAATCTTCTGAAACAACATACTCAGCACAAACAAGGGTCCAACCCACAGATACTTTATATCTTCAAAAAACGATGGTTTTTTGCCTTCTATTTTATGGCCTATGAACTGGATGATCCACGCGCCTACAAAGATCACCGATGAGGTTTGCCAAACCTTGTCGCCCATGAGAGTGATGCACCAAAAGAGCAGGACGGCCCAGACGATCATGGCGATTAAAAAACCCGTTGAAAGCCGAGCGTAATAGACCATGCTTGCCGCCATGAAAGCGAAAGCCACCCACGGATGAAGGGCATACAAGAGGCCAACGATGCTGAGCATGATTAGCGGAATAGCGAAGAAATGAATCAACTCATTCGTCGAATTTTTGTGGCTGCTGCCGTAGTGGGCGAGCAGGGCGTCGATTTTGCGGTCTTTGGTATTCATGGTAGGTGTATTCATTCGTTTTTCCCCTATTTCTTTAGTTTTATGTCTTCTTTTCTATTCTCAACTCATTGTAGTTTTATGTCGTTTTCTCAGCAACTTTTAAAGCACGTTTTAAATCGTCCAGCAGATCATCTGGGTCCTCTAGACCTATGCTTAATCTAATCGTCCCTTGCGTGATGCCGCCAGCCGCTAGTGCCGCGTCTGTCATGCGGAAATGGGTCGTACTGGCAGGGTGAATAACTAGGCTGCGGCAATCGCCCACGTTTGCCAAATGGCTGAATATTTTGAGCGCTTCGACGAAAGCTTTGCCCTGTGCGCGGCTGCCTTTGAGGTCAAAGCTGAACACGGAACCAGCACCGCGCGGCAATAGTTTGCCCGCTAATGCATAGCTGGGGTGCGATTCCAGCATCGGGTGGCCGACGCGCGACACAGAGGGGTTTGCTGCCAAGAATTCAACAATTTTTTGCGTGTTACTCATGTGCCGAGCCATGCGCAGGGGCAGGGTTTCGATGCCTTGCAAAATCAGCCATGCAGTGTGCGGACTCATGCAGGCACCAAAATCGCGCAGACCCTCGCGGCGCGCGCGTAGTAAAAATGCACCGATAGTGGACTCTTCGCTGAACACCATGTTGTGAAAGCCGTCGTAAACCTTTGTCAACTCAGCAAATTTACCTGCCGTGCCTGGGCCTTCCCAGTCAAACGAGCCGCCATCGACCACCACACCGCCAATGACGGTGCCGTGGCCGCTTAAAAACTTGGTGGCCGAGTGGTAGACCAGATCTGCGCCAAAATCCAGCGGTTTCATCAGCCACGGGGAGGTGAGGGTGCTGTCGACCAGCAGCGGTACGCCGGCTTCGTGAGCGATGGCGCTGACGGTGGGGATATCCAGCACATCCAGCCCCGGGTTACCTACGGTTTCGCCGAAAAACAATTTGGTGTTGGATTGTACGGCGCTGCGCCAGCCGTCGATGTCGTTGGGTTTGACGAAAGTCGTCTCAATCCCAAAACGCCGCATCGTGTAGTGCAGCAGATTCTGCGAGCCACCGTACAGCGCGGTGGACGCCACGATGTGCGAGCCAGCGCCCATCAGCGTGGCGATGCTCAGGTGCAGCGCCGCCTGGCCGCTGGCGGTGGTGATCGCGCCTATGCCGCCTTCCAGCGCGGACACCCGCTGCTCCAGTACCGCGTTGGTCGGGTTGCTGATGCGGCTGTAGACGTGGCCGGAGCGTTCCAGGTTGAACAGCGCGGCGGCGTGGTCGCTGGACTCAAACACGAAGGAGGTGGTGAGGTGAATCGGCACCGCCCTAGCACCCGTCACGGGGTCGGGCGATGCGCCTGCGTGCAGGGCGAGGGTGTCAAAACTGGGGTCTGAATAGCCGGGCATAAGCAATCCTTGTTTGATTTTTGTGTTCAATCGTGAATAAAAATAAATTTCAAAGCACAACAGAGCATTGTGGGCTATATTATTCTTATTATTTTCTATTTTTTGTGAGGGAGAGCACCATGAAAGTCAGCGACATTCTGCGCGTTAAAGGTAGCACGCTTTACACCTGCACCCCGGAAGACACGCTTTCAAGCGCGGTGACCTTGATGGCCGACAACGACATGGGATCTTTGGTCGTCATGTCGCATGGCAAAGTGGTTGGCATGTTAACTTTTCGTGAAGTTATCAAATCTATTGTCAAAAATGGCGGTGTCATTGGTGATACCACTGTTTGGCGCGCGATGGACAATGGCCCATTGACTTGCACCTTAGAGACTGAGCTAGACGAAGTGCGCCGCATGATGCTAGAGCGGCATGCTCGATACCTTCCCGTTATCGACAAAATGATGCTGATGGGTGTGATCAGTTTTTACGACGTTGCCAAGGCGGTAGTTGACAGCCAAAACTTTTAAAACAAAATGCTCAAAGCCTATATAAACGACTGGCCGGCTGTTGATGAAAATCAAAGTTTGAGTTGACTGCCTAGGACTTACCCTTGGTTTGTCTTTATAACAATCAAACTTGACCCTCGTCAATCGTTTTTAAGTCAACATAAGTGAGCATGCATACGTTGAAAGAAGATCGGTAAATTCGCCGATACTTGCTTCACAGACAAATTACTTAAAACTGGAGATTTTGGTATGACACGTATTTCAAAAACACACTCATTCTTCAAGAAAACCGTGACTGCCGTGTTGGCAGCCGGTGCATTCGCAGCTGTCATGAGCCCAGCGCACGCGTCTTGGGAGCCTACCAAGCCAGTCGAATTCGTTGTGCCAGCTGGAACAGGTGGTGGTGCGGATCAAATGGCGCGATTCATTCAAGGCGTTGTCATCAAATACAAATTGATGAAAGAGCCGATGATTGTGGTCAATAAATCTGGTGGTGCGGGCGCTGAGGGTTTCTTGGCAGTAAAAGAGGCTAAAGGCGATCCACACAAAGTCATCATCACATTGTCAAATTTATTTACAACACCATTGGCAACTGGCGTGCCATTCAACTGGAAAGATATGACGCCAGTGACCATGATGGCGTTAGACCAGTTTGTACTGTGGGTCAATGCTGAAACGCCCTACAAAACAGCGAAAGACTACTTAGCGGCAGTCAAAGCAGCAGGTCCAAACAAAATGAAAATGGGCGGCACGGGCTCTAAGCAAGAAGACCAAATTTTGACAGTCGGCGTTGAAAAAGCCACGGGTACAAAGTTTATCTACGTTCCTTACAAGGGTGGTGGTGAAGTAGCTGTGCAGTTGGTCGGTAAGCACATTGATTCGACTGTGAATAACCCAATTGAAGCTGTTGCCCAATGGCGCGCTAACCAACTGCGCGCTTTGTGCGTGTTTGATGACACACGCATGCCGTACAAAACCAAAGTGACTGACACTATGTCTTGGAATGATATTCCTACGTGCCAAGAAGCCGGTATTCCAGCAGATTACGTCATGTTACGCGGCATCTTCATGGCGCCTGGCGTGACGAAAGATCAAACAGATTTCTACATCAACATGTTGAAGAAGGTACGTGAAACTCCTGAGTGGAAAGACTACATGGAAAAAGGTGCTTTCAACCAAACAGCTTTGACTGGCGATGCATTCGTTAAATGGTTAACTGCTAACGAAATCACTCATCGTGATTTGATGAAAGAAGCTGGTTTTTTAGCCAAGTAAGGTACTTTATCGGCAAAAGATTCGCCATCAGCGCGAGTCTTTTGCATGTTAGCAAAACACATTTTTTTTAGATAAATTTTCAGCCTGGATCTACGATGACTCACGATAGTTCAAACGAAGCGCAGCGCCAAGGCGTAGCAACCTATAAAGTAGAGGCTGTCGTTGCCTTTTTGATATTTATTTTAGGTGTCACTGTCATCACTGGCAGTTGGAAATTGGGTTCGGGCTGGACCTCAGATGGTCCAGGCGCTGGTTATTTCCCCTTTTATATTGGCATTTTGTTGTGCATTGCCGGCTTGGGTGTCATGTACCAATCATTGTTTGGTAAAGACAAAAATACTGAGATTTTTGTTGACAACAATCAACTGAAATTGGTGCTTTCAGTATTTATTCCTGCTTGCGTGTATGTGCTTGGCGTGCAGTTCTTGGGAATGTATGTTGCATCAGCCATTTACATCGCTCTGTTTATGATCATTTTGGGTAAATTTTCCAAAGTTAAAAGTGTTGTCACTGCGGTTGCAGTTGTTGTTTTGTTTTTCTTCATGTTTGAAGTTTGGTTCAAAGTGCCCTTGTTCAAAGGAAAGTTTGATCCTTTGGCTTTTCTAGGCTATTAATAAGCTCACGTGATTTTGAACAGATCAAAAACACATTACAGATAACAAGATTTCAAGATAACAAATTACTGGATGAGACAATGGAAGAATTAAACTCGCTATTTCACGGCTTCAGCGTCATTTTGACGCCGATGAATATTTTGTTGATGTTTGTGGGCATCATTTTGGGTGTGCTGATTGGTGTTTTGCCTGGTTTAGGCGGCGCAAATGGTGTTGCCATCTTGTTGCCGCTGACGTTTACCATGTCGCCAACGTCAGCGATTATCATGCTGTCATGTATTTATTGGGGGGCTCTGTTCGGCGGTGCTATTACTTCCATTTTGTTCAATATTCCGGGTGAACCTTGGTCAGTTGCAACGACGTTTGATGGCTATCCCATGGCACAACAAGGCAAAGCTGGCGAAGCGCTAACTGCCGCTTTCACATCATCTTTCATCGGCGCTTTTGTCGCTGTGGTGATGATCACTTTTATGGCACCACTGGTGGCAAAGTTTGCGCTTAAGTTCGGACCTGCTGAATACTTTGCGGTGTACTTGCTAACTTTCTGTAGTTTTGTAGGCATGGGTAAAGGCTCACCGTTCAAAATTCTGGCTTCCATGGCAATTGGTTTTGCATTAGCAGCTGTGGGTATGGATACAGTGACAGGGCAGCTTCGTTTGACTTTTGGTATTCCAGATTTGATGCGTGGTTTTGACTTTTTGATTGGCGTTATTGGACTCTTCGGTATTGGCGAAATTTTGCAATCCATGGAGGAAGGATTGGAATTCAAAGGTAAGAGTGGCAAGATTGATTCAAAAATCGTCTTGGCAACTTGGAAAAAATTGCCTCAGTACTGGATGACTTCTGTTCGCAGTTCTTTGGTCGGCATTTGGATGGGTATCACCCCGGGCGGTGCAACACCGGCATCTTTCATGAGCTACGGCTTGGCGAAGAAAATGTCTAAAAATAGTTCAAAATTTGGCGCCGGAGAAATTGAAGGTGTGATTGCACCTGAAACCGCTGCACATGCTGCTGGTACCAGCGCGTTGCTGCCTATGTTGGCACTTGGCATTCCTGGCTCTCCAACGGCTGCCGTGCTGTTGGGTGGTTTGTTGATCTGGGGCTTGCAACCTGGCCCATTGCTTTTTGTAGAACAAAAAGATTTTGTGTGGGGCTTGATCGCCAGTATGTACTTGGGTAACTTGGTAGGTTTGATTGTGGTCTTATCTACTGTGCCATTGTTTGCTTCCATCCTTCGTATTCCGTTCGCGATTATTGCGCCAGTCATCATCGTTATTTGTGCGATTGGTGCCTATACGGTTCACAGCGCTATGCTTGATATTTGGTTCATGCTGTTCTTTGGTGTGATGGGTTATATGTTCAAAAAACTTGACTACCCCTTGGCGCCACTGGTTTTAGCATTGGTGCTGGGCGATAAAGCTGAAGATTCATTCCGCCAGGCGATGTTGGTTTCTCAGGGTGAAGTGGGTGTCTTGTGGTCTAACCCGTTAGTGGGCACGATTTCGACACTGGCGATTATTTTGTTGTTGTGGCCGTTGATTTCTAAAGCCATAGCAAAAGTACGACCACCTAAAAAGAACGAATTTGCTGCTGAGCAACCCGTCGATTAATATTTCTAATTCGATTACTTAATATCTATCACCCAATAAAAATCCCGCTTTATATTTGTATAAAGCGGGATTTTTTATTGAGATTTAAAAAATTAAATCTTACCTTTTTGTTTGAGTCTGCTCAGCGTTTCAGCAGATAGATTCAAATACGAGGCAAGCTCTTTCTTGGGCAAGCGTTCAAACAGTTCTGGTTGTTTCCTCATAAAACGATTCACACGACCAGGTGCATCCAGTAAGTGTAAAGTAATGGTATGCGCCATTATTTCACTCATCAATCGCATGACACTGTACTCAAAAGATGCTTTGATGGACGGATGCCTGTCCATAAAGGCCACCCATTGCGGCAAGGGAAGTTTGGCGACGCGGGCTTTGGTGACGGATACGATACTGTAAGGAGTTGGAGAACCCAAGCGCCAGGCTGCATAGCTGGTTTCCATGTCGCGTTCATCGGAAAAGCGCAAAATCATTTCTTTGGCTTGATCGTTTGAAACGACGCGTTTCAAAATACCGTCGAGAACAAAATATTGCTCCATGTCCGTAACGCCTTGGTGCAGCAAAAAATCGCCTTTTGGGCAATCAACAACTACCAAAAGTTGCTCAAGTTCTTTGCGTTCGTCGCTGGTTAATTCACTCAAGACGGCGTTTTGCGTCAGCTGGACCCGAATGATATTTTTTTCGGGATGATTCTCAATGGTAGACATGAAGTTATTGACCACGGTCAATGAAAGAGTTCGAGTAGGGTTCTATGATAACCCATCGAATCAAAAGACGAATTTTAATATGACAACAGACGTTCAAACAACCGAAACTATTGATGGCTTTCAACTCGTCATTGATGCACTTAAGCTCAATGGTATTAAAAATATTTACTGCGTACCAGGTATTCCAATTACCGATTTGTCCCGCAAGATGCAAAAAGAAGGCTTGCGCGTCATTTCTTTCAGGCATGAGCAGCATGCAGGCTATGCAGCTTCAGCAGAAGGTTATTTGACAAAGCTTCCCGGCGTTGCAATGACCGTGTCTGCCCCAGGTTTTTTGAATGGTTTGACGGCTTTGACCAATGCCACGACCAACTGCTTCCCTATGATTTTGATCAGCGGTTCGTCAGAGCGCGAAATCGTCGATTTGCAGCAGGGTGATTATGAAGAAATGGACCAGTTGGCGATTGCAAAGCCACTTTGTAAGGCTGCATTTCGCGTCTTGCATGCTGAAGACATCGGTGTAGGCATCGCCCGCGCCATTCGCGCTGCCGTGTCGGGTCGTCCTGGCGGTGTGTATCTGGATTTGCCAGCCAAGTTGTTGCCGCAAGAAATGCCAGTTGCGGCGGGTCGGGCTTCGTTGATCAAGGTGGTAGATGCTGCGCCAGCGCAAATTCCATCGGGTGAAAGTATCCAGCGCGCGATAGATTTGTTGAAAAATGCCAAGCGTCCTTTGATTATTTTGGGTAAAGGCGCTGCTTATGCTCAGGCTGATGACGCTGTGAAAGCGTTGGTTGAGTCCAGCAGTATTCCTTACCTGCCGATGTCTATGGCCAAAGGTTTGCTGCCAGATACGCATGCTCAATGCGCTTCTGCAGCGCGCTCATATGTGCTGGCTGAGGCCGATGTGGTCATGCTCATCGGTGCACGTTTGAATTGGCTGCTGTCGCATGGCAAAGGTAAAACATGGGGTGGTGACAAAGCAGCTGGATGTCAGTTTATACAAATTGACATTTCACCGACTGAGGCAGACAGCAACGTCGCCATTGCCGCCCCTGTTGTGGGCGACATTGGCTCATGCGTTTCAGAATTGACTAAAGCCATCAAATCTGGCAACGTATCAAAACCAAGCGCTGATTGGACTGGCCCGATCTATGAGAAGCGCGATACCAATGTGGCCAAAATGGCGCAATCCTTGTTGCTAAATCCTAGCCCAATGAACTACCAAAGTTCTTTGGCGGTGATTAAAAAAACCCTCAAAGATTACCCAGATACGATTTTAGTTAACGAAGGTGCCAATGCGCTTGACTTCACGCGCAGCATTGTCGATATGTACAAGCCGCGCAAGCGCTTGGACGTAGGCACTTGGGGCATCATGGGCATTGGCATGGGCTTTTCAGTCGCTGCCGCAGTGACAACAGGGCATCAAGTGCTGGCGGTAGAAGGCGACAGCGCCTTTGGCTTTAGCGGCATGGAAGTGGAAACAGTTTGCCGCTACAAATTGCCAGTTTGTATTGTGATCATGAACAACAACGGCATCTACAAAGGCACGGACAAAAACCTGAGCGGTGGCGATGACATGGCACCTACTTTGTTTGTCAAAGACGCGCGTTACGACATGATGATGCAAGCCTTTGGTGGCGTGGGTGTAACAGCCAAAACACCTGCAGAGCTGGAAGCAGCGATTCAAACTGCGTTTGCGACACGCCAGCCGACCTTGATCAACGCTGTGATCGACGAAACTGCGGGCACAGAGAGCGGACGCATTACAAGTCTTAACCCTACAGCGGCAAAGAAGAAGTAATTGCTTCACCATCCTTGATCGCATCAGTCAATTTTAAATTTAATATCAAACTTAACCTCAACAGGAGAATAAAAAAATGAGCATGAAACCACTAGCTGGCATCAAAATTATCGACTTCACGCACGTTCAAGCAGGCCCAGCATGCACGCAAATGTTGGCATGGTTTGGCGCTGACGTTATCAAAGTCGAGCGTCCAGGCTCTGGCGACGTCACACGTGGTCAGTTGCGTGACATGCCAGACGCAGATGCGCTGTATTTCACGATGTTGAACTCCAACAAGCGCGGCTTGACCTTGGACACCAAGCAGGCTGCTGGTAAAGAAGTGCTGGAACGTTTGATCAAGGAATCTGATGTGATGGTAGAAAACTTTGGCCCTGGTGCTTTGGACCGCATGGGTTTCACATGGGAGCACATTCAATCTCTTAACCCAGGCATGATTTTGGCATCTGTCAAAGGTTTTTCTGATGGTCACCACTACGAAGACCTGAAAGTTTACGAAAACGTGGCTCAGTGCGCTGGCGGTTCAGCTTCTACCACAGGCTATTGGAAAGGCGAAAACTCTGGCCCTACCATTTCTTCAGCCGCTTTGGGCGACAGCAACACCGGTATGCACCTCGCCATTGGTATTTTGACAGCCTACATTGGCCGTCAAAAAACGGGCAAAGGTCAAAAAGTTGCTGTATCAATGCAAGACGCCGTGTTGAACCTCTGCCGCGTGAAAATGCGCGACCAGCTGCGTTTGGACAAGGTTGGCTACTTGGAGGAGTACCCACAGTACCCGCACGAAATGGAAGCTTTCAAAGATGGCGTTGTGCCACGTGGTGCGAATGCAGGCGGCGGCGGTCAGCCAGGTTGGATTTTGAAGTGCAAGGGCTGGGAGACGGACCCGAATGCCTACATCTATTTCACCGTGCAAGGCCACGCTTGGGGCCCGATTTGCGACGCTTTGGGCAAACCAGAGTGGAAAGACGACCCAGCGTACAACACGCCACGTGGCCGCCAGCCGCACATCATGGACATTTTTGCGACGATTGAAGACTACATCAAAGACAAAACCAAGTTTGAAGCGGTCGACATTTTCCGCAAGTTTGACATCCCATGCGCACCCGTGCAGTCCATGAAAGAGCTCTTGCATGACAAGTCGCTCATCGCCAGCGGCACCATCGTGGAAGTCCCGCACAAAGTGCGCGGCAGCTACACCACCTTGGGCAGCCCGATCAAATACAGCGGCTTCAAGCCTGAGGTCACCGCATCGCCTATTCTGGGTGAGCACACCGACGAAGTGTTGGCTGAGCTGGGCTACACCAAAGAGCAAATTGCAGCTATGCATACGTCGAAAGCTGTTTAAGCTAGCTTTGTAGTTTAGAAAGCCGTCTTGGCAAGCAAATAACGGCGTTCCATTAGGACGCCGTTATTACTTCTAAAATGGAATGTTGTTGTGATGATGGTAGACATCGATTAGGAAAGCGGAAAGCGAAATGCAGTCAACCATAGATTTTCAAGCACTTGTAACCACAGTCGGCGATGGAGTCATGGCTTCCGACGCCTCAGGTGCGATTACTTTATGGAACCCAGCTTGCGAACGCTTGTTTGGTTTCACGGAAGCTGAAGCCCTCGGTAAGTCGCTTGATCTGATCATTCCACAGCGCCAGCAGAAACCCCATTGGGACGGTTATCACAAAACCATGGCGACCGGTGTCACCAAGTACGGCAACGATGTTTTGCGCGTACCTGCGGTGCACAAAGATGGCCATACATTGTCGATCGCTTTTACCGTTTCCATGCTGCACACAGCTGATGGCAAAGTGTCTGCTATTGTCGCCGTCATTCGTGACGAATCGGTCAAATTTGCAGAAGAACGACAACTTAGTAAGCGTGTGATGGAGCTTGAGGCTCAATTGGCAACCAAATCGAATTCTTGAAATATTTATGAAGCATCCCATTATTCCAACAGCCTTGGCAGCAGATGCCAAGCAACGCAAACGAGAAGCTCCTAAAGGACGACGTGTCGATCCAGCCATGTTGCTTGAGGTTCAACACTTGCTGGGTGATGCATCTCGCCAACCCGATTTGCTGATCGAGCATCTGCACAAAATCCAAGACAAGTACAAGCATTTGTCGAGCGGGCATTTGGCTGCGCTCGCTCAAGAGATGAAGCTGTCGCAAACTGAGGTCTATGAGGTTGCAAGTTTTTATCATCACTTCGATATTGTTAAAGAGGGTGAAGCAGCTCCTGAAGCTTTAACGGTACGTGTATGTGACGGGTTGTCATGCGAAATGGCGGGGGCAAAAGAGCTGCTTGCTAAATTACCAGCGCTGTTAGGACGCGAAGTCCGCGTCATAGCTGCGCCCTGTATTGGTCGTTGCGAGCAAGCGCCAGCCGCCGTTGTCTACCAAAACCCAATTCCCAATGCAACGTGTGATTCCGTTGTCGCAGCTGTCAAAGCGGGCTCTACAGCGCATCAACCCGAAAAATTCACAGACTTAGTCGCGTACCAATCTGCCGGTGGTTATGGTTTGCTTGCGACATGTACTTCAGGTAAGCTGGATGTCGAATCAGTCCTCAAAACCATGGAGAGCTCAGGCTTACGCGGCTTGGGCGGTGCTGGTTTCCCTTCGGGTCGCAAATGGCGCATCGTTCGCGCAGAGCAAGGTCCGCGTTTGATGGCTGTGAACATTGACGAAGGCGAGCCGGGCACCTTCAAAGACCGCGTTTATTTAGAGCGTGATCCACATCGCTTTATCGAAGGCATGTTGATCGCCGCTTGGGTAGTTGGTATTGAAAAAATCTATGTTTACTTGCGCGATGAATACCACGGCTGCCGTAACATGTTGGAAGCGGAATTGACCAAATTACGACAATCTAAACTGCTAGACGGCATGCCTCAGATTGAGTTGCGTCGCGGGGCAGGTGCCTACATTTGCGGTGAAGAATCCGCGATGATCGAATCTATCGAGGGCAAACGTGGCATGCCGCGCTTGCGTCCACCGTATGTCGCGCAAGTTGGTCTGTTTGGTCGCCCAACGTTGGAGCATAATTTTGAAACCCTGTATTGGGTGCGTGATATTTTGGAGAAGGGCGGCGACTGGTTCGCATCGCACGGTAGGCATGATCGCAAAGGTTTGCGCTCGTTCTCTGTCTCAGGTCGCGTTAAAAACCCAGGCGTCAAGCTCGCACCTGCTGGCATCACGCTGCAAGAGCTGGTTGATGAGCATTGCGGCGGCATGCTTGATGGTCACACGCTTTACGCCTACTTACCCGGTGGTGCTTCTGGTGGTATTTTGCCAGCGAGTTTGAGCAATATTCCGCTTGACTTTGACACGCTGCAACCCTATGGCTGTTTCATTGGCTCTGCAGCGGTGATTGTGCTGTCTAACCACGATACTGCTACAGCTGCTGCACGCAACATGATGCGCTTTTTCCAGCATGAATCATGTGGTCAATGCACACCGTGCCGCGTTGGTACAGCCAAAGCATCTACACTGATTGAAAAAGACAAATGGGATATCCCGATGCTGAATGATTTGTCGCAAGTCATGCGCGATGCGTCGATTTGCGGTTTGGGTCAAGCAGCACCCAACCCTGTGGATTGTGTGATCAAGTATTTCCCGCACGAACTTAATTAGGCAAGCACGATGAATGCAATTACCAAAACTGAATTAGCCAATTTAGAAGCACCCTTGCTGAGTTTCAGCTTGAATGGCAAAGAGGTTAGCGGTCGCGCCACTGAGTCTATTCTTGACGTCGCCAAACGCGAAGGCATTGAAGTCCCGCACCTTTGCTACAAAGAAGGTTTAGAAGCCGTCGGCAACTGCCGTGCTTGCATGGTCGAGATCAATGGCGAGCGCGTGCTTGCGCCATCTTGTTGCCGCGCACCTGCTGCCGGCATGAAGGTATCGACCAACAGCGAACGCGCCGTTGCATCGCAAAAAATGGTGTTGGAATTGTTGCAGTCCGACATGCCTGAAACCGCTTATACGCGTAACAACGAAGTCGACCAATGGGCGGCAAAACTCGGCTTAGGTAAACCACGCTTTGAAGCGCGTGAGCAAGTTCGCCAAGATACTTCGCACCCAGCCATCACCGTTAATTTAGACGCTTGCATTCAATGCACCCGCTGCCTGCGCGCTTGCCGTGACGAGCAGGTGAACGACGTGATCGGTCTCGCTTTCCGTGGCGACCAAGCCAAAATTGTGTTTGATATGGACGACGCCATGGGCGCTTCCACCTGCGTGGCCTGCGGCGAATGCGTACAAGCCTGCCCGACTGGTGCGCTCATGCCCGCGCGTGAGGCGGCGCTTGCCGTGCCAGACAAACAAGTCGAATCCGTCTGCCCGTATTGCGGCGTCGGTTGCCAGCTGACTTACAACGTCAAAGACAACAAGATTTTGTTCGTCGAAGGCCGTGACGGTCCTGCGAACCATGAGCGCCTGTGCGTCAAAGGTCGCTATGGATTCGACTATGCACACCACCCACAAC
Organism: Polaromonas sp.; assembly: GCA_031390045.1. Taxonomy (GTDB): domain Bacteria; phylum Pseudomonadota; class Gammaproteobacteria; order Burkholderiales; family Burkholderiaceae_C; genus Aalborgiella. The sequence continues at coordinate 46,883 of JANMTB010000007.1, forward strand.
GTTTGACCAAACCGCTGATTCGCCGTGCCGATGCTCCTAAAAAAGGCGATTTCACGATGAACCCAGACAATGTCATGGACATCTTCCGTGAAGCCTCATGGGAAGAAGCCTTGGCCTTCGCTGGCGGCAAGCTCAAAGACATTCGCGACACCTACGGCAAAAAATCACTCGCAGGTTTTGGCTCAGCCAAAGGCAGCAACGAAGAAGCCTATTTGTTCCAAAAGTTAGTGCGCACCGGCTTTGGCAGCAACAACGTGGACCATTGCACCCGCTTGTGCCATGCGTCTTCTGTTGTCGCTTTGTTAGAAGGCATCGGCTCAGGCGCGGTGTCTAACCCTGTGATGGACGTGATGAAGGCTAGCGTGGTCGTCATCATTGGTGCCAACCCAACGGTGAACCACCCCGTGGCCGCGACTTGGATCAAAAACGCCATGAAAAACGGCACCAAGCTGGTCGTGCTTGACCCGCGCCGCTCCGATTTGGCCCGTTCTGCAGATAAATTCTTGCAGTTCAAGCCAGACACCGATGTCGCCTTGCTCAACGCCATGATGCACGTCATCGTCGCTGAAAACTTGGTCAACGCCGACTTCATCGCCAGCCGCACCATTGGCTACGACGAGCTCAAAGCCAATGTCGCCGATTACAGCCCTGAAAAGATGGCACCGATTTGCGGCATTCCTGCGGAAGACATCAAAGAAGTGGCGCGTTTGTACGCTACGTCCAAGGGCTCCATGATCTTGTGGGGCATGGGCGTGAGCCAGCACGTGCACGGCACGGACAATGCACGCTGTTTGATCGCTTTGGCGCTGATGACCGGTCAAATCGGTCGCCCAGGCACAGGTTTGCACCCACTGCGTGGTCAAAACAACGTACAGGGCGCATCAGATGCGGGTTTGATACCCATGATGTTCCCCGATTACCAGCACGTTTCTAACGTCGATACGCGCACCAGTTTTGAGAAAGCGTGGAAAGTGCCTGCTGGTTCCTTGGACGATACCCCAGGTTTGACTGTGGTGGAAGTCATGCACGCCATCAAACACGGCGATATTCGCGGCATGTATGTGATGGGCGAAAACCCAGCCATGTCTGACCCTGATGCCAACCACGCCCGTGATGCGCTCGCCGCACTCGACCATTTGGTCGTGCAAGACATCTTTTTGACCGAAACCGCCTACTTGGCCGATGTGATTTTGCCTGCCAGCGCCTTCCCAGAAAAAGACGGCAGCTTCACCAATACCGACCGCCTTGTGCAAATGGGTCGCAAAGCCATCAACCCTCCGGGTGACGCCAAGCAAGATTTGTGGATCATTCAAGAACTTGCCAAACGCCTCGGCTTAAATTGGAATTACGCACACGTTTCCGAAGTGTTCGACGAAATGCGAAAAACTATGCCTAGCATTGGCGGTATCACGTGGGAGCGCTTAGACCGCGAGCACGCTGTCACGTACCCGTGCAAGGAAGAGGGCGACCCAGGCCAGTCCGTCGTGTTTGTTGACGATTTCCCACGTGAAGGCGGCAAAGCCCGCTTTGTACCGGCAGACATCATCCCCGCCAACGAGCGCCCCGATGCTGAGTACCCCATGGTCCTCATCACCGGTCGCCAGCTTGAGCACTGGCATACTGGCAGCATGACGCGCCGTGCAACGGTGTTAGATGCGATTGAGCCCGACCCAATCGCCTTGATACACCCGCTAGATTTGGTCGCCATGGGCGCGAAACCTGGTGACGTCATCACCCTAGCGTCCCGCCGTGGCGAAGTGCAGCTCTATGCCCGCGCCGACGACAGCAGCCCGCAAGGCGCGATTTTCGTCCCCTTCTGCTACTACGAAGCCGCCATCAACAAACTAACTAATGCCGCGCTAGACCCGTTTGCCAAGATTCCAGAGTTCAAATACTGCGCGATCAAGGTAACTTTGGGCGGTGAAGCACCACAGGTGACAAGTTATGGCGGTGGGCAGCTTTTGAGTGCCCTTCAAAGTTGATTTTTACTGGCAACCGACAAATTCAACCTGCGTAGACCCCATCACCGTCACGCCTTTTTGATCCGCGTTGTTTCCCATCACCGTCGTGCCAGAGCCACCTTCAGAGGCAGAAGCCAAGCGTGATTTGCAATGCGCTTTGATGGTGAAACCACCCATCACGTTGACATTGGTGCGCAGGCAATACCAGCCATTCGGGTTCAGCAGCTCAATCGTTGTGCCGCCCATGACGTTAACCCCCGGGTTGATCAACACCAGCGCCGGCGATGACGTCGCCTCCGTATCCGCCGTGTTTTTGCCAATGCCGAACACCTTGACAGAGGTGGACAACGTTTTGTAAGTCGGGTTTTTGCCAAAAGGGTGCTTGCCCCAAGTTTTCAGGCAAGTAGCAATAGAACTGTCAACTTCCTGAGCCTGCACAGGTGCGGTGATGGCGGTGGTAGCGGCGATGAGGAGGGCGATGAGTGGTTTGCTAGCGTTCATATGGGTCTCGTTGTTTGAAAAACTCTAAGTGTAATTTAAGTTTTGTATGAAATTTGCATACGAATTGCATTTTGAATAAACGGCGCTTTCGCATCGGTATAAGCTTCTCGGTCGTTGGCGAAATCTTTCGCTAAACGGCGTTTCAAAGCGGCATATTCTTGTGCCAGTTCCGGGTTTTGACGTAGTGCGTCTCTGAAAGCGATCTGTTCATGCCATCTGCGGCTACCCAGCGGCACAAGGTGCAAATGATGCGTCCGCACCTCTGGCGACGGTTTGCAAAACCAATGCATTTCATCCGGTTTATAGGGGTAAAAGCAGTATCTAGCCGCTTCGGCAGCCGCTATCGCGTCATGCGAGACTTCCAGCGAAGCAACTGGAGCCATGATGTCAATCACTGGTTTCGCGGCTAAACCTGCTACCGCTGTGCTGCCAATATGTTCAATATCTCCAATTAGCCACTCTGCAAGTGCAGCTTGCAAAATACTCCGTTCCGCTAAAAACTGCACTCGCCAGTCAGAATTGTATTCAATAATCTCAATACGCGTATCGCTATTTGGTTTTGAATTCAAATTATTATGCATTCAAGTGAATAATATTAGGTATTTGAAATATTGTGCTTAAAATGCAAAAAAATTGACTGTAGCCGTCGTATTTATTGCCTAAAGTGCTATTCTATTTATAGTATTTAAGTTCAACTAAATGCGCCAAAAGTCAGTTGATGCTGTAGTGAATTGTTTATCAAGGTTATCCCATGCAAAATCTGCGCGACGAATTATAAAATTTATCAGAGCAGTTGCTCTTTGCATTTCATCGATTATCGTTTTGATATCTATCCACTTTATGCCTAATTTACTGATATCAACTAATTGATATTCGTCCTTTGAGAGTCTAGATTCCGTGTGTGCGGATACTTTATCTCTGATAGTTTTAAAAGAAACTATTAATTTTGAATTAAATAACTCATTGGAGATAAATATTAATTCATTCAAATGATGATCAAATTCACCTCCTCGTTTAATATTTTCGGTATTCGCAAAATTTCGTAATTCTTCCAGCACCAATGGATCTGTTTCATTCTCAACGGAAGGCATCGCCCGAGTTGCGTAATTTTCTCTCAGGTAAGCGATTAATTGTGTATCAGTTAACTCATTAGTTAGTGATTTAATACTTGGGGTTCTTTTCTGTGCATCTGAATCCATGCAAAATTTAGCTATATCTTGAGCGCAAGAAAAAAACAATGTATTTTTAATTATCTCAAAACCTCGATTTCTTTCTTTGTTACCATAAAGAGTAATTACATCTTGGTTAAATATTAGTGGTTCAAAAATAGCGTATTTTCCTTTTAACGCAATTATTCCATCTAATAAATGACTTGCGTGAGCTTCTAATTTTTTAATTTTGTTTTTCATTAATAAAATATCAAAAATCATTAAATATTACTACAAATAAAATAGCACTATAGGCAATAAATACGCCGGCTACAGCCATTTTGTGCCTTAAATTAGAGCTATATGCGCTGAATCTGGCAAATTCAGCCAGAGCTTGGTTAATTTGGCGAAGCTGTCCAAATCACCTGTCGTATAAAGCTGCAAATCAGGGGAATTGGTTGTCGTGTTCAGCGTGCCAGCGGCTTCCAAGAGCCGGCGGGTTTGGCGGGCTACGGGGGTGCCGGTGTCTATGTAGTGGACGTTTGAGCCAGTATGGATGCGAAGCAGGTCGCTGATGAAGGGGTAATGGGTGCA
>JANMTB010000161.1:0-9337 GCA_031390045.1 Polaromonas sp.
TATTTGCAGCAGCGACAGCGCTGCGCTTAGCAGGCGCCGTACACATCACTGCGGTAGTTTTTTCACGGACTGAAGAAGAATAAAGAAGATTAGGCAGAGAAAGCAGCTTTTGAGTTGACAATAAGCTCATGTTTAACATCGTCTTGGTTCAACCCGAAATTCCGCCTAACACGGGCAACATCATTCGTTTAGCTGCCAATACGGGCTGTCATTTGCATTTGATCGAGCCATTGGGCTTTTCCATGGATGACAAACACATGCGACGCGCTGGGCTGGATTACCACGAGTATGCTGAATTAAAACGACACTCCAACTGGGAAGCTTTTTTAGAGACTCAGCAGCCAGCTCCTGACCGAATATTTGCATTGACAACCAAAGGCACGCGCTTGGTGCATACAGCGCAATTTTTCGCAGGAGATTATTTGGTCTTTGGCTCTGAAACACAGGGTTTATCGCCTGTGTTGCGCGAGTCTTTTTTGCCTGAACAGCGCATCAAGTTGCCCATGCTGCCTACTCAACGCAGTTTGAATTTGTCAAACGCAGTCGCTGTAACTGTGTACGAGGCTTGGCGGCAAAATGGGTTTGGTCAAACCCGTACGTAAGTTACCTAAGCTGCATTAGCAGTATAAACAATTTATGGGTAACTACGCCCAATCGACTGTGCCACGCAAACAGGTTTGGTCACGCCTTCGCGCTCAATCGTGACATCCCAGGTAAATTGCATGCCGCCATTGTCAATCGACTCCGCTGCCGCTAAAAATAGACGCGCCCTAAGAGAGCTATCGACAGGTACCGGGGACATAAAGCGGACTTTGTTCAAACCGTAGTTAACACCCATACGCGTTTGGGCTACATGCAATGCCGAAGCAAAAAACTGCGGCAACAGAGATAACGTCAAAAAACCATGAGCAATGGGTGCGCCAAACGGACCTTCTTTGGCACGCTCTGGGTCAACATGAATCCATTGGTGATCGCCTGTCGCTTGCGCGAATTGGTTAACTTGCTCTTGGGTGATTGATAACCAATCACTCAGAGCAACTTCTTGTCCTACACAGGCCGCTAATTCAGTAAGAGTTTGAAATGTTTTCATCGATTAACTATACCGCAATAGAATGCATAAATTGACACGCATAAACCCTAAGCCATCACCTACAAAACTTATGTAAACTTATGGAACATGCCCCAGCTTGGCTTATCAATAGCCTTATTTACCTAGGTGCAGCCGTTATCGCAGTACCCGTTTCAAAAGCACTTGGCTTGGGCAGCATCATTGGCTACTTGGCCGCAGGGATGGCGATCGGGCCATGGGGACTAGGCTTGGTCACCAATGTGCAAGATATTCTGCATTTTGCTGAGTTTGGCGTGGTTTTGATGCTGTTTTTGGTGGGTTTAGAGCTAGAACCCGAGCGCCTGTGGAGCTTGCGACGCCCCATTTTTGGCTGGGGAAGCGCTCAAGTCATAGGCTGTACAGCCGTTTTGTTTGTGGCGCTATGGGTTGCAAGCTTGTTGACTCCAGCCGTTTCAGCTGTGCTGGGGGGCTGGAAAACGGCTTTGGTTGCAGCACTAGGCTTAGCGCTGTCATCAACAGCCATTGCACTTCAAGTGATGGGAGAGCGCAATCTACTGCCGACTTCCAGCGGGCAAGCCGGATTTTCGATTTTATTATTCCAAGACGTAGCCGCGATACCTATTTTGGCATTAATTCCACTTTTAGGCGTTAGCCTAGGATCGAATGACGCATCATCCGGCGTAGATATTACCTATTCCGCTATTAAAATTATAGCAATAATTGCAAGTATTGTTGTAGGCGGCAGGTTATTACTACGACCCATATTCCGCTGGATTGCGCGAAGTAAAACGCCAGAAATCTTCACTGCCGCGTCGTTGCTACTAGTCGTCGGTATTGCAGCTTTGATGCTTTATGTTGGCTTGAGTATGGCATTGGGCGCTTTCCTAGCGGGTGTGTTGTTGGCAGAGAGCGAATATCGCCGAGAGTTGGAAACAGATATTGAGCCGTTCAAAGGTCTGCTTTTGGGTTTGTTTTTCATTGCAGTTGGCATGAGTATTGATTTTTCAGTCCTAATAAACTCACCTTGGCTTATCGCCGTCGTATTGATTTCTTTTCTTGCTATTAAATTTGTAGTTATTTACGGCATTACTCGTCTCATGAACGTGCCTTTTCAAGAGCGACCAGTGCTAACTTTACTGCTAGCGCAAGGCGGTGAATTTGCATTTGTGGTGTTTCAAGCAGCTGCGGGTGCCAAGGTATTTCCGCCTGCAACAGCTTCTTTATTGATCGGTGTTGTGGCCTTGTCTATGTTAATCAGTCCGCTGATTTTGATTGCCATCGACATACTTTGGCTACCTCGCTTCGCTAAGATGGGTATTGAATTGCCCGATGAAATTTCAGAGCAGCAAGAGGCGCCCATCATCATTGCTGGGTTTGGCCGTTATGGACAAATCGTGGGTCGACTGCTGCTAGCCCAAGATATTCCCACAACTGTGCTAGACCATGATGCTGAGATGATCGAAACGGCTAGAAACTTCGGTTATCGCGTGTTCTACGGAAATGCCACTCGGCTAGACTTACTGAGAACTGCAGGGGCTGCTACAGCACAGATTTTGGTTGTGGCCGTAGACGACGTGGAACAATCTCTGGCTATTGTTGATTTGGTAAAAGAACACTTTCCGCAACTCAAACTAGTAGTTCGAGCACGCGACGCAACCCACTGGAACAAACTGCGGGATCGCGATGTGACATTGATTCAGCGCGAATTATTTGAAAGCAGTTTGCAAAGTGCAGGTAGCGTTTTAGAGCTGTTGGGCTACGCTGCGCCAGATGCCAACCGCATTGTGCAACTCTTCAGAACGCACAACTTCGAGCTTTTAGAGCTAATGCACCCGCATTACCAAGACCGCGCCAAAGTCATCAGCACCGTGAAACAAGGCCGCGCACAATTAGCTGAACAAATGGCACAAGAGCGTGAGATGGCTGGGAAATAAGCCCGAATCTACTGTTACTATTTACCGAAAGCATCCCAAACAAGTTTGCAGCCCGTCAAAAACATGCCTGTGTAAAGTATTTTGTAAAAAAGACCAGGGTTGATGTGCTTCGCAATGCGAATGCCTATCCATACGCCAAGGGGAGCTAAAGGTAGCAACACCAAAGACGTTGCGAAGTTACGCATATCTAGCAAGCCCAGCCACGCATAAGGAACCCACTTCGACAGATTAAGAAAGAAAAAGAAAAACGACATGGTGGCAGCAAACACCACGGGCTTGAGTTTGAGGGGTATCACGTACGCATTGATCGGTGGGCCGCCAGAGTGCGCTATGAAACTTGTAAAACCAGAAGTCACTGTGAGTAATCCGCCTAACCATAGCGGCGGAGGTGGGCTATTCGTTTTAGGCGGAAATAACAGCCTTTGCGCCAAAAACAGGAGTGTAAAAATACCCACAATACCCGAGACAAGCTTCGCGTCTAAAACTTTAAAAAGAAAAGCGCCCAATGCGATGCCCAGCAATCCGAATGGCAGCAGGAATGTGAGTAGTTTTTTGTCGAAGTCTTTGCGAAACGCCGCCATACTCAGGACGTCCATCACAAACAGCACTGGCATCAAAATCGCTGCAGCCTGCGGCACAGTTATCACCATCGCCATCATGGGTACCGCCAAAGAGCCAAAGCCAGCGCCGAATCCGCTTTTACTGATACCTAGCAATAGCACGGCAGGAATCGTCCAAGCGTAAAAAAGTGGGTCGGTTATTAACGGGAATGTCATCGAAATCGTCGTAAATTCATCGTTATTTGCAGAACTATGAGTTTAGCAGTCCTTTAAAATACTCCCATGCTCTACCAACCCACGCAAGCCGATGTCAGGCGTTTTTTTTGTGCCGTTTACGCCAAAGCCTTTAATAATATTGACTTAGAAGCTATTGAAACCATAGCAAGCTTATGGATTGATGAACACCCAGAATATCACGCAGATTTAAGTGACGTAGATACAGCTCTGCTGAATTTAACGCAAGTCCTCAACACCGATGACGGTAAAACCAATCCTTTTTTGCATTTATCTATGCATTTAACGATCAGCGAACAATGCTCGATCGATCAACCCCGAGGCATTCGACAAGCGGTTGAACTGCTTACCGCTCGATTAGATTCTTTGCACGATGCCCATCACATTATCATGGAATGCTTGGGACAAATGATTTGGGATAGCCAACAAAATAAGCAAGCCCCTGACGGGCAAGCTTACGTGGAAGCTGTTCAGCGACGCGCGACTAAAGACTAAACCTAATTCTAGGCATCATAGTTTAAGGTTCCTAAAGACCGGAGCACTTCAGGTGTCGCCGTGGGAAATCCAAAAAACTCTAAGTAAGCGGGTATTTGTTCAAACAACATGTCTGACCCTACTTGATAGCGACAACCTCTTTTTTTCGCTGCCGTTAAAAAGGCCGTCATTTCAGTTGTCATCACAACTTCACCTACAAAAGTGCTAGGGGCGATTTTCAATACATCCAGTGGCATAGCGTCCCCAGCTTTCATGCCTAAAGGTGTTGCATTGACTAACAAGTCATATCCGTCAGGATCCCTGGAATCCGCGGTTACTTGCAACAGGGGGTAATACTGTCTCAAGCGATCAGCAAGTCCAGACAAAGACTCTTCGTTCACATCAAACAAGCCAAGTTTCGCTACACCAGCTGCTGCTAGCGATGCTGCGATGGCCGAGCCAACGCCACCACAACCAACAACCAAGGCTGATGCATCTTTGAGTGTTACTCCCTTGCGCAATACACCACGCACAAAGCCTTCACCATCAAACATATCGCCTTGAAGCTCGCCATTAGGGCCTAAACGAACGGCATTGCAGGCACCCGCAACAACTGCATTGGGAAACACCTCGTTCAACAAACCCATCGTTGTCACTTTGTGCGGCATGGTGATAAGCGCGCCGCGAATATTGCTGAGCTTGAACACCAACTTCAAAAAGTCAGGATAGTCTTGAGGCTTGCAACCCATAGGAATAACACGCGCATTCACTCCCACCTTGTCAAACCAAGGGTTGTAAATCATGGGGGCTTTGAAGCTGTGTGTGGGGTATCCGATGTGAGCAATTAGCTCAGTATGGCCGTTAATAACGCCTCCAGTCATTGCTTACTCGCCTTTGCTTCAGATGAGGCAGCGGAAACAGCCGCACGTAATGCTAATAAATAGCTATCTACTCCAAAACCACTGATTTGACCTTTAACGATTTCTACAAATACTGATTTATGACGAAACTCTTCACGCGCATGGATATTGCTCATATGAGCTTCAACCACTGGGCAAGTCAAAATCGCCAAAGCATCACGAATGCCGTAACTGTAATGCGTCCAAGCACCAGCATTAATCATCACTCCGTTGACGCCATCACAGTACGCTTGATGAATGCGCTCGCACATCTCGCCTTCGTGGTTGGTTTGAAAGTGTTCGACTTCCACCCCTAATTCATTTCCTAAAGACGTCAACGATGCATTGATTTCATCTAATGTAATCGTGCCATATTGCTTCGGGTCGCGTTTACCAAACATATTGTGGTTGATACCATGCAGCATGAGAAATTTCATAGTTTTTACTTTCTAAAAAATATTTAAATTTATATTTAGTGCGATTTTTTCATAGCTACACTCTAGATTTGAAATTCGACGCTAACGCTCTATAAAAAGCATTAGCGTCACCTTAGCAAAATTACTTACGCAATTTAGCCAATTCAGCCATCATTTCATTCACAGTTGCTTCGCCAACGTTGGCGCTGAACTGTGTAATCACTGGCTTCATTTTGTCGCGCAATTTGGTCACTTCAGCTGGCGCGAACGTAGTCACTGTCATGCCGTTTTTCTTCAGTAATTCCAAATTAGCAGCCACTGCCGCGCGTGAAGCATTGCGTTGGCCTTTTGCTGCCTCATCAGAAGAATCATCGATGATTTTTTTCTCAGCTGGTGTCAAGGAGTCCCAAACTTTCTTGCTGAAAATCACGGACTGGGGGTTGTACTGGTGGTTTGTCAAAGCAATGTGCTTTTGAACTTCCCAAAATTTATTGGAAGCGATCACAGAAATTGGGTTTTCCTGGCCATCAATCGCTTTTTGATCCAAGCCTGCATACACTTCTGCGAAAGGCATGGGTGTTGGGTTCGCGCCCAAAGCCTTGACCCAAGCCACATTGATGGGGTTAGGAATCACGCGGAGTTTCAAGCCTTCGATGTCTTCCACTTTGTTCAAAGGGCGCTTGCTGTTGGTGATGTGGCGATAGCCCAATTCCCAGTATGACAAACCAATCAAACCTTTGGCTTCTAGCAGAGCGTGCATTTTTTTGCCCACTGGGCCGTCAACAATCGCGTCTGACTCTTTTTCGTTAGCGAACAAGAATGGGAAATCAAAGATAGCGAGTTCTTTGGCTTCTGAAGCCAAGATACCGCTGTTCATCACCGCCATATCAACGGTGCCAGCTTTGATAGATGACACCACAGCTTGGTCCGTACCCAATGTTGAGTTCAGGAACAACTGCACTTTAATTTTTCCGCCTGATTTGGATTCAACAGCAGCAGCAAATTGCTTCATGCCAACAACGGCTGGGTGACCTTCTGGGCCACTCAAACCAAATTTGAGCACACGCTCTTGCGCGCTAACCATACCAACAGCAGCCATGGCTGCGACAGCCAACAAAGATTTAACAAATAGACGTTTCATAGGGTCTCCACAGGTTATAAAAAACTAACACAGCACGCTTTAAAAAAACTTGGCAAATGGCGCGCTAACTCATTTGCTTTGTTAAAGCCCTAACGCAGCATTGATGCATTAGGACAACAGAAACCTATTTTTTTGAGTTTTTTTCGTACAGCCTACCGATACAGCCATTTGGCAGGAACCATGACCAAATCAGGGAACAACACCATCAAAAACATCACCAGAAACTGAACGATCATGAATGGCATGACGCCACGCGTCACCTCATCCATCTTCATGCGGCCTACGCCTGCCACCACATTCAGCACCGTTCCAACAGGAGGCGTCACCAAACCGATGGAGTTATTGATGATGAACATCACGCCAAAGTAAACGGGGTCAATACCTGCCGCTTTGATCAAAGGCATTAGAACTGGCGTCAAAATCAGAATGGTAGGCGTCATATCCATCGCCGTGCCCACCACCATGACCAATAACATGATGGCAAACATCAGCAGCTTGGGGCTGTCCAACAGCGGCTGCAACAAGCTAACGATCTGGTCTGGCAACTGCGCGACAGTAATCAACCAAGCAGACACCATCGCAGCCGCCACCAAAAACATCACCACAGCAGTCGTTTTAGCTGCTGCCGCGAAAACCTCATACAGTTGGCTGATTTTCAATTCTTTGTAAATCACACTGGCCACAAACAACGCAAATACGGCTGCAACAACGGCTGCTTCGGTCGGCGTGAACACACCCATACGCAAACCAACCAAGATAATCAATGGCAAGGTCAACGCCCAGCCTGCTCTTTTGAATGCCGCCCACACTTCGCCTTTTGAACGTTTCGCTGGCGGCTCCAAATCTTCCTTGCGTGTCAACCACCACCAAGTCGCCCACAAGCCTGCAGCCAACATAATGCCAGGGAAGATGCCCGCTAAAAATAACTTGGTAATGGACACACCACCGGCCACGCCAAAAATCACAAAACCAATGGATGGCGGGATGATGGGGCCAATCACACCGCATGCTGCAATCAAGCCGCCACTACGCGCCTTGTCATGGCCCGCTTTGACCATCATGGGCAGCAGCAATGCCGTCAGCGCCGCTGCATCTGCCACTGCAGAGCCCGACAATGCTGACAAAATACAGGCCGCCAAAATCGTCACATAGCCCAAACCGCCACGGATATGCCCGACCAAAGCCATTGCAAAATCCACAATACGGCGCGACAACCCGCCTGTATTCATGATTTCGCCAGCCAGCATGAAGAATGGCACAGCTAGTAGCGGGAAGCTGTTTGCACCTTCCATGATGTTTTGCGCCAAAATTTGCGCATCCGTCATATTCATGTGGAACATCAACGCCGCACCACAAATCAGCAAAGAAAAAGCAATTGGTATGCCCAATGCCATAGAAGCTAACAATGAGCCTAAGAAAACGATAATTGTCATGATATTTCTTTTTGTGGCTTATTGAACAGGCTTTGGCACGTCGATGGGCTCTTCTTCCGACTCTCTGATGCTGATCAACTCAGCCTCAGAGAGCTCGCCTGTGAGCAAACGCCACAAATGGTTCAACAAAATCACCGCGCCAGACGCAGCGCATACCACCCCCGAACTGTAGAAAAAGGCTTGTGACACCTCCATCACGGCACTGGTTGATTCCCAATTGATTTTGACTTGATCTAACGAGCCTTTGAACAACATCCAGCAGATATACAACATCAACACATGACCGAGAATCAAACAAGCTTTTTTACCGCGAACGGATAAACGCGACACCAACATATCCGTGCCCAAGTGAGCGCCTTCATGCATAGCGACGATGGCACCCAAAAAGGTGAGCCAAACAAACAACCAGCGCGACAACTCTTCTGACAAGGTGATGCCTGAATTGAAAACGTACCGCAACATGACATTGGCAAACACCAACACCACCATGATCGCCAGCGCTGCGACCATCAAAGCGGTTAAAAACCGACAGTACTTATCGAGCCAAGATTGAACCATGAGAAGTCCCCTAATTTCAGTAATATCTATAATGTACTAACTGGTTAGTTTTAAAGAAATAGTACAAACCCTTATCTATTTAGTTAATATCTGCATAGCTCTTATCTATTTTTTACATAACGCACCATCGTCTCGATGATGCTTTCGCGCCTGGCTTGAAAATTGGCTGCATTCTCCAAAGAATGCTTAAAAATCAACGAAAACGTATGGTGGTTGGAAACATTGAAAAAGCTCAATGCCGACATCGTCATATGCAAATCCAGCGGATCCAAATTTGCCCTAAAAACACCCTGCTCCACCCCACGCTCATACACTTGCTGCACAGCATGGACCACGGGAATGTTCAGCCCTTGAATCGTCTTGCTTTGTGCCAAAAACTCGCCACGGTGGATGTTTTCATTCATCACCAAGCGCACAAAATCTGGGTTATTCCACTGGTAGTCCACGGTGAACCCCACCAGCTTGCGCAACGCCTCCTCAGGCGCTAAGTATTCCAAATGAAGCTGCTGCTCGATATGTCGAATCCGGCGGTACGCCTCCTCCAAAACCGCAACGTACAAGCCTTCTTTACTCTCAAAATAGTAGTAAATCATACGCTTGCTGGTTTTGGTGATGGCCG
>JANMTB010000174.1:0-31926 GCA_031390045.1 Polaromonas sp.
GACGATGATTTGAAAAGGCTTTTCTTCGGTGGTTCGTTCTAGTATTTCTCGTGTAGCTAGACCGTCGGTGACATCAAAACGTAATATTTTTGCGATACCACCAGATGCAGTTATTTTCTGTTCCAGACTTAACGCAGCTTCAATGGCGTTATTGGTGTGGATGAAAACTTCAAATCCATCCTTCGCCAACTGTTCACAAATGGCTGAACCCAGTGCGCCACTGCCACCTGTCACCAGTGCTCTTTTCATATTTTCCATATAATTTTATTCGTTTTTTACGGGCATCAATATTACAGTCGCTTTACCTTGTAGCAAGATTCGCGATGGTATGGATATAGTAAATTCGTACATCATGCTGTTTTCATCGTTCATCAGTAGGGTTGCATGTACGTCAAGATTTTCCTCAATAGTATCAAGTCTTGTCACGAAAATATCGACAGACCGCACACTCGCTAAACGTCCACCGCGAGGTTGAGAGCTATTTTTTTGTGATGATAAGGCACCGTGTACGGCCATGGCTTGAGCTGCATACTCGACACCACAAACTGAATGCAACATGTTATTTTCACGTAGTGGGTTGCTAAGAAAACGATGTGAAACAGCGGAACAGTGAATATGGTTTGCATCAAACGTATTCACGCATGTGAGTAAAGACATATCACCATGGTGCGGAATGAGCTGCGCGATTTGCGCCGCATCGAGAAGGCAGTGATTTAAGTCGAGATTTTCTGGTGTCATTAACAATCAGACTTCAACTTTCAACAATAGTTGCTGATTGGTAAAGAGATCAAGAGCAAGCTCAGTATATTTAGCTTTATTTGCTATCGCCATTAGCAAAGGCAAACTCCGCGCTGCAGGGATGTTTTTCCTCAGTGCTTCTAGGTCAATATTCTGCAATTCATTTGCTTTTGTCCGTCCTAGGCTGACTTGCACTTTTGCGATGCTTTGTGATGTATGGTGTGAACTAATCAAAAGGGTAACGCCCAAACTATTCAAAATTGGCCGTACGCTGCGCAGAGGTTCGGGGTAGGGCGTATCGTAGGCAATCAAAATAACTGGTTCGTCAGCTGTCACTGCTTGTGTGCAAGCTTCCAGAAAACCCGCTGAAAAACTGCCATCGAAAGCACACAGACTGGTGCTGGCTGGTCTAGCCTGTAATGCAATGCTCCAATAGCCAGAGGGTGCGTTATGCACTGAATTTGTAAACCGTGTGGGCGATATCAATCGATCGTTTGATGCCAGTGCCTCACAGATGATGTGGCAATTATCACCATCACCACCAGATGAACTAAAAACCGAGAGCAATTCACTAGCGTGATAACTACTGCCTTCTAACGCATCTGCAGAGCAAGCAAGTGCTAGCTTCACGCCAACACCAACTCGGCGTCGCTCTGCAGCGGGTAAGGACTCAGAGGCCGGAATTTTTGTAGGCGCTGCAGCGTACTGAAAGTCATCACGTAACACGGCTACGCTGGCTTGCCAGCCATCCAGCCCGGGACCACAGAGCCCAATTGCTTCTATATAAACGGTGATAGCACTCATGGGTACTCCAGCAACAAACTACAGTTGGAGCCGCCGAAACCAAACGAATTGCTTAAAACGATTTTAGGTGAACCCGCTAAGTTCCCCAACTGGTAATTGATGTGAATAGCTTCATCAACTTCTTTGGTATGGATGCCACCTGGAATCGTGTCATTCTCCATGGCGAGTGCGCATAGCGCCACTTCGACGATGCCTGCAGCACCAAGTGCATGCCCAGTATGACCTTTGGTCGAACTGCAAGGCACTGAGTTTCCAAATAGAGTGGCGACAGCTAAACCTTCCGCTGCATCGTTGCTTCGAGTCGCTGTACCGTGCAAATTAATATAGTTAACTTGATCTGTGCTTCGTCCTGCCATAGCCAGTGCTTGCTTCATGGCAGCGAGTGCACCGTCTCCTGTTGGGTGAGGCGAGGACATGTGATGGGCGTCGCTAGATTCCCCAATACCAGTAATTGCAATTGCTTTGAGGTGATTTGGTTTCTTATGTGTGAGTAGCGCAAATCCAGCAGCTTCAGAGATGGAAATACCACTACGATTTTTACCATAAGGTTGGCAGACTTCAGGAGACAAGAGTTCGAGTGAATTGAAGCCATATAAAGTGGTTAAACACAAGCTATCAACGCCGCCAACGATAGCCGCATCGATTAATCCACAAGCCAGCATCCGTGCAGCATTTCCAAAAACCTTGGCGCTTGAAGAGCAGGCTGAAGAAACCGTTACAGCTGGGCCTTCTAATTCAAAATAGTCGCGAACAAAACCACTGACTGAATGCGTGTTGTGCGTTTGTTCATACCTAAAATCTGCTGGTAACGCACCTGTTTCTGAATTGCGAAATCGATAAGCTATTTCAGTGCTTAAAATTCCCGAAGTGCTGGTACCCAGAAATACGCCAATACGACTTTTGCCGTATATCTTTATTGCATCTAATACTGATGCATTGAAATTGTCTTGTTGTAACGCAAGTAGTGCTAATTGATTGTTCCGGCAAAGATGATGGCTTAATCGTGCAGGCAGTTCTGTATCCTCTACACCAGATACTTTGCCAATATAGGTTGGCAGGATCACGGTTTCAAATTCGCAAGGCACTAAGCCAGTTTTTTGTTGAATAATCGCATCCCAATTCATACTTCGACCAAGTCCTAAGCAAGTCGCGAGCGTATATTGTGAAAGATAGAGGGGCTGCATTTTCACAGTTTAGATATCCGTTTTATTTGTCAATGGACGCTAGTAAGAGCACATTTGAAAATGGTGTACCTTGGCTCATCGGTTTGGATTCGACATGAAAACCTATCTTGTTCAATAGATCTAACCAATCTGATAATGATCTGCAATACAAACGCGACAGTTTGTGACCACGACATAGGAAAACGATATTGTCCACCCAGTTGCTAATTTTGAAACCCATGCCCGCGTTAGCATCACCAATGCGTAAAATCAACAAGCCTTTAGGAGTCAAGGCATCTTTCACTCGCACAAGAACATCTTCTTGCGCAGCGAATGGTACGTAATGAAGTACATCCAAAATGACCACGGTTTGTGCTTTTTCGAACGCTGTGGTGCACATGTCACCCGTTTCGAATGTAAACCGATCTTGTGCATGTTTCAATGCTTTTCTGGCGCGTTCAACATCATTTGGCATCAACTCAATACCCTTGACAGTGAAGGCTTTAGGCGGCGATGCCCATTCTGCAGGCCAGTTTTTAGTAGATGCTGTCGTCTCCGCTGCAAGCAGCCAAGCGCTAAGCAAGCCTTGCCCACAACCTATATCAATAACATGAGTATTTGGTGCAATCAAACCCCGTTGCAGAATTTCCTTAAAAACAGGGTCGCCTGATAATTTTCCTCTTGCAAAGTGCCAAGCAAATTTTCCAGCTTGTAAGTAGGGTGCTGTAGCAGCGTCTAACAGTTGTTGTATGAGCGGTGTCATTTTTATGATAAATAAATTTTTTCGATTTACATCGCACAGTTTAACGACACAGGTCGCAGTCCCATACTTTGCAAAGTATCTAATAATTTCGATAAAACAGGGATGACCACGGGTTGACCGCTCTTCGTCAATGCGCAGTTACCATCGTGCAAAAGCAAAATATCACCGGCAGCTAGGTCGCGTTGTAGTTTATTTAGAATTTTACTTGGATCATCCGTTATCGTATCAAAGCCACGACGCGTCCAGCTTACCAGCTTCAAATCAAGGCTTTGTAAAATTGGATCAAGTAAAGGACTGCGAAGACCCGCTGGCGCTCTGAAATAGGTCGGCGTATAGCCTGTTGTTTGTGAGATTATTTCTTGAGTCTTAACGATTTCTTGTCGCAAAGACTTCATGCCCATCAATGAAAAATGATGACGGTGTCCGTAACTGTGATTTTCAATGCTATGGCCTCTTTTAATGATTTCCTGTGCTAAGTGGGGATGCAATTCGACAAGACGACCAATGCAAAAAAAACTAACCTTAGCATTTGAATCATCTAATATATCAAGCACTGCAGGCGTCACTTCTGGGTTTGGGCCATCGTCAATCGTGATGGCAATTTGATTCGCCACGCAAGCAGCGCGTGATAGTCGAAGCATATTTGAACCAAGCGCTGTGCTTCGTGGCCACAAACCAGCTGCAGTAAGCAGGGCATGGTTTGCTACTACAGCTCCCGCAGCCCACGATAAAGGCAACCCGGTCGCAATGCCAGCAATAGCACCTAAATGCAAAGCGGCAGAAGCTTGGACTGCAGGGGATGGTTTCCAGCGAGACATTATGAGACTTTATTGTATTTTGCAGCTTAACGGTGTTTGATCAAAACGTTGCAAAAACGATGTGTCTAAAAATCCTGTCCACAGTTGATGCCAGGTCTTCCAGTCGTGCCCGCCGGGGATGATGGTGACGCGTGCTTTTGGCAATATATCGGCTAATAAGCCATTGGGTTTGGCAAAACGGTAATTGTCTCCATAACCAATAAACAGTTTTGGCATATCAGCAGACGGCAGAGCATACCCTTTCAGCCATTGCCATAGATTTAGATCAGTCGTGGCTTCATTTTTGCTGACCCAGGTTTTCAAGCCTCCTTGACTTTGTACTTCCATGTGCACATCTTTGACACCCATGTAAGGCGCCATCAGAAGTACGCCTTCGAGTGCTGTAGGATTGTTCATGCTGTATAAAAGTGATCCATAGCCGCCTAGTGATATACCGATGAACCAAATTTTTTCATAACCTTTTGACTTGGCTGGCGAGACCACCTCTTCTTCGAGTCTTTTCACAATTTGCGCATTTGTATAGTAACCAATGTGAGCATCAACGATTTGAATGTCGGCATAAATATTTCGATTTCTAACTTCTTTTACAAAGTTCTGGTCGATATAGTCTTGAGGCGTATCGTATGCGCCGGGTAGTAGCGCAAGCAGTGTTTTAGGCCGAATATCACACTTAAAAAAATCATTAACGTGGTTCATCGGCCCTTCAACAGATCGAAAATGAGAGCAAGCTTGCAGAAGAATACATCCCAAAATCAGGAATATTTTAATTACGAGCATTTTTTTTGAGAGATTGCAAAAGAAGCCGATAAAACCAGCGCCAAAAATGCTCCTAAGCTGACTGTTATGCCCAGTGAACTCATTACGGGGACAGAGGAAAAACTCAAAATACCAAAACCTAAAACGGTTGTGAGATTGGCGAAGAAAAGTGAGCTGAGGAGGCTGTGATCATTGTCACTAGACGCACTAGAAAACTGGGTGTTGAGTTGGGCGTTTGAACGTTGATCAAAGAATAATGCATAGTTTGAACCAATAGCAATCACCAATAAAAGACCGATCAAATGAAGCAAATTTAAATTGCCTTTAAGCATCACGAGAGCTGTCGCCACCCATGCAACCGACACCAAGAGCGGCGCAACGACATGAAATACGCGCATTCCTGATCGCAGAGTAATAAAAAGCAAAGCAATGATTGATAAAAATCCAATCGCTGTGAGTTGTACAGCTTCGTTTAAGTACGCTTTGTACAAGTTGCTGGCTTCCGTTTTAAGCTCGATCAAAAATACACCTGGTTTAGAGTTTGATGTTGAGCTTTCAATCAAGCCTGAAAGCGCTTCTTTGATGGCTCGAACATCCAAGTTTTGTTGCGTGCCATTTTTGACGGGAGGTTGAAGCACGATCAAAGCGGTCCAAGCTTGAGGTGCTTTAGCTTCTTGCATCATCAACGCATCAACACCTAAGCTTAGAGATGTGTTGTTCAGATCCGCACGTTTCAAGGGCTGAGCTTGCCTTGCCGCAGCAGCATCTGCAAAAAAATCATCCAATTTGTTAGCGTTGAGTGGCAGACCTTCTAAAGCCTTTGCCATGCGACGCCTAAGTTCGGCATCTTCAGGAATGCTTATTTTGCGTGCCAGCTGCGTTTGTTGACTAGGCAAATAATTGGAGGGTGATTGGAAACCACCCAGCGCACCAGAATTAACTAAAGGTTCGAGCCGAGCAGATACTTTTTCGCTTAACTGTAAAACTAATTCACTGCTTGGCGCTTTGATAACGACCAGCATGCCTGCATCTGGAGCGCCTAGTTCGGCGCGAAGGTCAGCATCTAACTTTTGAGCTGATTCAGCCACTGGGCTTAAACCTCCCAATTCCATACTCCAAAGCGTGTCGCTTCGGGTCACTAAAAATACAATTGCAACCACTGTTGCTAGCAGTATTGAAATTTTTAAGCGCCTAAGACTAGCAATGACTCTGACCAGAGCTGCGCCTAGTTGTTTAGGTTGTCGAACATGAAAATCAGAGGGCAATAAAACCGGTAAGACGTAGCGGGTAGTCATAGCCGCGACAACAATGCCAACAATTGAAAACAACCCTAATTGCGCGAGCCCAGTAAAGCCCGAGAACACCATAGTACTGAAACCAACGATAGATGTCAGTACGCCTAAGCGAATCGTTGGCCAAAAAGACGATGAAAAGCTAGGTGTATCTTGCGTGACTTCTTGATCATTCAATCTTGCAGAAGGCATGTACTGAACAAAAAGGTAGATGGCATAGTCGACAGCTTCGCCTATTAACGTGATACCAAACCCAAGCGTCATACCATGCACTGAAGAGAACCCCAAGCTAACCGCAGCTATGCCGGCTATGGCACCTGTAGCAACAGGGATCATGCCCAAAAATAAAGTGGTCAGTGATCGATAAACAACCCACAGCAAGCCCAGCACCATAAGTGTGCCTATAGCTGATAGATAAGCAGCTTCGCTTTTAATCGAATCTCTAGAACTAACTGCAAATACACTGGGGCCAGAGTATTTCAATATTGCCTTGGTGCTAGATTCACCCATTTTGTTTTTTGCGTTCTCAAAACTGCGTGTGACCGCTTGATGCGCGTTTTGTTGCGCATCTAAGTCAGATCCTTGCGCATGTGTTTGTAGCAGCAACAAAGCCTTGGTGCCCTTGGCGTTCATCCACACGCCATCTGTCAGCGAGGGTTGATCCGCTGGAATGACACGTTTTAGGATCTCTAAGGTTTCGCCAGTCGGGTCCTGACCCAATAGCGACTTACTGAATAAACCTGCTGAGCTAGCGACTTCAGCTAAGTTTTCTTCTACAGCAGCTCGTAAGCCTTTAGCAGTCATACGACTCTCATTCATGGCTGGGCTAAGAAGATACCTGTTCTTAAACAGCAATACTTGGTCTTTTTGGTTTGCTTCACGCTGGCCGTTACTAACGCTTTTAAAATCTGGTAACCCGCGCAATTCTTGCCCCATGGCAATAGATAAGTTCGCTAAAACTGGACTTGGTACGCCCTCTATACTCACTATTAATGAGCGCGACGCTGCGCCCTCGCTGATTTGGTCAATCAGAAGTTGCTGTCTTTCTGAAGGGTTTCGTGGCAAAAAAGCCGACATGTCGGCAGTAAATTGTGCATTGCTGACAAGAAACCCGCAAATCAGCGAAAATAAGAGCCACAGCAAGACTGGGGGTTGGAGTGTTTTCTTCATATTCAACACAATTATCTTATGCTAAGAGCTGATTTATTGATCATGCTGAGCAAAAAACAGATTTGAGCTAATAGATTTGGAAAAATAAATGCAAAAAGAAGATTTTGCAGATGTTGTGATCATGGGAGGCGGTTTAGCTGGCCTTACCCTGTCGCTACAGCTGAAACAGCGAATGCCAGAGTTGAGCATCACGGTGATTGAACGAAGAGCGCATCCCGTTCCACATGCTGCGTACAAGGTTGGTGAGTCTTCAGTAGAAATCGGCGCCCATTATTTTGACAAAATCTTAGGTCTCAAAGAGCATCTGGATGCGGCGCAGCTCAAGAAGTTCGGTTTCAGATTCTTCTTCTCTGATGGACGCCGTGATATTGATAATGTCACCGAATTGGGCGCTAGCAGAGTTCTACCAACACCAAGTTACCAGTTAGATCGCGGGATTTTTGAGAACGAATTAGCTAAATTGGCGCAACAAAAGGGTGTACGGTTTTACGACAGTGCTGTGATTCGCTCGTTTACCTTGGCTGAAAAAGGATCGACACATACGCTCAATTTTGAAATTTCAGGACAAATGCGTAGTCTGACGACGACTTGGTTATGTGATGCCAGCGGCCGTGCGGGGTTAATTAAGCGCAAACTCGATTTGTCAGCGCCGAATGAACACGACGCCAACGCCATTTGGTTCAGAATGTCGAATCGCATTGACATCAACGATTGGTCAGCGAATGATGATTGGCTGGACCGATGTATGCCGCGAAATCGGTGGCTATCAACCAACCATTTGGTGGGCGAAGGTTATTGGGCTTGGTTGATACCATTGTCTTCGGGTTCGCACTCGGTTGGGGTAGTTGCCGACGCAAAGCTTCACCCTATCAGCCAAATGGATACGTTTGACAAGGCGATGACATGGCTGCAAAAGCATCAGCCGAAACTGTTTGATGTGCTTGATTCTCAGAGAGATAAACTGCAAGACTTCGCTTTTTTCAAGCGGTTTTCATACGGTTGCAAAAAAGTGTTTTCTGGAACAGATCGCTGGGCATTGACGGGCGAAGCTGGCTTATTTCTCGACCCGTTTTACTCGCCAGGAAGCGATTTCATCGCGATTTCTAACACCTACATCACCGAGCTCATTGAGATTGATCGACGTGGCGGGGCGACCTCGCTAACAGCGGAAATATACGAGCAAATTTATTTTTCTCTGTATCAAAACATGCTGACGCTCTACACCGATCAATACAAAATATTCGGTGACCCTGAGGTTCTGCCTGTCAAAGTCATTTGGGATTACGCTTACTACTGGGGCGTGATGTGCCAGTTATTTTTCCAAAATAAGCTGATTGATATCTCGTGCATGGCAAGAATGAAAAACAAACTAGCGGCGATACAAAATATCAACTCTGAGATGCAATTGTTCCTACGTGCGTGGAACTTGGTAAGCGTTAAACGCAATTTGCCGCTGATGCTGGATCAAGCGAGTTTGCCTTGGTTTGCAGAATTGAACAAAGAGCTGCGCGATGAATTGACGGACGCCCAGTTTGCCGAGCGAATCGACAAACAGCTGCTGCAATTAAACGAATTAGCGGCAGAAATCGTCACAACTGTGCATCGCGACTACCCGCAGCTGGATGCCAGGGCGTTGATTGCGCATATCAAGCCCGAAGTATATTCACGTGTTCGCTACGCTGATACTCAGTATTTATTCCCTAAAGCGGCTTGATTGATAAAAATACATGAAATACATGAAATACATGAAATACATAAAATACATGCTATTTATAAACTGAATCATCTTCTAGCCGGCGTATTTATTGCCTAAACAGCTATTAATAAAATAGCAAAAATGCATTAATAATTGCATTAGTTAATATATCAATAAAAAATTATAATAATAAAAAAATGCACTATTGGCGTTTGATGACAGGCTGGTTATATACTGTTTACGAGTATGTTGCCATGTTCATTGGGTTAAGTTTTTTGGGTTTTATTTGCTCGCTTGGTTTGCCTATTGCGCTTGTTTTGATCTGGTTTCCCTTCAAATGGCGCGTGACCGTGACGCGACACTTAATCGCTTTAGGGTTTACTATCTATCTTTGGTTTTTACGATTGTTTTGCAGTGTTCGCATCGATTGTTCAGCGCTTGATGCGCTCAGGCAACAATCTGGACTTATCATCGTAGCGAACCATCCATCATTGCTAGATGCGGTTATTTTGCTGTCTAAGCTGCCCAATGCGGCCTGCGTCATGAAGGCTAGTTTGCGGAAAAATCCACTTTTTGGGGCGATGGCGCGCTTGTCTGGTTACATTTCTAACGAAGATTCGATGAAACTCGTCAAGGAATCTTGTGCAGAGCTCAAAAATGGCAATCATTTGGTGCTTTTCCCCGAGGGAACGCGTAGCGACACGTTAAAGGTCAATCCGTTTGGTCAAGTCGCTGCCTTGATTGCTTCCCGCTCAGGTGCGACCATTCAGACCGTGTTTATTCATTTCAGCACGTCATATTTGGGTAAATCTGGCCCTTTGTTTCAAAAGCCAACTCTTCCTTTGACAATAAAAATCACCATTGGCTCGACATTCACACCTATTTCAGGCGTATCAGCGCTGACTGAAAGATTAGAATCGTACTATCGTCAGAACCTTAATGGCTGACACGCGGATGCATCTGAAAATGAGCCTGAAGTTGAATATCTTAAAAAGTAATATGTGGAGTGACCTATGCTGCGGCAATTGATTGATAACTTCTTGCTAGAGAGAACAGAGATAAGCCGTGAAAAATTGGCAGATCCGACGTTGAAAATGGTGGACTTGGGAATTGATTCTCTGGGCATTGTTGAAATGTTATTTGAAGTAGAAGACCAATACGGCATCCATGTTGAAGATGTGATGAAGTTTCAGAGCATGACACTGAATGAAGTCGTTTTGTATATGGAGCAAATTATTCGGGATAAGAATGGCGGTAAATTGCCTGAACTGACCGCTGTTGCTAAATCAAGCAACTGAAGTGGGGTCAGCATTGCGTCAAGTATTTGTACGAGGGATCGGCATGGTTACCCCGCTGGGGCTAAACCGAGTAGATAGTTTTGAAGCTGCCTTGATGGCAAAAAGTGCTGTGGGTCCTGCGCCTGAGGACATCCTAAAGCTACTTCCTAATTCGCTGGCTGCACGCGTCTCTCCTGATTTCAATCTGGGTCAAACCAGATCTCAAGCTGGTTTGGATCGGGCTACTCAGTTTTCGCTAGTAGCTACGGAAGAAGCACTGACCGACGCCGGCTACACGGCAAACGCCTATCAACGCAGTCGTACCGGTATCTATGTCGGCATCGGCATGGGTGGCGCTTCGACGATAGATGCCTTGTACACCCGATTCTTTGAACTCTTGCAATTGTCACTGACTGAAAAGCGAGATCCCACAGTCATTCATCCACTTGCTATTCCTAGAATGATGGCAAATGCCAGTGCCGCTGCCGTGTCCATCACGCACCAAATCAGAGGACCAACTTTTACGTACTCGATTGCTTGTGCCTCATCGTCCGTCGCTATAGGTGAGGCGTATCGTGCTTTGCGGCATGGTTATATTGATACAGCCATTGTGATTGGCACGGAAGCCATGCTCACGCCGGGGTCTTTTGTCGCTTGGAATGCGCTGCGGGTGATGGCTAAAAAACGCGATGATGCGCCTGAAGCTAGCTGCCGTCCTTTTGATGCAGAGCGTACAGGCTTTGTGTTGGGCGAAGGCGCTGCGACTATGGTGTTGCAGGCTGAGGGCGTAGAACCAACATGCAATCGCAAAGCCTATGCTGAATTGTGTGGCTATGGTACAACGACAGATGGTCTGCACATCACACTGCCTAGCGCTGAAGGGCAAACGCTTGCCATGAACGCTGCTCTTGAAGAGTCTGGCTTACCAGCTGATGCCATAGGCTACGTCAACGCGCATGGCACCGCTACGGCTGCAGGCGACGCGACAGAAACTGAGTCTATCAAGGCGGCATTTGGCGCACATGCCAGCAAGCTGGCAATCAGTTCTACCAAGGCAGTACATGGACATTTGATTGGTGCGGGCGGTGCTTTAGAATTTGCCTTGAGTATCATGGCTTTAGACTCAG
This sequence comes from Polaromonas sp., assembly GCA_031390045.1. Lineage (GTDB taxonomy): Bacteria > Pseudomonadota > Gammaproteobacteria > Burkholderiales > Burkholderiaceae_C > Aalborgiella. Next base: position 11,605 of record JANMTB010000174.1, read on the forward strand.
GCAACATACCCCCTACCGCCCATCTTGATAATCTTGATGCTGCTTGCGATTTGGATTTTGTGCCCTTGTTCGCCCGTCGCGCTGTAGAGCTTCAAGCCGTGATGTCGAATTCGTTCGCTTTCGGCGGCACCAATGCATCACTGATTGCACGGAAAATATAAGACCTATGACTACCGATCTAACAAAATCGGTTATCGGACCCTCAGATAGGTCTGCGGAAGAACTCAGTTACCCCATTTATTTGGATACAGAGGCGATTAAAAAATTCATCCCGCACAGGGCTGCCATGCTCTTTGCACAAAACGTCACTGTTTTGGACCACAACCACTACCAAGGCGACACGACTTGGTCAAAAGACTCTTTTGTTTTTCAAGGGCATTTTCCCGGAACTCCCGTTGTGCCAGGTGTCATCATTCTTGAAGCCGGCGCACAAATTGCTGGGGTCGGTTTGCTAGCAGGTGATCCCAAATCAAGAGCCTCGGTGAGCAACAATATTGGCTTGCTGGCGGGCATACGCAAATGTTTTTTTAGACGCCCAGTGCCACCCGGTCTCAAGCTTACTTTTGATATTCATATTCGTCATATTACAGACGATGTTGTGAATGTGAGTAGTGAGGTAAGCTGTGAATTTGGGAGCGTCGCAAGTTTGGAATTTGTATTTGCGCAGAAACCCTTAGACACCTTGGTGCAGCATCTGGGCCAAATCAATGCAACATAAGGTAGATCGCTTGACTGGGAGCTGGCAACAGGAATGCTGGCGCCGTCTGTCACACCATTGGTATTTAAAAAGCATCGCAACAGCCTCATTCATGGCTGCATTTTTTTATGCTTACTTTGCCATATTGCACTCGCCCTTGTATCCCGTCACCATCATGGGCACAACCCGTCTCGATGATTGGATTCCTTTTTGGCCGTCGGCTTTTTACATGTATGCCTCTTTATGGGTTTACACGTCACTTGTACCTGCTCTACAGCCTAATATTTCGCGACTCTTTATTTATGGCTTTGGTATCGGTTTTCTATGCTTGACGGGTTTAGTTATTTTCGTTTTTTTCCCTACTGCTGTGCCGTATGCGTCTGCCGATTGGTTTAATGATCCGGCCTTGGTGATTTTGCGTGAGCTTGATATGACAGGCAACGCTTTTCCTTCACTGCACGTGGCAAGTGCCTTGTTTACAGCCATTTGTTTGCATCGGCAACTTATGTCTATAGGTTGCCCCACTTGGTTGAAAATGACAAGTTGGGTTTGGTGTGCCTGCATTGTTTATTCGACTTTGGCCATCAAACAACATGTGATGTGGGACGCCATGGCTGGTGTGTTGCTGGGCATTGTCATTGCGTTGATCTATGAGAAATTTGAAATTTTCATGCTGCGTAAGGAAAGTCATTAGCTATTTATAGCAAGACAAAATGAAAAAGTAGAGATTTTTGAACAATATCGGCGATATTTTGATATTTGTGATAACGTATATTTGGTCTGAAATTTAGACTGATAATTTAAAAAACTTAACCCAAGCTAAAGGACGCACGCTGATGCGCAAGACTGGTCTTTACAGTAGCGCTCGTAAAGCCCCGCCAGAGACGGTTACTGTTGACGCGCCTATACCAACTTTAAAGCTGCGTTCAAAGTTTAAAAGCTTAAAAAACATCTCACTTACCGATCCACGTTTACTCTGGCTTGCCATTGCTTTGTTAGCACTGCTTCTTTTGGCAAATATCATGGTCACGCAGCAGCACAAAGCGCCTAAGCTTACCCAAGAAATCATTGACAGCGCCGTTCTCAAAACCTTGGAAACCGCAGACCTACCGTCGCCCGCCGCCAAAGCGTATGAAACGATTTTGCCCGCTGTCGTACAGGTGCGTAGCTTTGTCAAAAGCGTTGAGGGCGGTGAAGACGTGCAGCACGGTGTGGGCACGGGCGTGGTGATCGTCGATAAAGGCATCATTTTGACCAATTTGCATGTGGTGCAAGGTGCGCAAATCATCAAAGTAACTTTTGCAGATGGTTTGGAGGCGACGGCTTCAATAACCGGCACGCAGCCTGAAAATGACTTGGCCGTTTTGCAAGCGCACAAAATGCCCGATGATTTGATTGCAGCGACCATGCGCTCAACGGCGGATTTGCGACCGGGTGATCAAGTGCTGGCTGTTGGTTTCCCATTTGGCATTGGGCCTTCGGCTTCTGCTGGCGTCGTGTCGGGGCTGAAGCGTACATTTCGATCGCCCGAGGGTGACAACAAAGATATTAGCAACTTGATTCAGTTTGATGCCGCTGCCAACCCTGGTAATTCGGGTGGCCCGCTGGTCACCATGGACGGCCAAGTTGTCGGCATCGTGACGGCGATTTTGAACCCATCCAAGCAGCGCACATTCATTGGTATCGGTTTTGCCGTGCCCATTGAAAACGCGGCGCAGGCTGCCGGTATGCCACCTTTCTGAAACGAAATAAATCAATAGTTAAAAGAGAAAAGATAAAAGAGGAGTTGACCATGGCAGATCTTGCAAACCCTACAACGCAAAACCAAGACACATCCCAGCTCATGGAGCAAATTTTGTATGAAGTCAAACGCATCGTCGTCGGGCAAGACAAATTCTTAGAGCGCGTGATGGTGGCGATATTGGCGCAAGGCCATTTGTTAGTGGAGGGTGTGCCGGGCTTGGCGAAAACGTTGACGGTCAAAACACTGGCAAACACGATTCGGGGTGATTTCAAACGCATCCAATTCACGCCTGATTTGGTACCCGCTGATTTGGTGGGCACACGTATTTACAACCAAAAAACAGGCGATTTTTCAACATCGCTAGGCCCTGTGTTTGCCAATTTGCTGTTAGCCGATGAAATCAACCGTGCGCCTGCCAAGGTGCAAAGTGCCTTGCTCGAAGTGATGCAAGAGCGACAAGTCACCATCGCTGGTATGACGCACAAAGTACCCGAGCCATTTTTGGTGATGGCGACACAAAATCCGATTGAAACCGAAGGCACCTACCCATTGCCAGAAGCGCAAGTCGATCGTTTCATGATGAAAATTTTGGTGGACTATCCGACCGATGAAGAAGAATTCGTCATCGTGCAGCGCGTCACTGGGCCAGCAGTGGCCGTGAGTGCAGTTGCGACAACGGACCAACTAGCGGCCTTGCAGCGCGCATGCCGGCAAGTGTATGTAGACCCAAGTTTGATTCAATATGCTGTGCGTTTGGTATCCGCCACGCGTACGCCAGAGAAACATGATTTGAAAGAGTTGTCGCGCTTTATCACCTACGGCGCGAGCCCACGCGCCACCATCAATTTGACCGAAGGTTCGCGTGCCTAGGCCATGTTGCGTGGCCGCAGCTATGTGTTGCCTGAGGATATGACGGATTTGGTACCTGATGTGCTGCGCCATCGCTTGGTGCTGTCGTATGAGGCTTTGTCTGAAGGCTTAACAGCCGATGCTGTCATCGCCAAAATCACTGCGAAAATACCTGTTCCAGTAAAACCGCTTGAGCACGAAAAGTTAGCCGCATAGTTTTTTTAATAATTTGTGTGCAGCAACGTCATGTTTAAGCTCTTCAAACGCAAAGCTGTAGCCTCTGAGCCCGCTCAGGCAGAATCCGTTGCTGCCTTAGAAAGCGAAGGTGCGGAACACGTGTTGCGCAGGTTAGAGTGGACAGTCATTCGCCGATTGGATGGTTTGCTGCAAGGCGATTACCGCACTTTGCTGCGCGGCTCGGGTATCGATTTGGCTGACTTGCGCGAATACCAGCACCACGATGATGTGCGGCACATCGATTGGAACGTCACCGCGCGCCTGCAAATGCCGCATGTTCGTGTGTTCACCGAAGACCGCGACATGACAGCTTGGTTTTTGTTGGATTTAAGTCCTTCGGTTGATTTTGGTTCCGGCGAAAAACGCAAGCAATCCATCTCCAGCGGTTTCGTAGCCGTCTTGGCTCGGCTATTGACGCGTCATGGCAACCGTGTAGGTGCTATTTTGTATGGCTCGGGCGTTGATCGGGTGATCCCTGCAGGCAGCGGACGGCGCCACGTGTTGCAGCTGATGCACAGCATGGCGCAGCGTTCCAAAGCCAAAGATCTAGGGGCGACACGTCTGGCTGATTTACTGAACCAAGCCGCTGGTATGGTGCGCCGTCGCTCAACGGTGTTTGTGGTGTCGGATTTCATCAGCGAGCCCGGCTGGGAAAAGCCTCTGTCCATGCTGGCGCAAAAGCATGAAGTTGTCGCCGTGCGATTGTTTGACCCGCTAGAGTCGAACTTGCCTGACTTGGGCTTGATCACCATGCGCGATGCCGAAAGTGGAGAGCAATTGTTGGTTGATACCTCCAGTGTTAAATTTCGCCAGCGCTATGCGCACATCGCAGCACAGCGCGAAGCTGAATTGCGTCAAAGCCTGTCATGCATAGGTGTGGACACGCTAGAGCTTTCGACCGATGATGATCTGGTGCAATCGATTTTGCGCTTTACCGATATGCGCAAACGCCGCAGTCGCATCGCTGCTGGAGGCAAGTTGCCGGTGCACCTGAAATTGGTGGCTTGAATGCGTATGAAGAATAGGCAATGAAAAGTAGGCTATTAGGATTAGGAATGACCTATGAATGACATCATGAAATGGCCAGACATGTTCGGCACTTGGCTGGCTTCAATGCTGCCCAAAACTTTTCCTTTGCAATTTATGTGGCCGTCTCTCTTATGGCTGTTGTTGTTCGTGCCCTTGCTTGTCGTCGTTTATTGGTGGTTATTGAGACGTAAAAAGAAAGCATCCGTTCGGTTTGCCAGCCTCGCCATCGTGCGCGAAGCCATGGGCGGTGGTCCGAGTTTTCGCCGTCACGTTCCGCCCATCTTTTTTTTGCTAGCTATCACAGCAATGCTGTTAGCTGCTTCGCGCCCCATGGCCGTGGTGACTTTGCCGATGACGCAGAAAACCATCATGTTGGCCATGGACGTTTCGGGCAGTATGCGCGCCACCGACGTGTTGCCTACGCGCATGGTCGCTGCGCAAAATGCTGCCAAAGCGTTTTTAGCCGAGCTGCCACGCAACATCAAAGTGGGCATCGTGGCGTTTGCAGGTTCTGCACAAGTGGCGCAAATACCGACGCTGAACCGCGAAGACTTGGTATCAGCGATTGACCGTTTTCAGCTGCAACGCGGCACCGCCATTGGCAACGGCATCGTCATGTCATTGGCCACGCTATTTCCAGATGCAGGTATCGACTTGGCGCAGTTGCAATACGGTAACCGGCAGCGCGGCGTGGCGATTGATGAGAAATCCAAAGAGAAGCAAGAATTCACCCCAGTTGCACCCGGCTCCTACAGCTCAGCCGCCATCATTTTGTTGACGGATGGGCAGCGGACCACTGGGGTTGATTCACTTGAAGCAGCAAAGTTGGCGTCTGAGCGTGGTGTGCGCGTCTACACAGTCGGCGTAGGCACAGTCAATGGCGAGACCATTGGCTTCGAAGGCTGGTCCATGCGCGTGAAATTGGACGAAGTCACGTTGAAAGCCATCGCACAAAAGACCGATGCAGACTATTTCTACGCAGGCACTGCAGCAGATTTGAAGAAAGTCTATGAAGCCTTGAGCACGCGCCTCACAGTAGAGAAAAAAGAAACCGAGATTTCTGGTTTGTTGGCGCTTTTAGCAGCTGTTTTGGCTGTCACGTCTGCCGCGCTGTCTATGCTTTGGTTTAATCGGGTTTTGTAAGCCGGTGAATTGACGAGGAATAGACGGGGAATGCAAGAATTTAATCTTGTAACACACCATTCACCAAGCGCAACTGCCGGTCACACCGCGCTGCGAGCGTTTCGTCATGTGTTACCACCACAAAGGCCGTGCCGTTGGTTTTGGCGAGATTGATCATCAAATCAAACACGGCATTGGCGGTGTTGCGGTCTAAGTTACCCGTCGGCTCATCCGCTAGAACACATGCTGGCTGCGTGACCAAAGCACGGGCGATGGCAACACGCTGGCGCTCACCGCCTGAAAGTTCTGATGGCCTATGGTGGAGGCGATCTTTCAAACCTACTTCCGCTAGTATTTTTGAAGCAACGCTGGCAGCATCTGTAGCGGCTAGACGCCTAATCCACAGCGGCATGGCAACATTGTCTTGTGCCGTGAATTCGGCTAGCAAGTGGTGAAACTGGTAAACAAAACCCAGGTGTTGGTTGCGCAAATTACCGATCTCAGCTTCATTGAGCTTTGACAAAGCATGACCTTTTAGTATGACTGAACCCGTCGATGGCTCATCCAAACCACCCAGTAAATGCAAGAGCGTGCTTTTGTCCGAACCGGACGCGCCGACGATGGCTAAGATTTCACCGGCGTGGACGTGCAAATCAACATCATGCAGCACCGTCACATCCAACGGACCTTCGTGGAAACGTTTGCCTAAGCCCGAGGCGGATAGCACCACTTCTTTGTTCATTGGATCACTCATAGCGCAAAGCCTCCGCCGGGTTGATGCGGCTGGCGCGCCAGCTGGGGTACAGCGTAGCGACAAAGGCCAAGATGAGAGAAATGATCGCTATCGGCATGATGTCGCTCATCTGTGGCTCGCTGGGCATGCCGTTGAGCAAATAAATATCTTTCGGTAAAAAGCTGGCGTTGAACAATCGCTCGATGAAGGGCACGATCACGTCAATATTGAAAGCGATGCCCAAGCCCAGCAGCAGACCCGCTAGTGTGCCGATTACACCCACCGTCGCGCCTTGAACCACAAAAATTCCCATGATACTTTTCGGGCTCGCACCCAGCGTGCGCAAAATAGCAATATCGGCGCGTTTGTCTGTCACCGTCATCACCAAAGTGGATACCAAATTGAACGCTGCTACAGCGACGATCAACGTCAAAATAATGAACATCATGCGTTTTTCGACTTCTACAGCGGCGAACCAGGTTTTGTTCTGACGTGTCCAATCACGCACCACCAAATCACCCGTCAAACCCATACTTAACTGCCTCGCCACAGTGCGGGCTTGATGCAGGTCTTTGAGTTTCAAGCGCACGCCGGTTGGCCCTTCAAGGCGAAACATCTTGGCGGCATCGTCCACATGCATCATTGCCAACGTCGAGTCGTATTCAAAATGCCCTGAGTCAAACGTGCCAACAACATTGAGCTGCTTCATGCGCGGCACCACGCCAGCAGGCGTCACTTGGCCACTGGGGGCGATCAGCGTCACGCGGTCACCACGTCCAACACCGAGTTGGCGTGCTAATTCGTAGCCCAGCACCACGCCAAACTCGCCGGGCGCTAATGCTTTGACGGCTTCTAAGTTTTGTTTGCTCGCCGCTAAATCAGTTACTTGGCTTTCTGTCGCCGGATCAATACCGCGAATGATTGCGCCTTTCATGTCCTCACCTCTGGCAAGTAATGCCTGCGTTGCTATGAAACTAGAAGCGCCAATGACCTGGTTGTTTAATTTCGCCTCAGTCAACGTACGCGCCACATCGGGCAGCGCCGCGCCGCTGGGGCTGAAAATCTCGATGTGCGAGACCACGCCCAGCATCCTGTCGCGCACCTCTTTTTGAAAACCGTTCATCACAGACAGCACAATAATCAGTGCTGCCACACCGAGCGCGATGCCCAACATCGACACGCCCGAGATGAACGAGATAAAGCCATTGCGCCGCGTGGCGCGGCCGGCGCGGGTGTAGCGCCAGCCAAGTTTGAGTTCGTAGGGGAATTGCATAGTTGGACGGTATGGTAACAGGGGAGATAACTCAGAGCGGCGTTAACCTAAAAGCTAAGAGCGACAATAGCAGCATGTCTGAAAATACTCACCACCTACTGATTCCTTTTGCCGCCGTTAGTTCAGAAGCTGCCACCAAGCACATTCAGGGCTTGAAGTTGCCGAATCTGCGCGAATTGCTCGCACAATTGACCTTGGTCGACAGCGATATCGGCACTGAAGACTCGTTTTCTACCCCGCACGAGCGCGCAACGGCAAAGGCGCAAGGCCTGCCGGTCGTTGATGGCAGCATCCCGTGGGCGGCTCAAGAAGCTGCTAAGTTGGGTTTAAAAGATGCCGTTTCAGCGCCGTGGGGCTGGGTGTCGCTGTGCAGCAATTTCGTCGGCACGGGTAGCTTGACGCTGGAAGATCCAGCTTTACTGCAAGTGACCGAGATCGAATCGCGTCAACTTTTCAACGACATGCAACCGTATTTTGCCGAAGATGGCCTCACTCTGCATGTCGTCTGCCCTAACCAATGGTTGGTTTCTGGTGAGCCTTTGCGCAATGTCCGCACCGCCTCGCTAGACCGCGTGATTGGCAAAGACTTGAGTGATTGGCAGCCTGACCGTGGCGAGTCCGCGAAGCTGCGCCGCCTGCAAAATGAAATGCAAATGTTACTGTACACTCATACAGTTAATGATGTCAGAAACCGAAACAATTCAAGCCCGATTAACTCGATCTGGCTTCATGGCGTGGGCGAATTGTCAGAGCTTGGCGAGAAAGTGAGCACTAACATACAACCTTCTGTATCTATCCCTAGAAGCCTGGCAAACGCCGCTATGCGCGAAGACTGGCCAGCTTGGGTGAAAGCTTGGGAGCAGCTGGATGCAACACTGTGTGCCGATTTGCTCAAGCACGCGCAAGCCGGCGAACCTGTGACTTTGACGCTGTGCGGAGAGCGCAGTGCTCTGACCTATGATTTACGACCCAAAAGTGCTTTTGAACGCTTAAAAGGCAATTTTAGAGGCATTTTCGGCCTCCAGCCGGCGTATTTATTGCCTAGGCAGCTATGAAAAATATAGTAAAAATTAAGCAATCAGAACCTATGAAAATAACCGTCCGCGACGTTCCCCCCCGCGCCGCTTGGGCGCTTGAGCAAACTGGCGTGCACCCGCTGCTGGCGCGGCTCTATGCGGCTCGGGGTGTGATGACTAAAGAACAACTGGACGACGGTTTGGCGCTCTTGCTACCGCCCAGCAGCATGAAAGGTGTTCAAGAAGCTGCTGTCTTACTGGCCGACGCCATCGCCCACAACAAGCGCCTGTGTATCGTCGCCGACTACGATTGCGACGGCGCGACCGCCTGCGCCGTCGGCATCCGCGGCCTGCGTTTGTTGGGGGCCAAGCACGTCAGCTACATCGTGCCCGACCGCGTGGTGGACGGCTACGGCCTGACCGCGCCCATCTCCCAGCGCGTCAAAGACAGCGGGGCGGACGTGCTCATCACCGTGGACAACGGCATCGCCAGTTTCGAGGGCGTTGCCACAGCCAAGGCGTTGGGCTTGCAGGTTTTAGTGACCGATCACCATTTGCCAGCCGTGGTCGATGGCGCGATCAAGCTACCCGATGCGGATGTGATTGTTAATCCGAACCAGCCTGATTGCACGTTTGAGAGCAAATCCGTCGCCGGTGTCGGCGTGATGTTTTACGTGCTCTTAGCATTGCGTTCTGAATTGCGCAAACGTGGGGTGTTTGATGCGCAAAATCAGCCGAAATTGGACAACTTATTGCCACTGGTCGCGCTAGGCACAGTCGCTGACGTGGTGAAACTGGATGCGAATAACCGCAGACTCGTCGCCCAAGGACTAAAACGCATTCGAGCCGGTGTATTGTATGCTGGTGTAGCTAGTCTTTTTGTAGCATCTGGGCGTAAATCACCGGTTGCAACCAGCTTTGATTTCGGCTTTGCCCTCGGCCCACGGATCAACGCGGCGGGTCGTTTGAGCGATATGACGCTGGGCATCGAGTGCCTGTTGACTGACGACGCTGGCCGTGCCGACGAGCTGGCTCGCACGCTGGACGGTATCAACCGCCAGCGCCGCGAGCTGGAAGGTGGCATGCGCGAGCAGGCGTTTGTGATGGCCGAGTCGCTGTTTCAGGAAGACGAAGACCCGCCGCCCGCCATTTGCGTGTTTGACCCCGATTTCCACGAAGGCGTGGTTGGCATCGTCGCCTCGCGCCTCAAAGATAAGCTACATCGCCCCAGCTTTGTCTTCGCCAAAAGCGGTGCGGTGGGAAAAGAAGCTGAATTAAAGGGTTCTGGGCGCTCAATTGTGGGATTTCACCTGCGCGATGCCTTGGATTTGGTCGCCAAACGGCATCCCGGTGTGCTTTTGCGCTTTGGCGGCCACGCCATGGCGGCAGGTTGCACGATTTTGGCAGAACGGTTTGAAGAGTTTGAAGCCGCACTCAGCCAAGTCGCAGCCGAGTGGTTAGACGACGAGGCTTTAACCCGAACGATTTCTACCGACGGCCCGGTTGACCCGAATTATTTGCGGGTTGATTTGATCGACATGTTAGACCGTGAGGTTTGGGGGCAGGGCTTTGCGGCGCCCACCTTCAGTGAAGAGGTCGAGGTGCTGTCGCAGCGCATCGTCGGGCAAAACCATTTGTCGCTGAAATTGAAGCACCAAGGCAAACCGATTGACGCCATGTGGTTTGGCCACACAGAGCAGTTACCGCCACGTGTGAAGTTGGCGTTTCGACTTGATGCAGCAGAGTGGAATGGGCGACGCACGATCAAGTTTTTGGTTGAAGGCGTCGAAGCTATTTAGATGTAAGTACGGGTGCATCTTGATGGGTTTACTTACATTGGGGTGAAGTTAAGTAAAGCTAGGAAAAGCCTTGTGAAGCCGTCAAAACTTGGTCTTTTCATTCCTAGAATGACTTTAACAGTGGCTATCAGCTTCATCGGTTGTGCTGTTGTTTTTTTTCATTTTCAAAAAGGATTTTCATGAACCCAAGTTCAAAATTTACCCTCAAAAGCCTAGCCCTTGGCGTTTTGGCTGTTGCCGCAATGGTAAGTGCACAAGCCCAGACATCAGCTGCAGCGCCAGCTTTGACTGGTGTCTACGTTGGTGGCAGCATTGGTAGCACCGCTATCACCGATTTGAGCTCTAAAGTTGGCTTCGGCGGCTATGTGGGCTACAAAATCAATGAAAACTTCGCAGTTGAAGCCAGCGCGCTAAGCTTGGGTAAATTCAGCGTTGCGGGTACGGATGTCAAAGCCTCTGCGTACAACGTCTCAGTGCTGGCCGGTGTGCCGATTGATCCAAAAATCTCCGTTTACGGCCGCTTGGGTTATGGTAGTTTGACAGCCACTGCCAACGGCAACTCATCAGCAGACACCAATTCTGCGCTCTATGGTGCCGGCGCACGTTACCACCTGAACCAAAATCTAGCCATTCGTGGTGAATACACCCGTTTAGCTTCAGACACGGGTACCTTTGCGGTGGGCTTGCAATACAGTTTCTAAGTTGTCTTTAAGTCGATAAGTAGGCGTTTTTACAGCGCTGAAACCTCAAAAACCTCGTAAAACATAGTTTTTACGAGGTTTTTTGCCGCTAGCCGGCGTATTTATTGCCTCTATTGCTATCAAAAACATAGTTTTCGCGAAAAGCATAAAATACTAGGGTGATTACCTACTTAAACGCTGATCTCCATTGCCATTCCGTCGTGTCTGACGGCACTTTGACACCTGAATTACTTGCTGCGCGGGCTAAGACCAACGGGGTGGAACTTTGGGCGCTGACGGACCATGACGAAATTGGTGGGCAGGTGCGGGCTGCTGCTGCTGCGGCGGCGAACGAGATGGCTTACCTGACGGGGGTTGAAATATCCGTCACTTTTGCCAACGAAACGGTGCATATTGTCGGCCTCGGCTTTGATGCGACCAACCCGATCATCGTCAACGGTTTGGCGAAAACCCGTGGTGGACGCGGTGAGCGGGCGATGGAAATGTCAAACGGCTTGGCCAAAGTAGGCATCAAAGGCGCTTACGACGGCGCTTTGAAGTTTGTCGGCAACCCAGAATTAATCTCTCGCACCCATTTCGCCCGCTTTTTGGTCGAAAGCGGTGTGTGCAAAGACACGTACGAGGTGTTTCGCAAGTATTTGACCGAAGGCAAACCGGGCTACGTGCCACACAGCTGGGCGAAATTGGGCGATGCGGTGAGTTGGATCGTGCAGAGCGGCGGTGTGGCAGTGATTGCGCATCCAGGGCGCTATAAATTTACGGCGAATGAAGAATTTGCTTTTTTCAGCGAATTCAAAACCCATGGCGGGCAGGGCGTGGAGGTCGTGACTGGCAGTCATACTGTGGCGGAATACGTGGAATACGCGGCCGTGGCCAAAGAGTTTGGCATGGCAGCTTCGCGCGGTAGTGATTTTCATAGTCCAGACGAAAGCCGTATCGACTTAGGCACCTTGCCCATGCTGCCGGGCGATTTGACGCCGGTGTGGGAATTAGTAAAAGACAACATCAAACTCGGTAATAAGTTGCCTAGCCTCCTGGAAAAAGAACATTGAGTTCGGGCGCTTTAAGTTTGCCAAAGCCTAACGCTGCGCTGGCGGGCATTGGCTTCACAGTTGCCGCGGTGGCATGTTTTGCGGTGTCTGACACCACAGCAAAATTCGTGACCAACAGCGTATCCGTCTTCATGGCGTTGTGGTTTCGTTACGTGGTGCAGGCGGTGGTGATGACGCTTGTCGCACTTCCTGTGCGTGGCAAAGAAGTCTTTAAAACAGCGCATCCAAAATTTCAAATCTTGCGTGGCATGCTACTGGTCATCACAAGCTTGCTGGCATTTTTAAGTTTGCGCTTCATGCCTGTAGGAGAATTTACGGCGATTGTGTTGGTCACGCCGCTGGTGATCACATTGCTGGCAAGCCGAGTTTTAGGTGAATCGGTGTCGCCATTGCGATGGGTGTTGGTGATAGGCGGGTTTGTGGGGGCGATGATCATCATTCGGCCCGGCCATGAAGCCTTCCATTGGACAGCGTTGTTGCCCTTGGCTTTGGTGGCGACCAATTCATGGTTTCAAGTGCTCACCAGCCAATTGGCCAAGACAGAAGACCCGATGACCATGCAAATCTACACGGGATGGACGGGTGCTGTGGTCGCAACATTGGCCCTACCGTTTGTCTGGAGTGGGTTGCCGTCGTCGTTTCTGATGGGTTTGATGGTCATGATGGCTTGCATGGTGACTGCAGGTCATTTCATGTTGACTTTGTCTTACCAGCGCGCCCCAGCGGTGACCTTAACCCCCTATTTTTACTTGCAAATCTGCTTTGCCATGTTGTGCGGCTGGATTGTTTTTTCGCATGTGCCTGATGCTTGGGTGGTTGCTGGCATGGTGTTGATTGGTGTTTGTGGCGTGGCGGGCGGTTGGCTCACCATCCAAGAATCGCGGAAAAAACGAGCAGCTGATCAACTGCCGATTGAGCCGATTGAGTAAGCCAAAGGACATAAGTATTCATGGCACAGCTGTTTGAAGTTCACCCCGACAATCCGCAGCAGCGCTTGTTGAAGCAGGCCGTCGCCTTGCTCGCCAAGGGCGGCATCTTGGCTGTGCCGACGGATTCCAGCTACGCGCTAGTTTGCCACTTAGACGACAAAGCTGCCGCAGACAAGTTGCGCCAAATCCGCCAAGTGGACGATAAACACCATTTAACTTTGCTGTGCCGCGATTTGTCAGAACTCGCCAGCTTCGCGCGGGTAGACAACAAGCAATTTCGTTTGCTCAAAGCCGCGACCCCAGGGCCATACACCTTTATCTTGGAGGCCAGTAAAGAAGTACCGCGTCGACTATCCCACCCATCGCGTAAAACCATCGGCCTGCGTGTGCCGCAACACGCGGTGCTGAGTGAACTATTAGCTTTGCATGGCTCGGCTTTGTTGGCGACGACGTTGATCGCACCGGGTGAAACCGATTCGTTGAACGACGCAGAAGAGATTAGAAGTCGCTTCGAACACCAGCTCGCCGCCATCATCGACACAGGCGCTTGCGCCTCAGAGCCGACCACCGTCATTGATTTGACACCCATGGATGGTGGTGAAGAGCCGATTGTTGTGCGGCAAGGCTTGGGCAGTTTGGCGAAACTGGGACTATAAATTTTGACACTGATTTCCTGAGACAATGCTGCCATGGATTCCACAAATATCATTCAAAACATCCTCATTTACGCGCTGCCAGTGCTTTTGGCTATCACTGTGCATGAAGCGGCGCACGGCTATGCGGCCAGGTATTTTGGCGACAACACGGCTTACGCGCTGGGGCGCATCACACTGAATCCATTGAAACACATCGACCCGATTGGCACTATAGCCATGCCTTTGTTGTTGTTGTTTGCAGGAAGTCCGTTCCTCTTTGGTTACGCCAAGCCTGTGCCAGTGCAGTTTGGTAATTTGCGCAACCCGAAGCGCGACATGATTTGGGTAGCTTTGGCGGGCCCTGCGTCCAACTTGGCTATGGCGTTGATGTGGGGCATTATTTTTTATATGCTGCAAGGCGCGGATGTCAATGAACCGTTTTTCAACAAAATGGCGCAAGGCGGTATTTTGGTCAATGCGGTGATGTTTGCTTTTAATCTGTTTCCTTTGCCGCCCCTAGATGGCGGGCGAATATTGGTTGGCTTGCTGCCTTACAAATACGCTGAGCTGGTAACTCGCGTTGAGCCGTGGGGTTTCTTCATCGTTTTAGGTTTGGTGATCGCGGGCATCATCAACACGATTTGGATGACGCCGATGATGAATGTGACCTACGGCTTGCTAGAGTTGGTGTTGTCGCCACTAGCGATGCTGGTTAAGTAAATTTAGAGTTTTTTGTAGATATGAGCAAGCCAATTTCAAGAGTCCTGACGGGTATCACCACCTCTGGCACACCGCATTTAGGAAACTTTGTTGGTTCAATTCGACCATCCGTGCGCGCATCGCTGTCAAACGATGTGCAAAGTTTTTATTTTTTGGCGGACTACCACGCGCTGATCAAAATTGGCGAGCCTGAACGCGTGCAGCGGTCTACGTTAGAGATCGCCGCTTCATGGTTGGCAGCAGGTGTGGACCCTGAGCGTGTCACGTTTTACCGCCAATCTGATATTCCCGAAATCCCTGAGTTGACATGGCTATTAACCTGCGTGACGGGCAAAGGCATGCTAAACCGCGCCCACGCCTATAAAGCCTCGGTTGATAAAAACAACGCAGCGGGCAATGACCCCGATGCAGACGTGACGGCTGGTCTCTTCATGTATCCGGTGCTGATGGCAGCAGATATTTTGATGTTTAACGCGCACAAGGTGCCTGTGGGTCGTGACCAAATCCAGCATATCGAGATGGCGCGCGACATTGCACAGAGTTTTAATTACCGGTATAAAAAAGGCAGTAAAAATGGAGATGGAGACCATTTCACGCTGCCTGAAGCTGAGATTGAAGAATCAGTCGCCACTTTGCCCGGCTTGGATGGTCGGAAGATGAGCAAAAGCTATGACAACACGATTCCGCTGTTTGCAAGCCGAGCCGAGCTAAAAAAACTGATCTCTGGCATTGTCACGGATTCGCGTCTGCCAGGCGAGCCAAAAGACATTGAAGGATCGGCGCTCTACCAAATCTACCAAGCTTTTGCCAGTGTTGATGAAACCAAAGCGATGCAAACGGCCTACAAAAATGGCATAAGCTGGGGCGACGCGAAGCAGATGCTGTTCGAGCGCATTGATGCTGAGGTCGCGCCCATGCGTGAAAAATACGAATACTTGATGAGTCATCCTGTAGAGGTGGAAGCTATTTTGCTCAAAGGCGCTGCCAAAGCACGTGCTATTTGCACGCCGTTCATGCTGTCATTGCGACAAGCCGTTGGTCTGCGGGGCTTAGGTGGCCTGGATGCTGGTGTGAAGGCCGATAAAAAAGCGGCTAAAACAGTAACTGCCACCTTCAAGCAATACCGCGAAGCGGATGGTTTGTTTTATTTCAAACTCGTCGATGCGCAGCAGAAGGTGTTGATACAAAGTCGTGGATTTGTGTCACCCAAGGAAGCAGGGCAAGCGATTTCACGCATCAAAGCCGATGGCGCTACAGCCTTAACCGCTTTGGCTATGCAACTTGAACCCATTTTCCCACAAGAAGTTAGTGTTATTAATGATGTGTTGCAACAAATAGTGTAAAGTGATTATTTGTTGCAAATAGATCGAATACAGCAAAAATTCATGACATATGTCACTAAATAGTACTCTTTTGCTAGAGAATAGGCTTGCTATAGACAACCTTATTTTTTACAAGATTGAAATAAATAACGTGTAGAGACAACTTTAAAGCGAGAATAATGTGAGCATTTATGTCATTGATGACCACCCCTTGATGCGTGAAGCTGTGGGCATGTTACTGCGTCGCCTGCGCCCTTCGATGGAAGTGATTGAATTAGAGCGCTTGGGTTTGCTACAAGCAGCCATCACCCAGCACGGCGAGCCGACGATGTTTTCGCTCGACTTGAAGCTGCCCGACACCACAGGTGTATCCGGTGTGCGGCAACTCAAAAATATGTACCCCTTGATTCCGTTGGCCGTGCTATCAGCATCACCATCAACCGACTGGGAAGCGCATTGCTTGGAAGCTGGTGCAGATATTTATATTGAAAAATCAGCCGGTGCAACAGAAATTGGCGCAGCGCTCAAGGGTTTGCTGTTGGCAGATGATAGCTTTGAAGAGGCGCAAACGCCGGGTCAAAAATTATCTAAGCGACAAAACCAATTGCTGCTGTTGCTCAACAAAGGGATGAGCAACAAAGACATTGCGGAGGATCTGGGTATCAACGAGCACACGGTAAAAGTCCACTTGTGGCGTCTGTTCCGTCGCATTGATGTGAAAAGCCGCACACAAGCTATCTTTTACGCACGCCAGCAGGGTTTGCTGCCACCTTAAGTTATAGCGGCGCGACAGCAGGAACTTCTACGATAAAGACGCTGCCGCGTCCTAGTTTTGACTTCATCGAAAAGTTAAAACCTAAGGGTTCGCACAAACGCGAGACGATGGACAAACCCAATCCGAAACCGTCGCTTGTGCCTAAATGAGACTGCGATTTGTAAAACTCGCCAAAAACTGCGGCTTGTTCATCGACCGCTATGCCCACCCCGGTATCCCAAACCTCAAATCGAACCCCTTTCGCTGTCCGGCGGCAGGCCAACAAAACCCCGCCTTGGTTGGTAAACTTGATCGCATTCATCAATAAGTTGCCCAAGATCCGTTTCAGCAATTGGTGGTCGGTGTTAATTTTCACATGGCAGCTGCGCATGCGCAATTTCAGCTGTTTGTTGTGCGCTGCCGGCTTGTACTGAAGCTCCAATTCCCGCATTAATATCTCAACATCAATGGTGCTGTTGACGATCTTGAGTTGCCCCGCATCGAGGCGAGACAAGTCAAACAAGCTGTCAAACATCTCAATCACAGACTTTGTAGCCAGCTCAATTTTTTCAGTAAGCACACCCGCCATCCCAGGCTCCGTCCTCAGCATGCTGGCATAAACGTCCAATGCTAAAACTGGCTGCCGGATATCGTGCGCTGCGCTGGCGAGGAAGCGGTTTTTGGTTTCAATGGCTTGGTTGGCGCGACGAGTCTGCTCAGTTAATGAAAGGATTAAATCGTCATTACCTTTACGTAGTTTTAAACCTTGAAGATGCGATTTATTTAATCTAATGCTAATCAGAAACAGCAGCTTCCAAAAAACAATTTGTAAAGGAAAGATCATATAAACCATAGACTCTTCTGCTGCAATAGTATTTGTGAAATAAACCCAAAGCATGCCTATAAGCAAGGTAAACATCAGCGTGTTGATGAATAGCTTCATGGTTTTATAATGCGCGGCATAGCCAGTAGCACTAAATACGCCAATACTTGCTAGAACTACAAAGCATACTAATTGGTTGAAAAGCGGTGTCTTTCCGAAAAAAAGAAAGACCAATGTGCCCCATAAAAAAGCCGTTGTTGGCCAAGTCCAAAAATATTCTCGTTTGAATTGAATTTGAACTGATGTACTGGCTTCACTTAAACGCTTTGTGTAATCCGCAGCCAATTGCCATCTGTAAATAGTTAAACACACAGAAAGAATAGCCCAAACAATCAGGCCGAGCATATTTACATACCCGTAAAGAATTGCGAACACAATTGGGATTACAAATAGTGCAATTACCTGCGTTTGCTGCTGTGTAGGCATGAAGGCACGGATGCTTTCTCCTTCTATCCACTCTGCGTCTTCTTTGGTATCAAACCTGAATTTTGGATCTTCAGGACGGCTAGATAAAGTTGTTTTAGGCAAAGTCATATTGACAGTCTAGCAAGGATTAACGAGCACTATAAAGCTTGAATTGCTATGAATACTTTAGTGAGCATAATTTTTTAGAACTAAGAAGTTTGATTGTGATTAAATTAAATAGTGTAAACAAGTGTTTGTATACATATGAAAACGTGCTCCGAAGCTACGAGAAGTTGTAGCGATAGTCTTGCAAAACGTTGTAAATAATGTGAGTATGAATTTGAAAAATTTCATTCATTACACCCTCAACTCATATGTCGACTTTTAAACAAGCAAACACTCTAATAAATCCTTATATTTCAGATTCACAAAAGATAAATCAAGCTAAGCAATTATCAAATACTATAACGGTAACGCTTCCGTTTATTTGTGCCATCGTACTGCTGGCATACAGTCCAACATCTTGGCAGCCGAGTCCTCTATCTATATTGTTGGGAACGACATTTTTTATACTGAGTTCAGTCGGATTAGGTATAGGCTTTCACCGCCATTTCACACACCACGCTTTCAAAACATCAACCGCTGGAAAAATAGTGCTGGGTATCTTGGGGACGTGGACGATGCAAGGTTCAATCATCAGCTGGGTGGCAGACCACAGACGCCATCACCGATTTGCTGACCAGCAGTATGACCCGCATTCACCTTGGGCTAACGACAAAGGATTAATCACCAACCGCGTAGCTGGCTGGTGGCATGCTCATATAGGATGGAAATTTACTTGCGCTGAGTCTGAGGAAAATAGGTATGTTCCTGATCTGATGAAAGATCCAGTTGCTGTGTTTTTGACGCGATACTACTGGCCAATTGCGTTTAGTGGTTACGTGCTGCCGGGCGCGTTGGGCTGGTTTTACGGTGGCTGGCAAGAATTTGCCACTTGCTTGCTGTGGGCTGGTTGCTTTAGAGCTGTTTTGCTGCAGCAGTTTGAAGGCATAGCCAACTCAATAACGCATTTGTTTGGCACCAAAGTGGGTGACAGTCAAAATGAAAGTCGAAACAATCTATGGCTCACGGTAGCATTGATGGGGGAAGGATTGCATAGCTATCACCATCAAAATGCGACTGTTGCCGTGAATCAACCAATGAAATACGATGCTTTTGGACAATTGATTATGCTTTTTGAGTGCCTAGGGCTTGTATGGGATCTCAGAAAAGCCAAACCTACACCCGCAGTGATTAAGGAGAAGCCTTTGCAGTCTGGGTTGCAGGGCGCTGGTACAATTTGAGCTACAAAATGAGGAGAAGTGGCAGAGTGGCCGAATGTACCTGACTCGAAATCAGGCGTACCGCAAGGTACCGTGGGTTCGAATCCCACCTTCTCCTCCATAAATAAAGATAACTTTGCTATCTAAATGGTAGCAATTATTTGAAATTTGAGCCTACTGTCAACCAAGTGTCAACGCTGTTAACGGATTGTTGGCAATTACCTTATCGAGATGGCCTTTTGCAAGGTGTGCGTACCGCATAGTCATCTTTAGGTCTGTGTGACCAAGAATTTTTTGCAGGCTCAAAATATCGTTGGTGGCCATGATGAAATAACTCGCAAACGTATGGCGCAAAACATGCGTCATTTGCCCTTGTTCTAGTTTTAGGTCTGTACGCCCCAAAGCAGCTGCAAAAGCTGACCTTGAGCTTGTAAATAGCCTTGTAGCCATGCCGTGGTGCTTATGATGGCTTAAAAGCAAATTTTCCAAGTCGTTGCTGATGGGTACGTTTCGAATTTTGCCCGACTTGGTTCGTGCAAATTGAATCATTCCTTGGGATATTTGCTGAATGTTTAGTTTTTCCGCTTCACCCCATCTAGCGCCAGTTGCCAAGCAAACACGAGCAATGAGGCCTAGGTGAATATTTTTTGAACCGTCTAATTCAGTTAACAGCACTTTGATTTCGTCTTGCGACAAAAAAGACAGTTCGCGTTCTTGCAACTTAAAAGAACGAAGCAATTTCAACGGATTACTTTTTTTCCATAACCCCATGCGTATCAATTCATTGAAGACTGACCGCAAATAAGCGTGCTCATGGTTCAGGGTATTGGCTGACGTGCCTTCTTCCATTCGTTTTGTGCGATAGGTGGTAAACACATCTACGCTAAATCTGTCCGCTACTGGGTCTTTGAGAGCCTTACAGAGGCTCAACAGGCTTCTATGTGTCTCATGGCCTGCCCGAAGACCAATACCGTGATTTTTGTACCAAATCTCAACCAGTTCTGATAGTTTCCGAGTGTCGCGGCGTTCAGGTTGCCAGTTTTCATTTTGATTGACTTGGGTTTTGATCCACGCCTTCCAAGACTCAGCTTCCGCTTTGG
>JANMTB010000176.1:0-7259 GCA_031390045.1 Polaromonas sp.
CCCATCAAAGTCACCGCCCACACGCCATGCTTCCGTTCTGAAGCCGGCAGCTATGGCCGCGACACCCGTGGCATGATCCGCCAGCACCAGTTTGACAAGGTGGAAATGGTGCAAATCGTCCACCCTGAGCGCAGCTACGAAGCGCTGGAAGAGATGGTGAAACATGCCGAAACTATTTTGCAGAAGTTAGGGCTCACTTACCGTGTGGTTAGCCTGTGTACGGGTGACATGGGTTTTGGTGCCGCAAAAACGTACGATTTGGAAGTGTGGTTGCCGTCGCAAAACACCTACCGTGAAATCAGCTCGGTCTCCAACTGCGAGGCTTTCCAAGCCCGCCGCTTGCAAGCCCGCTTTAAAAACGCGCAGGGCAAGATGGAGTTTGTGCATACGCTCAATGGCTCTGGGCTGGCGGTTGGCCGTACCTTGGTGGCCGTGCTGGAAAACTACCAAAACGAAGACGGCTCGGTGACGATTCCTGACGTGTTGCGTCCTTACATGGGCGGCTTGGAAAAGCTGACACCAGCCTAAACATGGCTACTATGCAACGCGCTCCTAAACCTGAAATCGACCCTGACAAAGCAGACAAAGACGCAAAACCACGCGTTCGACCACCCAGAACCACAGTTGCTGACCGCCAAGGTTTACCGCGTGGCAGTGTGCGAGCGCCAGTTTCTCAAGCTAAAACAGCCTCAGAAAATCGCCCCGATCGTACAAAACAAGCAAACATTGCCGAACAAAAAGTCGGCGACCGTTTGGCCAAACGCCTCGCAGCCCAAGCCAATTGCTCCCGCAGCCAAGCCGAGCAATACATCGAAGGCGGCTGGGTTCGGGTGGATGGACAAGTCATTGAAGCCGTAGGAGCACGGGTATTGGCACATCAGACCATCGAGTTGGACAAAAACGCCAGCCTGGAAGCGCTGGAAGAAATCACGATTTTGATGCACAAACCCGTAGGTTTTGATTCTGGCGAAGGCGGCAACCCAGCTTTGCTACTGCTTGACCCCGCCAAACAATCGATTGACCCTAACTTGGCCGGTGGCGCAGCGGCATCCACGCGCTTTTTGCAACGCCATTTCACCAATTTAACACCAACCACGCCGTTGCCGAATGAGGCCAGCGGTTTGATCGTTTTCACCCAAGATTTCCGAATCGCTAGAAAATTGAACGACGATGCTGACCGCGTCGAGCAAGAGTGTTTGGTGCAAGTGGCCGCCATACCCACGCCCTCAAATCGGGGCAAGTTGCACGACGATGACCTCTACCAAGCCATCGACCGCTTGTGCCACGGCCTGAGCTTCAACGGCATCCCACTGCCCCCCATCAAAGTCAGCGTTGCCCAGCAAACCGACGATCAAACTTGGCTACGCTTCGCCTTCAAAGGCATCCGCCCCGGCCAAATCCCAGAAATGATAGACCGCGTCGGCCTACGCCTCATGGCTATCAAACGCATCCGAATTGGGCGCATTCCTATGGGTGATTTGGCTGTGGGGGAATGGCGTTATTTGCCAATTTATAAGCGGTTTTGAGTTACTGCTGCCGTAGTTGCGGTCTTTAGCTACGATCACTCATTCGTTTAGCTACTAAATAAGGCAATCGCACCAAAAACTCCAAAAACAAGCGGCTGTGCATCCATGTCAACAAAATATTGTCTCGCACGTACTTAAAGTGGGATACACCGCCTTGCGAGGCATCGAAATACTTGACGGGTGCGTCGATATTTTCTGGCTTTAGACCTTCCCAGCACAGCCTCACTGCTGCCTCGGGGTCAAAATCAAAACGCCGCATCCAGCGGTTTTTTAGCATCACCGTTTGCAATTCGCGCATGGGGTAAACGCGAAATCCGTATAGGGAATCGCCTATGCCTGCGCTCACAGTTTCCAAATTAGCCCACCAGTTAGACACTTTTCGACCATTCACGCGCAATGCGGGGGCGTTTGCGTCAAAAACTGGCTTGCCTAAGATCAAATGCGATGGTTTGGCTAGTGAGCGCGCCATGAAGGTCGGAATCAAATCTGTGGGGTGCTGGCCGTCTGCGTCCATGGTGAGGGCGTGGGTGTAGCCGCGCTTCAGCGCTTCCGTGATGCCGCGTAGCACAGCGCTGCCTTTGCCCCCATTGACATCTTGAACAAAGACTTCAAGACCATCGTCTTTGCTGGCTAAAGTTTGTAGCAAAGCTGTGCTGCCATCGGTGCTGCCGTCAACCACGATCCAAACGGGTGACCATTGAGCCCTAGCTTGACGTACAACTTCTTCGATTCGTTTGCTAGGGTTGTAACAAGGAATCAATACCAAATGCGTTTTTGAAGCTTCTATAGGCATATTTAAATTGGCATCTTTGTAAAGTGAAGGTAGCCGGCTGTGGGTGATAAAATTTAAGTAATATGAATAATTCAGGTCAAGTTTAATGGAATCTACAGTTACACCAGCGACTATTGCTGTGCCTCTTCATGAGTTAGAGAAAGAAGTCATTGAGTTGCTCATCAGCTCACTGAATTTAGAAGTCAAGCCTAGCGAAGTGACACCTGATACACCGCTCTACGGAGATGGCTTGGGGCTGGATTCGATTGATATTTTGGAAATCGCGCTGGCGGTGTCAAAGCGCTATGGTTTTCAAATGCGATCTGATGATCCTAAAAACAAAGAAAGCTTTGCGTCGATACGTGCTTTGAGTTTGTATATTTCGCAAGAGCGGACCAAGTAAGTATTTTTCTAATCGTTGATGCTATGGTGAACAGCTTGTGGAAAAGTGGTTTAGCTGTTGCACTGGTCGTGGCCTATGCGTTGGCGAGCCATTTTGCGTTAATCCTGCCCGCTGGAAAAACTATAGCAGCTGTTCTAGCAATTGGTATCCCTGCAATGATTGGCATCGGCTTGGTTTTCCAATGGGTGTTTAAGTGGCTAGAGAATATATCGAGCAAGCCTCTGTACGGAGTTATTAGGATTGTTCTAGCAAGTTGTATTGCTGTCATTCCAATCTTAGCGTTTTTATATTTCACTTGGCCTTTGATGTTGGCAAATGCTGATGCGGTTTATTTTGCGCAGCACGTTGGCACTAACGGTTTGCTTGCATGGGTTTTTGGGCAGACCTTGTCACAAGGCGCAACGCCACTCATAGTTACTTTTGCGAAGATGGTTCATCCAGCCCTCCCAAAAGAGATCGAAATCTATGCGCGTAAAGTAACCGTCGCTTGGACTTGGTTCTTCATATTAACTTGCGGCATTTCAATTGTTTTGTATGTGGCTGCGCCGTTGGCAGCGTGGTCTAGTTTTGCCATATTGTTTCAATGGCCTTCAGTCGCCATGTTTTTTATCGGTGAATATTTGCTGCGTAAAAAGCTGTTTAAAAAGTTTGACCATGCCACGTTAAAGCAAGGGTTTGATGCGTATCGACAAAGCCAAACCAAATCTATCAACGCTGCTAGCGCTGCTAAAGCGGAGCAATGACCATGACTGCGCTGTTAGTTCATAAACAACTTGATGATCCTATCGCTTATAGGAATGGATCCATCATTACCGTAGCTCAATATTTGGCTGATGTGAAGTATTGCGCTGAAAAACTGCCAGAGGCACAGCATGTATTACTCGCTTGCCAAGACAGGTACGCTTTTGCCGTTGGGTTTGGTGCCGCCTTGATGCGTATGCAAATCAACTTATTGCCATCTACCCACACAGAAGAACTGATCGCTAAATTAGCAACGACGTATCCCAATACCTATTGCTTAACGGACGAGGCGGATTGCAGTATCAAACTGCCGCAGACAAATATCTCTACTTGGTTGGGGCAAGCACAGCCATTGACTGAGTTAGTCGTCCCTCATTTCCCCATCGAGCAGGTAGCTGCTTTGGTCTTTACATCAGGTAGCACAGGTTTACCCGTTGCGCATAAAAAGACATGGGGCAAACTGGTGATCAATGTGCAAAGCGAAGGAAATCGCTTAGGCGTCGTTCCGGGTAGCGGCTACACCATCATTGGCACTGTGCCACCGCAGCACATGTATGGGTTCGAATCAACGGTGCTCATTGCGATGCAAAACGCATGCGCTTTTGAATCGAGCAAGCCGTTTTACCCAGCAGATATTGAACGCGTAGTGAGTCAGACACCACGTCCGAGAGCGTTGATCACCACGCCGTTTCATTTGCGAACCTTGATCACAGAATTGCAATCGCCACTGCGAATCGATTTGTTGGTTTGTGCTACTGCACCGCTTGCCGTATCTTTGGCAGTTTTGGCAGAACAAAATATAACCGATAAGTTGTTAGAAATTTATGGAAGTACTGAGACGGGTCAGCTTGCAACCCGACGCACAAGTGAAACCTACGAATGGACGCTATTTGACGGGATTCAAATTTCCCAAAAAGAAGATCATTTTTTTGCGAGCGGCGACCAAATTGAAGGAACTGTAGAAATCAACGACAGGCTGGAGTTGAAAACCGACAGTTTCATTTTGCACGGCAGAACCGTTGACATGGTCAATATTGCTGGGAAAAGTACAACTTTGGGATATTTGAACCATCAGCTTTTGTCTATCCCCGGCGTGGAGGATGGTGTTTTTTTTGCGCAAAATGAAAAAGATGAAGGACTCGGAAACACAAAGCGACTAGCTGCAGTGGTGGTAGCGCCGTCGCACACGCTTGAAAGTTTGCAGTTAGAGTTACGGAAAAGAATTGCGTCTGCTTTCTTTCCTAGACCGCTTAAGTTCGTACAAAGTATGCCGCGTAATGCAACTGGTAAGCTGCCACACGCAGAACTTCTGAGGACGATAAATTCGTCTGTCTCGCCACTGGTTTCTCCAGGAACAGAAAAATGATAGAAGTAGTGATTTCGCAAGACCATGTATGCTTTCCTGGACATTTCCCTAAAAATCCGATTCTGCCTGGCGTATTGCTGCTGGAGCGTGTGATGTCATATGTGCAAAGCCAGCTAACAACGCCTTTGCAACGCTATAGCTTATTAAATGTGAAATTTCTTTCTGCAGTATCGCCGGGCGATAAGTTAAGTTTGGCCTTGTCAGATGGCAATTCAAATGAGAAGCATTTTTCGATTCATATTTTGCAAAGCGGAACAGGTAACACTATTTTGGCTTGCACGGGAAAATTGCGCTTTAACGAAGTGCACTAAAGATAGCCATGCTGCGTAAATCTAGCTTGAACGCGTCGACGGAGACAAAAAATAGCAATTGGAAAACTCAAAGCGAACGCGGTAATATGTTCGTTCTTCGCTTAATCACGTGGATTGCTTTGCATTTAGGTCGACGTGTCACAAGGTGCATCCTTGTGCCTGTCGTCGCCTATTTTTTCATCTCTTCCCCTCGTGCGCGACGAGCATCTGCAAGATTTTTATCACGAATTCCGAATCAGCCACATGGCGTGAAAGCTGTATTTCAGCATCTGTACGTGTTTGCGACAGTTACCCTAGATCGTGTCTATTTCTTAAACGGTCGTTTGGATTTATTCAATATTGAGATCAAAGATGAAAACAACGTAGCGCTGGGCACGGCAGCTAGTGGTGCTGGATTATTTTTAATGGGCGCGCACTTTGGGAGCTTTGAAAGCGTTCGCAGTATCGCTAGAGATTACCCATCTCTCAAAATGGTCTTGTTGATGTATGAAGAAAACGCGCGGAATATCAAGCAATTGCTGCATGCAATCAATCCCAATGTAGAGCAAGATATTATCTCTTTAGGTCAAGCCAGAGCCATGCTTCAAGTCAAAGAGAAAATCAATGAAGGAGCATTGATCGGTCTGCTAGCGGATAGATCACTGGAAGCGGTTGGCAATACGCGGGTTAATTTTCTTGGCTTTGAGGCAAATTTCCCGACCGGTCCGTTTCGTTTGGCAGCGATGCTTCAACATCCTGTGTATTTTATGACGGGTGTGTTTGAAGGTGGTAATCGTTACAGCGTGTATTTAGAGCCAATTGCAGATTTTTCAATTCCTATTAAAAACAAAGATACAGCAGTAGACCAAGCCGTGTTGCGATACGTTGAACTTTTGGAAAAACACTGCAAAAACGCACCCTACAATTGGTTCAATTATTTTGATTTTTGGCAGGAAAATACAGATTAATCATGAGATATTTTTATTTTTTAATTGCAATTTTTTTGTATCTTCAATCTGCAAATGCCTTTGCAAATGAGATAGATATGCCGACATTGATGCAATTATTTGCGACAAACAAAAGCATAAAAACCGAGTTTACTGAGCGAAAATTTGTGCGTATTTTAGACGCTGCCGTTGAGTCTAAGGGCGAGCTCATTTTCATAGCGCCCGCACATCTTGAGAAAAATACAAAATCACCTAGAGCAGAATCAATGACGATCGACGGGAATATAGTTTCAATTGAACGCGGCTCATTTAAACGCACCATGTCGTTGGACGATCTGGCTGATATGGCATCTTTAGTGCAAAGTTTGACGGCTACTTTTAGGGGTGATCAGATTGGTATTGAGCAATACTTTACGTGGGCACTTACTGGTACTTTAAAAAAATGGCAATTAACGCTAAAACCCAAAAGTATCAAGCTATTTGTTCGAATTCGAGAAATCAGATTTATTGGTGAAAGTAATGCTGTAAATTCGGTTGAAACAACACTTACCGACGGCGATAGCTCAATGATGTTGCTCGGGCGAGCTGTAAAAATAGAGACAAAGTAAAGTTAATGGCAGGTCTATGGGATTGAACCTAAGTTTGATCAGGCTAAATCATGCCGCCATTGATTGAAATAATTTGTCCGGTGATGTAGCCAGCATCTTCGCCAACTAGGAAGGCTACTAAAGCAGCAACTTCTTGTGGTCTGCCAACGCGTCGCATAGGAACTATTCGCGCTACTGTTTCGGCATCGAAAGCGCCTTCAATCATCGGTGACTCAATGATGCCTGGTGCCACCACATTCACAGTCACACCACGACTGGCAACTTCTTGCGCCAGTGCTTTGGTTGCGCCATGTAAGGCAGCCTTTGCAGCTGCATAGTTTACTTGCCCTCGGTTACCAGCAATCGCAGCAACAGAGGATATGTTCACGATGCGGCCATAACGAGTGCGTAGCATGGGCAGCATTAAGGGCTGCGTCACATTAAAGAAGCCATTCAGTGAAACATCGATGACACGATCCCACTGCTGTTGATTCATGCCTGCAAAGACAGCATCATCGTGTATGCCTGCACAGTTGACGATGATTTGAAAAGGCTTTTCTTCGGTGGTTCGTTCTAGTATTTCTCGCGTAGCTAGACCGTCGGTGACATCAAAACGTAATATTTTTG
>JANMTB010000177.1:0-3096 GCA_031390045.1 Polaromonas sp.
CCGTTGGTGACAACGCGGCCCACTTCGCTGGTCGCGGCAACCACTGTCCCACCTGGGCACATGCAAAAGCTGTACACGGCACGGCCATTCTTGGCATGATGCACCAGTTTGTAATCTGCCGCGCCCAACAAAGGATGCCCGGCATGACGGCCCCAGCGCGCACGGTCTATCAAGCTTTGTGGATGTTCGATGCGAAAGCCGATTGAAAATGGCTTGGCTTCTATGTGAACGCCACGCTCATACAACATTGCAAAGGTGTCGCGCGAGCTGTGACCCAGCGCTAACACCGCTTGCTGCGTAGGAAGCTCGTAGCTTTGTTGGGTCGCGACATCCAGCACCGTCAAACTTTGCAATTGACCATCCACAATTTTCACATCCGTCAACCGCTGCTCAAATCTAACCTCACCACCGAGGGCGATGATTTGCTCACGCAGATTTTCTACAACTTTGACCAACTTGAACGTGCCGATATGCGGATGTGCATCAACCAAAATCTCTGCAGGCGCGCCGGCTTTGACAAACTCTTGCATCACCTTGCGACCTAAATGGCGCGGATCTTTGATTTGGCTATACAACTTGCCGTCAGAGAACGTACCCGCGCCGCCTTCGCCAAACTGCACGTTACTTTCGGGATGCAGCTGGTTTTTGCGCCATAAATTCCACGTGTCTTTGGTGCGTTCACGTACTTTTTTACCGCGCTCTAAAACAATCGGTTTTAAGCCCATTTGCGCCAGTACCAGTGCTGCAAAAATACCGCAGGGTCCAAAACCGACAACAACAGGGCGATTCTTTTGTTCTGTCGAAGCAACGGCAACAGGTTTGTACGCCATGTCTGGTGTGGGGCGCACATGCGGGTTGTTTTCAAATCGATGCAACACCTCGGCTTCTAGTGTCGCACTGGTTAACGCCACATCGACGATGTAGACCTGCAGTAAATCTGCCCTGCGGGCATCGAAACTGAGCTTGAAGAGGTGGACGGATGCCAGTTCGTCAGCTTGAATGCCCAAAGTTCGCACCACTACATCAGCAATTGCAGTATCGGGATGGGCGAGTGGGAGCTTTATTTCTGTGAGTCGGATCATGGTGCAAAGTCTTTGGCTTGTGGTTATCAAGCAGGACAATTTGTAAAAACAGCCTCGATTATGTCGGCAAGAAACCTTCAATCGACAAATAACGCTCACCTGTGTCGTAGTTAAAACCCAACACTGTCGCACCAGCCGGCAAATCAGGCAATTTTTGGGCAATCGCTGCCAAGGTAGCGCCCGATGAAATACCGACCAAAATACCTTCTTCAGCGGCGCAACGCCGTGCCATTTCACGGGCAGGTTCGGCTTCAACTTGAATCACGCCATCCAATAAGTCAGTATGCAAATTTTTAGGGATAAAACCTGCACCAATGCCTTGAATTGGATGCGGGGCAGGAGCGCCACCTGAAATCACAGGCGAAGCAGCAGGTTCCACCGCGTAAACCTTCAAGTTTGGCCACTTGGCTTTGAGTACTTGGGCGCAGCCTGTCAAATGTCCACCTGTACCGACGCCAGTGATGAGTGCATCAACACCGTTCGGAAAATCCGCCAAAATCTCAAGCGCTGTTGTGTGAACATGCGCGTCGATATTGGCTGTATTTTCGAACTGCTGCGGAATCCACGAATTCGGCGTGGCGGCAGCTATCTCTTGCGCACGCGCAATCGCACCCTTCATGCCTTTTTCACGCGGTGTCAGGTCAAAACTTGCGCCGTAAGCCAACATCAAGCGGCGACGTTCGATGGACATGCTGTCTGGCATCACCAAAATCAGCTTGTAACCTTTGACGGCTGCAACCATCGCCAAACCCACGCCTGTATTACCAGACGTCGGCTCGATGATGGTAGAACCCGCCTTCAACTCGCCACTTTTCTCCGCCGCTTCGACCATCGCCAAAGCAATGCGGTCTTTGATCGAACCGCCTGGGTTGCTGCGCTCAGATTTGATCCACACATTGTGATTCGCGCCAAATAGGCGGTTGATGCGTACATGCGGCGTGTTGCCAATGGTTTGCAGGATGTTTTCAGCTTTCATAAATGCTCCAAATTTAAAAGAAGTTATTGTTGTAAGGATCGAATATGTTCCACATGCGCCAAAAGCGAGCGTTTCGCGACTGGCCACAATTGCTTGGAAACATCATCGTACGCTTTTGCCACCCAGTCGTCCAAAGTACCTTCAGGATGGACTTGCATGACGCCGGCGATCTTTTCTTCGCGCCCCAGACGGTGCGCTTTGAGATGCGCGATGACCTTCACCGCATGGTCTAGAACGTAGCCATGGGCAGGCAAAATATGTTGAATTTGATGCTCATTGCACGCCGCCGTTAAAACATCCAGCGAATCCAAATAATCACCCATATGCCCATCTGGCGGGTTGATCACGGTGGTACTGCCGTTCAAAATATGGTCGCCACTAAGCAGCAAGCCATCTTCTACCAAAGCTAAGCAAACATGGTTTTCAGCATGTCCAGGCGTAAAAATAACTTCAATTGTTGTAATTAAATCAGCCTCTAATTCCACATCTAGCCGGCGTGATATAAGCTTAAAATGCTCTTTATTTTGTAGCGTTTTATCAGGTACAAAGTGCGAATTGCTGCTGGCATGCACGCCACTTGGTAGTCCAGCAATCAAAGGCTCACCATGTACTGACGATTTGCACAGTTGTTGCAATGGCTTTGCTCCAGGCGAATGGTCGGCGTGGGAGTGTGTGCACACAATCACCCGAATATCACCCTGCGTAGCGTCGAACAAGCGCTGAATATGCGCCGCATCGTTCGGCCCCGGATCGACCACGATGTAGCCCGCGGCTTCAGTGCCGATGATGTAGCTATTCGTCCCCGGCCCGGTCATCATGCCCGGATTCGGCGCAGTTAGCCGCATCACGTTTTTG
Organism: Polaromonas sp.; assembly: GCA_031390045.1. GTDB lineage: Bacteria > Pseudomonadota > Gammaproteobacteria > Burkholderiales > Burkholderiaceae_C > Aalborgiella. Next base: position 2,914 of record JANMTB010000177.1, read on the forward strand.
AGGAGGAACACAGGTTTTTCGTGCTGCCACGGTGGTGTTGCCAGCAACGCATGTTCATCAATTGTTTGGTTTTCTCTTGCCATAACGCCATTATTGACCAAGTTACAATCGATTTAGCGAATTTTGACAGTGAAATCAACGACATGAAAGCAGCACGATGAAAGCAGTTATTCTGGCAGGTGG
>JANMTB010000191.1:0-16463 GCA_031390045.1 Polaromonas sp.
TTTGTAGAAGCCTTCAACTGTTCGCTCGCCGGTCAAGAATGGCTTGTCGATCTCGTCGTAATCGCTGGTCACCAAATCTGCAGCTTCAGCATCGGTACGGGCAATCACCAAAGTTGGTACGCCCATGACGTCTGCTGCCATACGTGCTGCGATCAGCTTTTGGCATGACTCGCGGGTTGGCAACAACACTTTGCCGCCCATGTGACCGCATTTTTTGACAGATGCCAATTGGTCTTCCCAATGCACGCCGCCTGCGCCAGCCTTGATCATGGCTTTCATCAATTCAAACGCGTTCAACACGCCACCGAAACCGGCTTCAGCGTCCGCAACTATAGGTGCGAAGTTATCAATATAACCCTTGTCGCCAGCATCAATGCCTTTGGAGTGCTGAATTTCATCTGCACGACGGAAAGTGTTGTTGATGGTTTCAACGACTTTTGGCACCGAGTCCACTGGGTACAAAGACTGGTCTGGGTACATAGAAGAATAGGTGTTGTTGTCCGCAGCGACTTGCCAGCCAGACAAGTAGATGGCTTTGACGCCAGCTTTCACTTGCTGCATAGCTTGTCCGCCAGTCAACGCGCCTAAGCAGTTGACGTAGTCTTCAGTGTGCAACAAGTTCCACAGCTTTTCAGCACCACGGCGAGCAATCGTATGCTCAATAGGGAATGAACCGCGCAAACGCACGACATCAGCCGCAGAATAACCGCGCTTGATACCTTTCCAGCGTGGATTGGTCGCCCAGTCTTTTTCCAAAGCGGCGATTTGTTGTTCGCGGCTCAATTGTTCGGTAAGGCTTTGTGGCATAAAAATACTCCTTAGGATAAAAAAATGGTAAGAACATACTTTTGAAATTCTTTCCAAGCTGCGTAGTTCTTAGCATGATTGTAGTCTTATATAAGACTTTTTAACACTCTTATGTCTTATAGAAGATAAATTCTATTTTGTTTAAAATCAACAACTTACATTACCAATTTCGCAATATGGTTTTCAATTTTTCATATTGAGAAATTTTGATGCACTGCAGCATGAGTCTGGTACAAACACATTATCGCAAGTTTGCTGATCTGACAAGTTTGGCCCTGCTGCAGCATCAGGCATGATGACGAGCATCTTGAAAACCACAATCGCATCTACATCCGCGACATCTACTTCATTGCACACTAAAACCACCATCACCCGTTCAACCGCCATCATTTGTTTGATGCTCAGCATGTCTTTGGTGGGCAGCTACGTGGCCATGTCCAAACCGCTTACGCTTGTATTGCCAGTGTTGTTGCTCGCTTGGCTACGCTTTGGCATTGGCGGAATTGCCATGCTGCACTGGCTGAAGAAACCAATTGACGAACCACCCATGTCCCCGCAAACCCAGCGTTTGGTTTTTATTGAGTCATTTTTAGGTAATTTTTTATTTTCTGTTTGCATGTTGTATGGCGTCAGTATGACCAGTGCCGTTACCGCAGGGGTGATCATGGCGATGATTCCTGCCGCAGTCGCATTATTGAGTTGGGCATTTCTGCGCGAGCGGATAAGTAAACGTGTATGGGTAGCGATTGTATGCGGCGTACTCGGAATTGCTTTATATTCGCTATCAAATTCAGAGCTACTTAGTAAATATATACGATCGCTAGAGAAATATTTACCTGTAATAAATGCATATATTGAGTTAAATTCGAATTCTGAACCCCATAGTCAAAACATCAATACCCCATCAACTTCATCAAATTGGCTAGGCGGTTTGCTATTGATCGGCGCTGTACTCTGTGAAGCTGCGTATGCGGTAATTGGTAAAAACCTTACTAAAACACTGAGTCCAAAACGCATCAGTGCACTGATCAACGCTTGGGGCTTTGCCTTAATCACGCCATTTGGGATTTATTTCGCACTTGATTTTGATTTTCGTAGCGTGCCTACGAGCAGCTGGTTGCTGCTTGTTTTCTACGCCTTGGCTGCCAGTGTGTGGTCGGTATGGTTGTGGATGACAGGCTTGAAAGTGATACCCGCGTCTGCAGCAGGTGTGTATACCGTTTTCTTGCCAATTTCTGCTGCGCTGGTCGGCGTGTTTGTATTGGGGGAACGTCTAAATTTCCTCCAATTCACGGGACTTGGAATGGCGCTACTAGGCGTTGTATTGGCTACGTTTCCCTCGAAAATGGGCTCTCAGAGGGGGATTTAGCTGTTTTCCCTCTCAAAAAACAACAAAGATTGCAAAAATAATTGGTTTTCCCCTATGAAAACATGGTTTTCTCCAGTAGCATTCGCACAGCCAATGGAAATAAGCTTTTTGGGGGCAGTTTTCATTGGTGAGTTTTCAACTTAAATATAAGGAAAATTAATCATGGCAACTGCAAAAAAAGCACCAGCTAAAAAAGCTGCTCCTGCAAAAAAAGTCGCGGCAAAGAAAGCCGCTCCAGCTAAAAAAGTAGCGGCTAAAAAAGCCCCTGCTAAAAAAGCTGCTCCAGCAAAGAAGGCTGCTCCAGCCAAGAAAGCTGCTCCAGCTAAAAAAGTAGTCGCTAAAAAAGCTGCTGCACCAAAAGCACCAGCGAAAAAACGCGTACCTAACGCAGCTTTCATGAAGGCGCTCACTCTAAGCCCAGCATTGGCAGCTGTGGTCGGCGCGGCTTCTATGCCACGTACTGAGATCGTGTCTAAGCTGTGGGTGTACATCAAGAAAAACAAACTGCAAGACGCAGTGAACAAGCGCATGATCAACGCTGATGCCAAGTTAAAAGAAATTTTCGGCAAAGCACAAGTTTCTATGTTTGAGATGGCTGGCCTGATTGGTAAGCATGTCAAATAAATTGAACTAGCTTCCATTAAAGCCGACGCAAGTCGGCTTTTTTGCGTCTGCATTTCAGTAAATCAATCAGTCATGAGTAAGTCAGCCGTCAATTGATTAGGTAAACTGTTTAAATCTAAAAGCCTAGAACAATGAAGCAGGAGACTCGAGTCATGAATTTCAACATCAGCAGCCAAGCCCAGTACTTAGCCAAAAAGATGACAGCTGAGCAAGCCGTGCAGCAAGTGCGCAATGGCGACTTCATCGTAGTACCCACAGGTGCAGGCGAACCACCTACGCTGCTCACGGCTTTGTCTGAGATTCGCCGCTCACTCAAAGACGTGAAAGTCAGCTCTGTATTGCCGATGCGCAAGTTTGCGTACCTTGATCCCGAGACTTACGAAAACGTGCGCCATGTTGGCTACTTTTTGAGTGGCTCCAACCGCGTTGGCGCTCAAGCTGGCTGGGTGGATATTTTTCCGAATAATTTCTCTGAAGTACCGCGCAAAATCGAACGTGGCAATATAGGTGCAGACGTTGTTTTTGCGTTGTGCTCGCCGATGGACGCCCACGGCAACTTCTCGATCAGCTTGGGCGTGGACTACACCATGGCCGCTATCAAAAAAGCCCGCGTTATCGTGTTAGAGGTCAACCCCAATGTGCCATTTGCGTATGGCGATTGCCATGTCCATATCTCGCAAATAACCGGCTTGGTGGAAGACGATACACCGGTGCTTGAAGTGGGATTACCCAAAATCGGCCCTGTGCAAGAAGCTATTGGTAAGTACGTGGCTGATTTGATTGACGACGGCTCAACCCTGCAAATCGGTTATGGCGGCATTCCCGATGCTGTGGTGATGCAGCTCACCAATAAAAAAGACCTTGGCATTCATACCGAAATGCTGGGCGATGGCATTTTGACCTTGATTGAAGCCGGTGCAGTCACCAACCGCCGCAAAAATTACATGCCAGGCAAGATGGTGGCGACCTTTGCTTTGGGGTCCAAAAAACTGCACCAATTCATGGATCGCAACCCCATGCTAGAAATGCACCCCGTCGATTTCACCAACGACCCCTTCCTCGCTGGCCAAAACGACAACCTGATGTCCATCAACGCCACATTACAGATCGACTTCTTGGGTCAATGCGGTTCTGAAAGCTTGGGTCATGTACCTTTTTCATCCACTGGCGGACAAACAGACTTCGTCCGCGCAGCCAACCGCTCAAAAGGCGGCAAATCATTCATCGTCTTGCCATCAACGGCTAAAGACGACACTGTTTCGCGCATCGCCCCCATGCTGACGCAAGGTACAGCCGTGTCTACCAGTAAAAACGAAGTGAACTACGTGGTGACCGAATACGGCGTGGCGCAGCTAGACGGCAAATCAGTCAAACAACGCGCTTTAGAGCTGATTGCGATTGCGCATCCGAACTTCAGACCGGAGTTGCGTGAAGCAGCAAAGAAGATGCATTTGATTTAAGTCAAGCGGGGTTTAAGCGCCTTCGCCTTGGAAAGCTTTAGCTCTAAAAGTCAACACCAGCGTATCCCGGTAGCCAACTTCGGTATCGGTTTGTATGGGTTGAATCGGCGTCGATTCATGAATCACCCGCGCATCGTCTAGCATCAACAGCGTCCACGGCTCGGTCATGGTGAAACGTTGGCCAGCAGGGCCATCGATGTCAAACACCCGCGTTTCGCCACCTTTGATGCTATGCCGAGATATAAGCGCCACTGCGACAAAATCAACGCCATCGCGGTGCGCACCCTCGGGCGTGGGACGACCGATACCGTCTGTGGTGTCGATGCGGAATTGATGCGCCTCAACGAACCAGGTTTTTGTTTCAGGTTTCAACGTCGCGCATTGCTGCCCCAACTTGCTCAGCAGTGTCGCCCAAGCCTTTGATTGCGTCACACTGGCCGACATAGGCTCAAACAAGCGCCGCATGCCGCCATGCAAAGCGTTGTACTCGACAGGTTGCCAATGCGGGCGATGGGCTGTCTGAGCGACTTGGTCGCCTATCACGGTAAAACAAGAATGCCGACGGTGGCGGTAACGACCGCCATCTTTGAGGTACTCGTCTGGTGGCAGATCGCTCCAGCTAGGTGACCAAGCAGCGGCATCATGGGCAGAACAGCCCAGCAATTCAAAAACACTTGTGGGCGCTAAGATGGCATAACCAGTCTTTTTTAAAGCAACGGCGAATTGCGAGGATGCTATAAACGGCGGAAAAATCTGAATAGTCATCTGTTAAATAATGCTGAGGCTGAAGTAGGAGCTTGAATTATTCATCAATATGCTTAATCGTTATATACGAATATCAATATAGTATTTCCATTTGTACGATTTTTTAGTCAGAATACAACTTTATAATTTACTTATACCTAAAAGTCGAACTGTTCTGGAGCACATGTTGAAGCGTTTTTTATCTTTTTGCCTGTTGGGCCTGTTGAGTTTATGGCTGCAAAATAGCTGGGCTGCCGCATTAACACCTTTGGTGAGTGCCAGCGAATTGGCTGCCAAACTCAAAGAACCGAATAACCAAGTCCGCGTGATTGATATACGCAAGGCAACATCTTACAAAGACAACCACATAGAGATCGCCTCCAACGCGCCTTTCGAAGAGTGGCGTGGCCCGACTAGCAACCCAGCGCAGTTGCCTAGCTTGGAGAAGTTAACGCAACTCATGCAAAAGCATGGTTTAACAGCAAGCTCGCCTACTGTTTTAGTCTCCACAGGAGTTGACAGCATCGACTTTGGCACAGCGGCTTGGGTGTATTGGGTTTTAAAGGAACATGGCATCAAAGAAATCTCCATTCTCAACGGTGGGATGAAAGCTTGGCTGCATGCGGGACAGCCCTATGACGATGAAGTCATCAAAATCTCAGCGACCACATTCGTGCCTGTGCGCTCAGGCAAATGGACGGCGGATCGTGCCGAAGTTGCCAAAGCCGTCAGCTCCGGTCAAGTAGCTGTGATGGATTCACGGCCAGAAGCTTTCTTCAACGGCGATACCCGCCACGCCTTGGTCAAAGTGCCAGGCACGATCAAAGGCGCGAGCAATTTGTCGTTTGAAAAATGGTTTATCCCCAACCATCCAAATTTCGCTAGCTTCGTATCACCAGATACCGTCAAAAAAGTGTGGGCAGCCAGCGGCGTGAAGGCACAAACGCCTACGATTGCTTTTTGCAACACGGGGCATTGGTCTGCCATCAACTGGTTTGCAACTTCTGAGTTGCTGGGTCAACCCAACGCCAAACTGTACGCTGGCTCCATGCAAGATTGGTCGCAAGACGCCAGCTTGCCGATGAGCAATGTCCCGAATCGTGCCAAACAAATCATGATTGACGCCAAGCTTTGGGCTGACAAATAACCAAAAAACAATAAGAAAAAACAACTAGGATTATTTGAGATGAAGCGTTGGTTACTCACCGCCATATTGGCGGTTTTCTTTGTGTTTTTGCTGATGAGCGTCTACGTGCGCCAAGCTGTGCTGTTTTTAGTAGGTATTGGTTTGGGCGCAACGCTCGCCGCCGCACGCTTTGGCTTCACCACCGGTTGGCGCCAGCTGGTGATTGAGCGCGACCCAAGCGGTGCTGCTGGTCAATTACTTTTGCTGGCTCTGGCCGCACTTTTGGCGATGCCTTTGCTGGGTCAATTTCCAGAATTGCAAGCGGCACTGGGGCCGCCAAGCATCAGCTTGATCGTCGGCGCATTTGTGTTTGGTATCGCCATGCAAGTAGCTGATGGCTGTGGCTCGGGGACTTTATACAAAGCAGGTTTGGGCTTTCCGCTGAACATGGGGATATTGCCGTTCTTTGCGTTGGGCAGTTTTTTAGGCGCTTCACATTTGCAGGGTTGGTTGTCTTTGGGGCAAATTGAGCCGATTGGTTTTGTGCAGTCTTGGGGCGTATCGGTGGCTTTGTTGGTTACGGGTGGCCTGTTGTTGGGTTTGGCAGCTTTGATGCGGCTGTGGGTTGGCGCTGACAAAACTTGGTTTAGCAAACGCTGGGTATGGGGTGCGGTGCTGTTGGCGATATTTGCTACGCTCAATTTGGTATTGGCAGGCCAGCCCTGGGGTGTGGTGTATGGCTTTGGTTTGTGGGCAGGTAAGCTGGTTACCGCCGCTGGCATGTTTGACCCCACTTCAAATGCCTTTTGGTCACAAGCCAGCAACGCCAAACATTTGGGTGAATCAGTGCTGCTAGACGTGACCTCCATCACCAACATTGGGATTTTGGCGGGTGCGCTATGGGTGAGCATGAAGAAAAATGCTTCAAACACATCATCCACAGCAAGTAATCAAGCAGCAACCCTGACTGCCAAGCAGTGGGCTGTTGGTTTACTGGCAGGCTTGGTCATGGGCTACAGCTCTCGCTTGGCCTTTGGTTGCAACGTGGGTGCGATGCTCAGCGGCATTTCGACCGGCAGTGTGCATGGCTGGATTTGGTTGCCACTGGCTTTTGCAGGCACGCTGATTGGGCTGAAAATACGGCACGCTGTGTTTAACGACAACAGCGCTGATTGAAGGAAATCAAAATCATGAAGCTTCTTCAAAATAAACAATCTGTTCTGAGTTCTGTCTTTTGGCTGCTACTCACCGTTTTTATCGCTTGGGATTTTGTCAAATCTGCAGATATCAACCAGCGTGAAGAACCGCCTTTGATAGCAGCTGGTTCGGGCAAAGCACCGACTGGTGCGCATTGCTCGTTGCCGAAATAGCCACACTAGCACTTTAAGTTGGCACTCAGATAGTGCACAATACTGACTTAATTCATCAAACCGCATCGGCTTTCAATGAACAAATTTACACGACTATTCCTCGCTTGCCTGTGTCTAGGCGTTGCAGCAATGGGGCCTTCTACAGCTTTTGCGGCTAAAAAGAAAAAAGCCAAATCCAGCAAATCTGTCAAAGTTAAGCAAGAGTCTGGCTCAGCCGAAGGCACCAAAGACCGCGAACGCCGCTTGCTTCGCGAATGCCGTGGGCAAGTCAATGCGGGTGCTTGTGCGGGTTTGACCCGAGGTTAAACCCCGGCCATCTTGCAAGTCGTCGGCTGCTCAGCAGACTTAGCGCTGATCTGTTTGATCACGCGAAAACCGTAGCCTGAGCCTTCAACATCAAACTTCACGCCAGGTGCGCCCAATTTGTCCATCACGCCAACAACCAAGGGTTGTTGGAATTGATGGTCAGATGCTCTCATGATCCCAGTTTGACCAGAAAATGTAGCTGTAGCCGTCGTAATACTTGCCTGTATAGCTATAATATTTATAGCATTTGATTTACTCGTCATTGAAGCTTTATCAACTGTATTAGCCAAAACTTCCATCATCAACTGCATGCGCATGTGCACATAATCGTCTGCGGGATTCGGAAAACGCGCTTTGAATGATTTGTAAAACGCCTCGCTCGCAGCAGTAGGCACATTCGGCAACCAGTCCGCCACGGCAATCACTTTGCCAATGCCTGCCTCACCAACCGCCGCAGGCGCACCCAAGGCGTTGCCGTAGAAAGTGTAAAACTTACCGTCAAAACCGACTTCTTTGGCGGCTTTGATGAGCAAGGTCAAATCATTGCCAAAGTTACCCGTCAACACCGCTTGCGCTCCGCTGGTTTTGATTTTCACAGCATAGGGCATGAAATCTTTCACGCGGCCTAGGGCATGCAGCTCGTCACCCACAATCGCCACATCCGAGCGCTGTAACGCCAATTGACGCTTGGCTTCTTTGGACACCGCTTGGCCGAAGCTGTAATCTTGCCCAATGATGTACACGCTTTTGAGTGCTTTGTCGTCTTTCAATACATCCATCAGGGCTGACATGCGCATATCGGCATGGGCGTCGAAGCGGAAATGCCACGGGCTGCATTTTTCATTGGTCAAAATAGGATCAACCGCCGCGTAGTTCAAGAAAAGCACGCGCTTTGTTGGCTCCCGCTCGTTGTGTTTATTTATGGCGTCAATCAACGCTGCTGCCGTGGCGGATGAATTACCTTGCATGATTATCTGCGCGCCATCGTCAATCGCCGCGCGCAACATAGACAGTGCTTCCTCTGCTTGGCCTTTGCTGTCGTAGCGTTTGAGAGCCAACTGCACCTTGCCTCGAGCATTGACACGCTCCGTTGCCCACAGCAAGTTACGGAAAACCGCCTCCCCCGTGTTGCCAAACGGGCCGCTCAAGCCTTCGATCATGGCGATTTTGAGGGTTGGGGAACTGGCGGATTGCGCGAAAGCGCTGACGATTGAACCTGCAACCAAAACAGTTACAGCGATACTTTTAACAACACATTTAGAGAAAAAACTCATATAAATCAAACACTTAAAGGGAATTGATAGAAAAGGCAGGTAATTCGGGAAAACCCGAACCACCATCAGAATTGCAGCGAGTGTAACCTACGCAACAGCCAAAGCATCCAGCGGCCAACGCGGTTTCACGTCGAAGGCGTAATCTGTATTCGCGGTTTGCTGCCCGCTTTGCAGCCGCATCGCCGCAGCCATAGCGATCATCGCGCCGTTGTCGGTACACAGTGCCAACTCAGGGTAATGCACCCGCACCCCATTCAGCGCGCAGACCGCGTTGAGCTGCTGCCGCAGACGCTGGTTGGCACCTACGCCGCCAGCCACCACCAGCCGCTTCAGCCCGGTTTGCAGCAGTGCTGTACCCGATTTGCGCACCAGCAGATCCACAATCGCCGCCTGGGTTGAGGCTGCAATATCGGCACGCAATTGATCCGAAAACTGCTCGACCGGCACACCCTCTTGCTCCACCAACTTTTTAATCTGCACCAGCACCGCTGTTTTCAACCCCGCAAACGAGAAGTTCAAATCGCCACTGTGCAACAGCGGGCGCGGCAGTTTGAAGGCTTTTTCATTGCCGCCCACAGCCAGTTTCGCCAGCCCCGGTCCGCCCGGATACGGCAGCCCCATCAGCTTGGCAGATTTGTCAAACGCCTCCCCTGCCGCGTCGTCCACACTTTCGCCCAAAATGTCATACTTACCGACGCCATCCACCCGCATCAACTGCGTGTGCCCGCCCGACACTAGCAGTGCCACAAACGGAAACTCCGGCGGGTCGGCACTTAAAAACGGCGACAGCAAATGCCCCTCTAAGTGATGCACCCCCAGCACCGGCTTGCCCAACGCCGCCCCCAGCGCACAAGCCACCCCCGACCCCACCAGCAGCGCCCCCGCCAGCCCCGGCCCCTTGGTGTAAGCCACCACGTCAATATCACCCAGATTCAGCCCAGATTTATCCAAAACCTGCCGAGTCAACGGCAACACCCGCCGAATATGGTCGCGGCTGGCCAGCTCAGGCACCACCCCGCCAAAAGCTTGGTGCATTTCAATCTGGCTATGCAGCGCGTCCGCCAGCAGCACAGGCAGCCCGCTGCCCTCGGTTTTGACGATAGCGACGCCCGTTTCGTCGCAGCTGGATTCAATGCCTAGGATGATCATGGGGTGAGTTTAACTCTGTGCTAAATTCATTGCGAAATCGATCTTGAATCACACTCACCTATGTCCAACGCCTTCCTCTCCGGCTTCCTCACCAGCCTAGCCCTTATCGTGCCCATAGGCGCTCAAAACGCATTTGTTTTGAAGCTGGGGTTGATGCGACAGCATGTGTTGTTGATTGCGCTGTTGTGCGGGTTTATGGATGCGGCGCTAATATTGGTGGGGGTGACGTTTGCGGGAGCGACGTTTGGACAATATGGGTGGGCACTGCTGGGGGTGAAGGTTGTGGGGGTAGCGTTTTTGGTGGTTTACGGGTTTCGGGCGTTTTTAACGGCTTACCGGCATGCGCAGCCGATGGCGGAAACGCCGTTGAACCAGACTATTTCCCTAAAAGCGGCAGTCGCTACGGCGCTGGGCTTCACGCTGCTGAATCCACACGTTTACCTAGACACAGTGCTGCTAATTGGCGGCATCAGTGTGCAGTACAAACCTAATCAGTACGACTACGCCGTGGGTGCGCTCATCGCCTCATTTACATGGTTTTTAGCATTAGGCTTTGGCGCACGGTTGCTGACGCCGCTGTTTGCCAAAGCCCGAACTTGGGTTGTTTTAGAGGTGGTGATTGGGCTGCTGATGTGGAGCATTGCCTACCATATTTGGTTTTTGCCGTTGGTGACTTAATATTTTTACGTGCACACTATTATTTTTCGTGTACACTACTCACATGAAAAACATCACTTTCAGTGCGGAAGATGCAGCTATTACCAAAGCACGCAGCCTAGCGCAGCTGCGTGGCACGACGCTGAATGAGGAATTTAGACTTTGGCTTGCCAGCTACGCCAGTGCCGACACGGTGGCTTTAAAAAAAGCACAAACCATGAGCTTGATTGAGCAATTAACGGCAAGGCAAGGCCAGCAATCAGCTGTGCCTATCGCCTACACCTTTGCGAAAGAGACTGATCGCCCTGCTGTGCGTGATGCGTTCAACGAACGAGAGCTGCGTATGCTGAACAGGTTAGATGAAACCGTTAGCAATACCGGTAATACGGGAAGTGCATCTTGAGCAACTTTTCATCTAAAAAAGAGCGATTTTTCCTAGACACCAATATCGCCATTTATTGCTTTGATGAAACAGCACCGCTGAAGCAATCACGCGCAAAAGACCTGATGGCGCATGGCGCTAGCTCTGGCATGGGGGTGGTGAGCTACCAGGTGCTTCAAGAGTTTTGCAATGTGGCATCGGCCAGCAAACGACTGGTGCTGAGCGCTGAGCAAACTATGGCTTTTGCTAGTCTTTTACTATCACCCATGAACAAGGTCGAGCCTAGCCTAGCGTTGTTAACCGCTACATTGAAGATAAAAGCGGATGTTGGCTACAGCTTTTATGACAGCTTGATTGTCGCGGCAGCAGCACAGGCTGGCTGCAACATCTTGTATTCCGAGGACATGCAGCATGGGCAGCTTGTGGCTAATTTACGGATTGTGAATCCGTTTTTGAATACTGCGAACGAACTTATCAAGTAACCTTTTAACGCAGACGCTTCACCAAGCTAGACGTATCCCAACGCTGCCCACCCAGAGCCTGCACATCAGCATAAAACTGATCAACCAAGGCCGTGACGGGCAAGCGTGCGCCGTTGCGTTTGGATTCGTCCAGTACCAAACCTAAATCTTTACGCATCCAATCGACCGCGAAGCCGAAGTCAAACTTGTCTGCCACCATGGTTTTGCCACGGTTGTCTAGCTGCCAGCTTTGGGCTGCGCCTTTGCCGATGACGTCTAGCACCAAGTTCACGTCCAAACCCGCTTTTTGACCGAATGCGATGGCTTCCGACAAGCCTTGCACCAAGCCGGCGATACAAATTTGGTTCACCATCTTGGTCAGCTGCCCCGCGCCTGCCTCGCCCATGCGGGTGAAGGCGCGAGAAAACGCCATGCCTGTGGCTTGCACGGCGTCAAAAGCGGCTTGGTCGCCGCCGCACATGACGGTTAACAAGCCATTTTGTGCGCCTGCTTGACCGCCTGAGACTGGCGCATCGACAAAATGCAGACCAGCTGCCTTGGCCGCCGCGTATATTTCACGCGCAATACTGGCCGATGCGGTGGTGTGGTCCACCAAAACTGCTCCTTTTTTCATGCCAGCTAAGGCACCATCAGCACCCATCACAACGCTACGCAAGTCGTTATCATTGCCCACGCAACAAAACACGATGTCTGCATCTTGAACGGCTAATTTAGGGGTTAAACCGTGATTAGCCGGCGCATATTCGGCACAAAATGCGACAGATTTAGGTGTAGAGCGGTTATAAACCGTGACTTGGTGCCCCGCTAAATGCAAATGTCCCGCCATTGGGTAGCCCATGACGCCTAGGCCGAGAAAGGCGATTTTTTTAGATGGAGTAGATTCGTAAGTTTTCGGATTGATAGATGGCATGGTGCAAAATCGCTTTAAAAATGATGAATGTCGCCAATATTAAACGATACCTTATGCAGGTAGCGATCGCTGGTACGTTACTTTGCGCGTGCTTAACTCTGGGCGCACAAGAAGTCATGACGCAAGTCATAAAAGACGAAAAAATAGGTGACATACCCATTGCCAATGCTCAGGTAGAGGAAACTAACGCCGATCGAGCCGAAGCCTATGTAACCTTTGGCCGCGCTTCCTATTACGCCGCTAAATTCCACGGCAGACGTACGGCAAGTGGCGAAAGATACAACTCAAAATTGATGACTGCAGCGCACCAGACCTTACCGTTTGGCACGCAAATCAAAGTCACCAATTTGCGGAACATGAAATCAGTCGTCGTCCGTGTGAACGACCGCGGGCCGCATGTGCGTGGGCGAATTGTGGATTTATCGCGGACGGCGGCGCAGCTGCTTGACATCACCCGCACGGGCGTTGCGCGGGTTAAGTTGGAAATCCTTACAAAATAACCTCAAGCCTTGATATTTAAACCTGAGCGTTAAACTTTAACAACTTCGCCCGCTTCGATGGTGATCACCCGCTCACAACGCGCCGCAATAGCTGGGTCATGGGTCACCAATACCAGCGTCGTGCCCAGTTCGGCGTTCAATTCAAACATCAACTTCATGATGCTCTCACCCGTGGCATGGTCTAGGCTGCCAGTGGGTTCATCGGCCAGCAAAACACTAGGTTGCACGACGAACGCCCGAGCTAGAGCGACGCGCTGCTGCTCGCCACCGCTCAAGGTTTTGGGGTAGGCGTTGAGTCGGGAACTGAGGCCAACGCGAGCCAGCATTTCGGTAGCGGCTTTGCGGGCGTCTTTTCGTCCCGCCAATTCGAGCGGCAACATGACGTTTTCTAACGCGCTGTAATTGCCCATGAGTTGGAAGCTTTGGAAGACGAAACCTACACTTTGGGCACGCAGTTGGGCGCGGGCGTCTTCGTCGACTGTAAAAATATCTTGCCCACGCAAATGAACTGTGCCTTTGCTAGGGGTGTCCAAGCCCGCAATGATGGACAATAAGGTGCTTTTACCGGAACCGGAAGCACCCACGATGGCGCAGGTTTCCTTAGGCGCCAGCTGGAAATCAATATCGCGCAAAATGTCTAGTGTGCCAGTGGAATCGGTGACGGACTTGAACACGTGCTCTACAGCAATAATGGAATCTTTCATGCAACTACTTTCTTCAATGACTTCATCTGTTTCTCGATTAGTAATATTTTTTCTAGCACTGTACATGGTGGCAGGTCCTGCTAATAGCAAGACAGTAGAAAAACCTATGCCACAAGCTGTGCGGATATTGGTCGTCGGCGATTCACTCAGTGCTGAGTATGGCTTAAAGCGTGGCAGTGGCTGGGTGGCACTGTTGGAAAACCGTTTGGCGGAATCGGTTAATTGGAATGAGAAAAAGAACACTAAAAAGAACGATGAAACCAAAAAATCAACGCAAGTAAGCACTAAAAATACTACAAATACTACAAATAACGTAGCACCTCAGACAATAAATACGCCGTCTATAGCTGATTCTGCCTCTAAAATAACACCTGATTTCACTGTGATTAATGCCAGCATCAGCGGTGATACAACGTCAGGCGGACGCTCGCGCCTAGCACCGCTGATTGACCTGCATAGACCGACCCATGTGATCATTGAACTGGGTGCAAACGATGCTTTGCGTGGTTTACCTGTGGCAAAAACCGAAGAAAATTTGAATGCGATGACGCAAGTTGCGCTTAAATCTGGCGCCAAAGTGCTGCTGGTCGGCATTCAAATTCCGCCCAACTACGGTGCGGAATTTACCAAACAGTTCGCCGCGACTTTCCCCAAAGTGGCCAAAATGAACAATTCGACCAACAAAGTCGGTTTGGTGCCGTTTATGTTGACGGGTGTGGCCGATTCGCTTGAATTCGCAAAACTGTTCCAAGCTGACCGCATTCATCCGACCGAAGCGGCGCAAGCGATCATTTTGAACAATATCTGGCCTGAATTGCAAAAGCAACTCAAACCTACAGCGACTCCTAAAATCAAGAAGTAAGCTAAGAAGTAAGCTAAAAATGACTTTGCCCCCATGAGTTTGACGCCCATTCCCGCTGCCGAAGCGCTGCAGCAACTCGACAGTTTCGATACCATCATTGACGCCCGCACCGAGGCTGAATTTGAAGAAGACCATTTACCTGCTGCACTTAACTGGCCGACACTGAATAACGCCCAACGCATTGAAGTAGGCACGGCTTACAAGCAAATCAACGCGTTTGAAGCAAAAAAGCGCGGTGCTGCGATGGCGGCGGCGAATATATCAAAGCACATTGACAGCTTCGTGATGGACAAACCACGCGACTGGAAGCCGCTGACCTACTGCTGGCGCGGCGGCAAACGCAGTGGCTCGTTATCGCTGGTATTGAGCGAAATTGGCTTTCAAGTTCGCATCATCGATGGCGGGTACAAAGCCTTCAGAGCCGCGCTGGTAGACGATATTCCGCGTTTGGTGGAGAAGTTGAATTTCATCGTGATTTGTGGACCAACGGGTTCGGGTAAAACGCGCTTGCTGCAAGCTATGACAACAATTCCTGCAACAGAGACTCAACTTACGCCACAAGTATTGGATTTAGAAGCCTTGGCCAATCACCGCAGCTCCGTCTTGGGCGTTCTACCCGGCTTGCCGCAACCTACTCAAAAAGCTTACGACACCTTGGTATGGAACGCCTTGCGGCACTTTGACACGACGCGACCCGTTTATGTTGAATCTGAGAGCAAAAAAGTCGGCAACGTGGTTGTGCCCGTTTCTCTGATGGACAAAATGCGCAATAGCCCGTGCTTAAACTTGCAGCTACAGCTGGAAGAGCGCGTCGCTTTGCTGATGGAAGATTATGATTTTTTTGTCAAAGACACTGCGTTTTTCTGCGACCGCCTAGAAGCACTCGTTTCAGCGCGCGGACATGAAGTCGTGAAAAGGTGGCAAGCTTTGGCGCAAGCGAACGATTGCGAAACCGTGGTGCGTGAGCTACTGATTGACCATTACGATCCGGTGTATTTTCAATCGATGATGCGCAATTTCAAAAACTATGGCGCTTCAAAATTAATAGCGCCTAAAGATCACAAGACATCATCTATGATTGAGCTAGCTTGTGATTTAACGCTGCAATAGCATAGACATCAACCAGGTATCGCTCTGTTTGCTATACCTCTTATGACTAAAAAAACGACAACCTTTTACAAGCCTTACTTGCCTTACAACATGTTGCGTTTTTGACTGATACTTGCGCATAATATGAAGATTCAACTTCCACTTTTTAGGAGATTCTTCATGACTTCAAAAGCGTTTACCGCCTTGAAAACACTGCCCCTGCTGCTCGCCAGTGCGGGGTTCTTTGTATCTACGCAAACTTCAGCTGCTATCACGACAGACGCCCGTGGCAACACGGCTTATGACACAGCTGCAGAATGCGACGCCGCCGTTCAAAACGGCACCGCCCGCTTTTACGTGCCTGAGGCTAAAAACAAACCCATGCGCCAAAAAGGTGAAAAAAGTGTCAAAACTTCACGCATCAGCGACTTGGGCGAGCAATACCGCTTGGGTGCTTGCGACATAGGTGTGGGCAAAATAAAAGGCGGCCGTGTTGGCGTTGATCGTAAATTGCAAGGTAAATATGTGCCTTACAGCCCCTCAATGCCTTTGAACAGCTATTTGGATGCCAGTGGCAACGTCGTGCGGGTCAGCATGTTAGTTTGTGACAACCGCTTTTCTTCTGCGATGCCTAGGGCTGTCAGCATA
>JANMTB010000198.1:0-6204 GCA_031390045.1 Polaromonas sp.
TGCCATCGACCAAATGCGGCTCGCCCGTGAACTCGCGTATGCCGCCAGCGCGCACAGTCAGCACATCCGCATGCATCAAGCCTGCATCCAACAGCTCACGAATCACGTAACCCGGACCACCTGCCGCTTGAAAATGATTTACATCCGCGCTGCCATTCGGGTAGACGCGGCTGAGCAGCGGAATCACTTGCGACAATGCAGAAAAATCATCCCAATCAATGGTGATCCCCGCCGCACGTGCCACCGCCACCCAATGAATCAGGTGATTCGTCGAGCCACCCGTCGCCAAGAGTGCAATCATTGCATTCACAATGCAGCGCTCATCCACCAACTTGCCAATCGGCGTTTTGCAAACGAGAACAGTACGCGTGGCTTCACGGGACAGCTCATCACGCAAGTCATTGTCGGGGTTTACAAACGCACTGCCCGGCACATGCAAGCCCATCGCCTCTAACAACATTTGGTTGCTGTTAGCTGTACCGTAAAACGTGCAGGTGCCGCGTCCGTGGTAAGCCTTGGACTCGGCCTCCAACAATTCTGCACGACCCACCAGCCCCAGTGCCGCTTGCTCACGCACTTTCGATTTGGCAGTGTTGGACAAGCCGCTCGTCATTGGCCCTGCTGGCACAAACACGGTGGGCAAGTGGCCAAACTGCAGCGCACCTATCAACAAACCGGGTACGATTTTGTCGCACACCCCCAGCATCAGCGCGCAGTCAAACACATCGTGGCTAAGTGATACAGCGGTGGACATGGCTATCACATCGCGGCTGAACAGGCTCAGCTCCATGCCCGGTGTGCCCTGCGTCACGCCGTCACACATGGCGGGTACGCCGCCAGCTACCTGAGCAGTTGCGCCGTGTTTGCGGGCTTCGGTTTTGATGAGGTCGGGGTACTGCTGGTACGGCGCATGCGCTGAGAGCATGTCGTTGTAGGCGTTGATGATACCGATATTCGGCGCTTTTTCGGCCACAACTTTGAATTTGTCATTGCTCGGCAAGGCAGCAAACGCATGGGCGACATTGGCGCAACCCAGTCTGTCTGCACCGCGCGGGCGGTTGGCAGCGATCTCAACGCGCTTCAAATACGCTTGCCGATTTACCACGCTGCGCTCTGTGATGCGCTGGGTAACTTGTTCTACAACGGTGTTTAGTTTCATGTTTTCAAGTAACTTAGTTACAAAATTCAATGATAACGCTAATCTGCTGTCATTGCACGCCTTTTTGTTACCGAGGCGTTACCAAACATCAGCTCACGAACCAGACTGAAAGCTGATACAGCCGTATATTTACAAGTTCAGCTCTTCAAGCTGCGTTTAAGTAACACTTCAGCCCTCGCCAAATCATCCACCGTGTCAATATCGGTGATGATTCCGACATCATTTACTACTAATTTAATAGCAGTATAGTCAAATAAAACGCCGGCTGCACCCTTATTTCCTTCCAATTTCAGCAATTTATCAAGACAAACACGTGCAAACCCAACCGGATGACCGCTAAGCTGCTCTGCGGCTTGCTCAAAAACAGGTTGCACTACGTCCGCTGATTGCAGAGCGGTCGCAACCCGTAACAAAGTTTCAGCTTGAATCAGCGGCAAATCCGCTGGTAGCACCAACCAACCGGCTGCATCTGGCGTTTTGCCGACCGCCGCTGCGATCGAGTCACCCATTCCGGGATGGCCTTCATCCTCCAGATGCCACGGCAAACCACTGGCTTTGACGGCGTCTAGGGTGTGCTGCAACACGGTTTTACCTGCTAAAAGCGCTTGGAGCTTGTGCGTTGTCCCACCCGAAGCCAAAAACCGCTCTCCCCGCCCCGAAGCCAAAATCAGCACGGTTGGCAGTCCTCTTCGTTGATTATTTAGTCGAATCGTGGGGGATTTTTCAGCTTGCATGCGCAGGAAGGTCACAAGTTTCTATACTGTGAAGTATGACCGAACTTAACGTATCCAACGATCTTAAAAACCTGCAAAATTTACGCAAAAGCTACGAAAGCGCTGAGTTGAGCGAGAGCGACTCTCTCGCCAACCCACAAGACCAGTTTGCCCTTTGGCTGAAACAAGCCATAGATGGCAAAGTGCCTGAACCGAATGCCATGACCTTGGCCACCGTTGCCAGCAACCTGCGCCCCAGCACCCGCGTGGTGCTGATCAAGGGTTTTGACGATCGCGGCATCGTTTGGTATACCAATTTTGATAGCAGAAAAGGCAATGAACTCGCCGGAAACCCGTATGCAGCACTGCAATTTCACTGGGTTGAGCTAGAACGCGTGGTGCGCATTGAAGGCATCGTCGAAAAAGTGTCAGACGAGGAAAGCGACGCCTACTACCAAAGCCGCCCCATGGATTCACGCATAGGCGCATGGGCGTCGCCGCAGTCGCAAGTCATCGCCAATCGTGGCGTTTTGGTCGCCAATGCGGCCAAATACGGCGCGCAATTTTTGCCCACCATGTTGAAAAACGGCCCTCCAAGGCCACCAAACTGGGGCGGCTACCGCCTAAAACCCGACAGCTGGCAGTTCTGGCAAGGCCGCAGAAGTCGCTTGCATGATCGGCTTCGTTATACGCTGGATGGGCAGGGGGGGTGGGTTAGGGAGCGATTGGCTCCGTAATGCCAATTTAACTCTTAAATTGGCATCTAGCCGGCGTATTTATTACCAAATCAGCTATTAAATTTATAGCGTTTTAAAGACTTTTACAACACTGCCAATGCCGCTTTGGCCATATTCCGCCCCGTCGCTGCGGTAGGGTGCAGGTTATCCCAATAGGTATACGTATCCGGCGTGGCGCAGGCT
Organism: Polaromonas sp.; assembly: GCA_031390045.1. GTDB lineage: Bacteria > Pseudomonadota > Gammaproteobacteria > Burkholderiales > Burkholderiaceae_C > Aalborgiella. The sequence continues at coordinate 2,793 of JANMTB010000198.1, forward strand.
ATTAGGTTGACGACGCAGGGGTCTGTGGTGTTGGTGAAACCCGTTTTGATGGCGACTGCTGATTTGAGATCTGCCAAGCGCACATCTGCGCCAGAATGCGAAGCGCGGAAATTGGCGAGCTCGTTGTTTAGAGTGCCGTTGAATCCGTTGGACAAGGCTGTGGCGGTAGCTGGGGACGGCAAACCTTGACCGCGTGGCGTAGCGCCTACATCTGGCACGTTGGTGACTAAGAATTTACGCGCACCAGCGTCGTACAGGCGATCCATGAGTCTGGCGATGTCGGTAGGCGCGATGGTGGTGATTTCGCTGTTTGACAGGCCGTTGTTGATGACGGCAAAAATGTTGTTACCGACAGATGTCGTATCGATCACGTACAAGGCGCTGGCATCGGCTTTGTTGAGTGTGGCTGCGAGGTACAAGACGACTTGGTTGCACATGTCAAACGGGTTGGTACTCGTGCCGCTGATGCTGCAGGTACGCGCGCCGCCCACGGCATAGTTGGTGCCGCCGTTCACAAAGGGCTTGACCTCGTTACCCAGATCGGCGGCAACCACGTCTATCCACAGCAAGCCATTAGATGCCCGTCCAGGGTAGTAAGGTGCGCCTGGGAAGAGGCCGGGCACGATGGAGACGGCGTTGCCGTTGTCAGACAAACTCGCTCCAAAAACCACGATTTGGCTGTATTTGTCGCTGGTTTTGCTGCTGCCGCCACAGCCAGATAGCAAAAGCGCCCCCAGAATTGTCATGGCGAAGACGGCGGTCAATAATTTACTGACTCGTTTGAACATTGTTTTCATCTTGATTCCTGTCTTATTTTGAGTTGATTTCAGCGCTTCCTTGCGTTTAACGCATGAACCTGCTTCATCGTATGACGTATGGCGACACTTTTAACGTCTTAAGGATGTAACTTTTGTGCTATTTACGCTTCAATCTTTGTTTCACCGGGCTGCAAATCACCCAGCTTGTACGGCCCCATTTGCACCCGAATCAAGCGTAATGTCGGCAGTCCCACAGCCGCCGTCATGCGACGCACTTGGCGATTGCGCCCCTCCGCAATTTGGATTTCTAGCCACGACGTGGGCAAATTCGCACGGTAACGCACGGGTGGCGTTCGGGGCCAAACAACTGGTTCCGGCATGGTTTTGGCGTTTGCAGGTAGCGTCATGCCATCGTTCAGAAGCACACCGCTCTGTAAAGTTGCCAACTGCTGATCAGTAGGCACACCATCGACCTGCACCCAATAGATTTTGAACTGCTTGTCTTTCGGCTCGGTGATGCGAGAATTCAGCACGCCATCGTCCGTCAGCAGCAGCAAACCTTCAGAATCCAAATCTAGACGTCCTGCGACGCGCAAGATCGGGTCGGTGATGAAATTAGCCAGCGTTTGACGGTCTGGTCGATCAGCGTCGGCTCGAAACTGGGTTAAAACGTTGAAGGGTTTGTTGAATAAGACGATTTTGGGCATAAACGTCACTGTTTTGCTTATTTTAGCCTAAATTTAAACATAATTTGTCTGTAGCCGGCGTATTTATTGACTATATAGCTATGTTTATTATAGCAATAAGTACGACTTTAAGTATAGCTTTAGGACTTAACTCGATCGGCAAACGTCTTCCGTAATTTAGCCACTTTCGGCCCTGCTACGGCGACGCAGTAGCCTTGGTTCGGGTTTTTCGCGAAAAAGTCTTGGTGGTACTCCTCCGCTTTTGAGTAGTTGTCCAAAGGCAATACTTCGGTGACGATGGGTCGGCTAAATACCTTGTCTGTCGTCAATTCTGCGATAAATGTCTTGGCAGTTTTTTCTTGCTCAGCGCTTGAAAAGTAAATCCCGCTGCGGTATTGCGTGCCTACGTCGTTGCCCTGCGCATTCAAAGTCGTCGCATCGTGTACGAGGAAGAAAATCTCCAAAATCTCGTTCAAACTGATGTTAGCGGGGTCATACATCAGCTGCACCACCTCGTTATGCCCCGTGTCGCCGCTGCAAACGTCTTGGTAAGTCGGGTTTTTAACATGGCCATTGGTATAGCCACTATCCACGCTCAACACCCCTCGCACGCGTGCGTAAACCGCGTCTAAACACCAAAAGCAGCCGCCTCCTAGGGTGATGGTTTCTATATTCGTCACTTGATTACTTGTTTGATTCATAGGGCTTAACTGTACACAGTTGACGTGAAAAAGCCATTCGCCTACACTAATAACCACTCGGTCATTAAGTATTTCAAACTTGTAACTCGATACATCACGCCTCATGTCCATCAAAGCCCTCATTTGTAACACCGTTTGCAGCACAGACACCGCTCGCACCAAGCACGTGCGGCGTAAGGAGGCGCGGCCGGGGGAATTGTTGGAGGCGGCGTTGGATTTGTTTGTGGCTAAAGGGTTTGCGGCTACGCGCGCAGAGGAAGTGGCGGCCAAGGCGGGGGTGTCCAAAGGCACACTGTTTTTGTATTTCAAAAGCAAAGAAGAGCTGTTTGAAGCCGTGGTACGGGAAAACATGGGTAACCAAATCAGCCAAGGGTTGGCGGAAATGGACAGCTTTCAGGGTTCAACCACGGATATGCTGAAATTTGCCATGTTTGCCTGGTGGGAGCGCGTGGGTAACACGAAAGCGTCTGGCATCAGCAAGCTAGTGATGTCTGAAGCGAGTAACTTCCCGGCGCTGGCCAATTTTTACCATGAAACCGTAGTCAAACCCGGTCGGCAGCTGATTCGGGCGATTTTGCAGCGCGGTGTGGACCGAGGCGAGTTTCGCACATTGAACATGGACTATGCGGTGTACAGCGTGATTGCACCCCTGATATTTTTAACGATGTGGAAGCATTCACTGGGTGCATGCAGCTTGGACACGCCTATCGACCCAGAAACCTACATCAACAGCCAAGCGGACATCATCGTGCACGGCATTTTGGCCGTATCTGACACATCTGCTGCTTGATCAAAACAGCAATTACGACATTTAATAATTTTTCAAACTAAGGACTATTTGCACTATGAAACGGTGGATTAAATGGGTGATTGCGCTGATTATATTAGCTGCCATTGGCGTAAGCATTGCACGTGCGCTGCAAGCCAGAAAAGCGCAGCAAGAAGCCGTGGCTGCCGCATCCGCAGCGAATGCCAAGGCGCAATCGGTCATTGAATTGACGGCGACGGATGTGGTGAAAGCGCAAGTCAAAGAGCTGGCAATGGGTTTGCCGATATCTGGCAGCTTGAAGGCAGCGAATTCTGCCATCATCAAAGCACGTGTGCCAGGTGAATTACAGGGTTTGACGGTGCGTGAAGGCGACAGTGTCAAAGCCGGCCAAGTAATTGCACGCATTGAAGTGACCGAATACGCCGCGCGCCAACAACAAGCCCAAGACCAAGCGGATGCAGCGAAAACACAAATCGTGATTGCGCAGCGCCAGTTTGA
>JANMTB010000204.1:0-3671 GCA_031390045.1 Polaromonas sp.
AACGACCACAGCGTCTGGATTCTGCAAACCCGCTACTTGGCGCACCACGGTTTCAACGTGTTGGCCGTCGATTTACCGGGTCATGCCAAAAGCGCGGGAGCTAACCGAGACATTGCGCCGTGTTTATCGGTTGAAGCAGCGGCAGATTTCATCCTTGCGCTCTTAGATGCCGCTGACATCAAAACCGCCGCTTTGGTTGGCCATAGCTTCGGTTCACTCATCGCCCTAGAAGCCGCCGCCCGTGCTCCGAACCGAATCACACATTTAGCACTGCTAGGCACGGCTACGCCCATGACCGTTTCACCCGTTTTGCTGGAAACCTCGGTTACCGCACCGCTCAAAGCCATTGACATGGTCAACACCTTCTCCCACAGCATGCTCGCGCCACCGCCCTCCTCACTCGGCCCTGGTACCTGGCTGTACGGTAGCTCCAAAGCACTGATGCGCCGTGTGCAAGCCAGCAATACGGCATTTAACCTGTTTCATACAGGGTTTACTGCCTGCAATGCCTATAAAAACGGTCTAGCGAGCGTATCTATTGCCTCAGATGTTATTCTTTTTATAGTCGGGAAATCTGACCAAATGACCCCGCCTAAGGCTGCAAAAACCTTGATCGATGCTGCAAAATCTGCAGGCAAACAAGTCCAAGTTGTCACCCTAGAAGCTGGTCACCAAATGATGAGCGAGGCGCCGGATGGAGTTTTAGCGGCGTTGAAAGGCTTTTTAGCTCCGCTTTTTGTGCCGCAAAACGCCCTTTCCGCTTAAAAATACGCAATGTCGCCCTAAAGTCGGAGTCATGTCGTGAAAGAGTCACCCACTTTTCGGGCTTCTGGCACCTCAATGTCCGGCAAATGGCGTAAGCTGTCGTGGCCAAGCCAGCCCTCAACTCCTAAACTTGCAAGCTGGTGACGACAGGTATCTTTGTCTATAAAAGGGAAGTTTCAAACATGTTGGCTCAAAAATTACGCCTTCAGCGCGGCTGGTCGCAAGAACAATTGGCCGAATTAAGCGGCTTGAGCGTTCGTACCATCCAACGCATTGAGCGTGGTTTACCCGCCAGCAATGAAACCCTGAAGTCACTTGCATCGGTCTTTGAGATCGATTTTTCTACCTTGCAAGCTACTCAGGAGCCTTCTATGAATGCCACATTGAACGACACGTTTACACCGCCCGAACCGCTAAATCCAACCCAAAACCCGAATCCAACAACAAATGCGACCGTCACCGTAGACGAAGCCGCAGCGTTCAAACATGTCCGGCGCATACGTGGTTTTTACGCCCATTTAGCGCAATACGTCGTCATCATCAGCGGTTTAGCGATTTTTAACTTCATCAAATCGCCGAATTACATCTGGGTCTTGTGGCCGGCGCTGGGCTGGGGATTGGGCTTGATGTTCCACGGCATGCGGGTGTTTGGCACCATGCCGTTTATGAATGCCGATTGGGAAAAGCGGCAGGTTGAGAAGTATTTGGGTCGCAAACTTTGATTTGAATCTGTAAATCCCCTCTAAATATGCATTAGCATCTAAGTTAATGCAAAATTCAGCGCAACTACTCAAAATTTTCCCTTTTTTAGCTTGGCCGAAGCCGACACTTCCGTTACTGAAAAGCGAAATGACTGCGGGTGTCACTGTTGGACTGCTGATGATTCCGCAGTGCGTGGCATATGCGGCTGTTGCGGGTATGCCGCTGGTGACGGGAATTTATGCGGCTCTGATGCCTGCACTTGTGGCGACGCTGTGGGGTGCGTCGCAACGGATTTCTGTCGGGCCTACTGCGCTAACTGCACTGATGGTCATGTCTGCCTTGGTGGGTATTGCGCAGCCTGGGAGCGCCGAATGGGTTAACTTGGCGGTGTGGCTGGCGATTTTGTCTGGCTTGGCGCAGCTGATTTTGGGGTTTGCACGATTTGGCTGGGTGTTAAATATCATCAGCGCGCCGGTGTTGATGGGTTTCACGCAAGCGGCCGCGTTGTTGATTTTGAGCTCACAACTGCCAGCGATGTTTGGTTTTAAGGGCAATTTTGGTGCGCTTGCGTCTCATATTTGGGCGCAAATCTCACACTTGCAGTTGCCAAATTTTCACTCTGGTGCCGTCTATTTTGGCGTCGGTAGTCTGGCGTTTTTGGTCTTAGCTAAACGCTTTGCGCCGCGCTTGCCTGCTGTTGTGATCGTGATGGTAGCGACTGCTTGGCTAAGCTATGCGACAGGTTTTGAACAAACGGGCGGCGCGGTTGTGGGCGCTTTGCCAGCCGGGTTGCCATCGTTATATTTGCCAACCATGCTGAGTGTTGATGCTTTCGGCCAGCTGCTGCTGCCAGTGTTTGTTATCACCTTGGTGAGCTTTATCGAAACCGCATCTAGCGCCAAAAACGACAATTTACAACGCGGCAAGCTGTGGGAGCAAGACCAAGATTTGATTGGCCAAGGGTTGGCCAAAATCGTCTCTGGTTTCAGCGGCTCTTTCCCAACCAGTAGCTCGTTTTCTCGCTCCGCGCTCAACTTATACGCCGGTGCCACATCTGGCTGGGCAAATGTGGTGGGCGTGGTGATTGTGCTGGTGGCTTTGCTGTTTTTGACACCACTGATGTACTTTATCCCGCAAGCCGTCCTAGCGGCTGTTGTCGTCGCGGCGATTGTTAGTTTACTCGTTCCCCAAGAGTTCTTCAGCTTATGGCGCATGGCAAAAATGGAAACAGCCAGCGCCGTTATTACTTTTGTTGCTACTATTTTGACAGCACCACGTTTGTACGGCGGCATCATCACCGGGCTGTTGATGAGTTTGGGATACTTTTTATACTTGCGTTTGCATCCGCGCATCATCGAGGTTGGTTTGCATTCAGACGGCAGCCTGCGTGACCGCCATTTGTGGCATTTGCCCGCGCTGGGACACCAACTTTACGCGCTGCGCATGGATGCCGAGCTTGATTTTGCATCCAGCAGCGCGTTTGAGCGCGCCATCGTGCAGCACCTCGCCACCCACCCCGATACGCAGCACGTTTGCCTGTTTGCCCTGCCGATCAACAGTATTGATGCAACCGGCGTCGCCATCTTCGGGCAGATTCGCCACACTCTACAAAGCCGCGGCATCACGCTGCATCTAAGTGGTGTCAAGCTACCGGTTGAGCGGGTGCTGATCGCCGCTAAAGAGCTACCTGACAACACAAAAGGTCAAGGCGAAGAATGGCCGCTGCTGCGCATGTACCGTACCGATGCGGAGGCTATCGCAGCATTTAAGCGACTAGATGACGCACTAAAAGACAGCGCTGTTTACATTTAAATCAGCCGCCACAGATTACTATGTCGGTTATTTGCAAGACTATTTGGGCCTAGGGCGCGACAAGACAGGTTGCAAGGCTTGCAGCCTGCCCGCACGCAACTCAGCCACAGCCTTTGCCACCGCACGCGCAACGTTTTGAACCTCTTGCTGCATTGGAATATCTTTGTCTAGCGCTTCATGGCTGGTCGCATAAGGCTCGTAGTAGCCAATGTAGCGGTCTAGCCGCGCTTGCGCTCCGGCATCGATCAAGCCCATCCAATCCAGCCAATCTGACAAGGAGCGTCGCGAGCCTTCTATGCCAGCGACATCACCATGCACGACCAACCCGTAAGCGCGTCCTGCCAAATGCTTGGGATAGTCCCAGCCCGCCATTTCTAGCTCTTTGGCTTTGC
>JANMTB010000012.1:0-2134 GCA_031390045.1 Polaromonas sp.
CGCTCGGGACATGATTTTTCACATCATCGAGGCCGTGGCTTCGCAGGTGTTTATCCCTTTGACGGTAGGTGGTGGCGTGCGTACCATGGACGATGTGCGGCGTTTGCTGAACGCCGGCGCAGACAAAACCAGCTTCAACTCCGCCGCCATTGCCAACCCTGACGTGATTGCCGACGCCTCAGCCAAATACGGTGCGCAGTGCATTGTGGTGGCCATAGATGCGAAGCGACGTTCCGTCGCAGACGCGCTACGCTTGGTTGATGGCGTTGAAATCGGCGCTGGCTGGGATGTTTACAGCCACGGCGGCCGCAAAAACACCGGTTTGGACGTGGTGACTTGGGCCAAAGCCATGGCTGAGCGCGGCGCGGGCGAGATTTTGCTCACCAGCATGGACCGCGACGGCACCAAATCCGGTTTTGACTTGGACTTGACCCGTGCTGTCAGCGACGCCATCAGCGTGCCGGTGATTGCCTCTGGCGGCGTCGGTAATTTGGATGATTTAGCCAATGGCATCCTGCAAGGTGGTGCAGATGCTGTGTTGGCGGCTAGTATTTTTCACTATGGTGAATACACGGTTGGCCAAGCCAAGCAGCGCATGGCTGAGCGCGGGATTCCTGTTCGGCTTTAATCCAGCTTCGGTTAGGTGCAGATTTAATTGCCTACAATCACCCTATGCAAGAAGCAAAAAACTGGATAGAAGAGGTTAAATGGGACGCCCAAGGATTGGTCCCTGTGATTGCCCAAGAAATGGGCAGCAACGATGTGCTGATGTTCGCCTGGATGAACCGCGAAGCCCTACAAAAGACGGCGGATCTGGGTCGGGCGGTGTATTTCAGCCGTTCACGCAACAAACTGTGGTTTAAAGGTGAAGAATCTGGCCACATCCAAACCGTGCATGAGCTGCGACTGGATTGTGACAACGATGTGTTGCTGATGAAAGTCACCCAAACCGGCCACACGCCGGGTTTGGCCTGTCATACGGGTAGACACAGCTGTTTTTTCAGTCTTTACAAGGACGGGGCGTGGATAATTACTGAGCCGGTCTTGAAAGACCCGGCTAGCATCTATAAGTAGTGCATCTATAAGTAAGGTAAGCCATTTACAAATAAGCTAAATATTTCAAAAAAAACCAATGACATCAAACGATTCCCTAGACCAACTCGCCCGCGTACTTGAATCGCGCAAAGGTGGCGATCCTGACAACAGCTACACCGCCCGTTTGTTGCACAAAGGGCCAGATGCGTTTTTGAAAAAAATCGGTGAAGAAGCGACTGAATTGGTCATGGCTTGCAAAGATGCAGACCATGGCGGTGACAAAGCCAAAATAATTAGCGAAACTGCTGATTTATGGTTTCACAGCATGGTGGCGTTGGCGCATTACGGTTTGTCGCCACAAGATGTCGTTGCAGAGTTAGACAAACGCGTTGGTACCAGCGGGCTGGAAGAAAAAGCTTCCCGCAAGGCGAAAGACCGTGAAGTTAATGAATCTAAAGGAGTTAAACCATGAGCAATGTAAATGATGTGATTGACGTAACGGCTATTGGCAGCGAAAAAGCCCAGAATCTCAAAACTGTGGGTTGGGTTAGCTACTTATTGCATCTGGTGGTGGCTGTAGCTGCCGTTATACCGGGTGCAAACGTGGGCGTTGCCTTACTTGTCATCGCTTTGGTGATTGATTTGGTGAAAAAAAGTGATGCTGCCGGCACGTGGCAAGAGAGCCATTTTTCATGGCGGATTCGTACTGTTATCTGGGCGGGTATTTTGTATGCGGTGACGTTCCCACTCTTTTTGCTGCTGTGGGTTCCAGGTGCGATTGCTTGGGCCATTATTTCGATTTGGTTCTTGTACCGCATCGTGCGCGGCATGGTGGCGATGAACAACAGCCAAGCTATTGGCCAATAAGTTTTTTTAAAGCAGACGACGCATGACACACGACCCAGATTGTCTTTTTTGCAAAATCATCGCAGGTAAAATCCCCTCGCGCAAAGTTTACGAAGATGACGATATCTTTGCATTTCACGATATCCACCCTTGGGCACCTGTTCATTTTTTAATAGTTCCGAAGAAACACTTTGCTTCGTTGGCGCAGGTTGATGAAACGAATGTGGATTTATTGGGTCGAATGATGGTTTTA
>JANMTB010000013.1:0-26277 GCA_031390045.1 Polaromonas sp.
TGGGGCCGCCGAACCAGCCGCTGAGGTATTCAAACAGGTTTTGTTCGCTGTTTTCTAGGCTTTCAGGGTGCAGGCGGCGCACTTGGTGGGCTTCGGGCAGCTCGTGCATGAGTTCGTAAAAGCGATGCACCAAGCGGCGCACACCGGTTTCACCGCCTAGGAGTTCGTAAGGGGTTGTGTTAGTAGCAGTCGAAGTTTGGGTTGTCATGCTGCTATTTTATGATTCAGGGCTGTAATAGCGTAAAAACCCGGAATTTACCCCTCATTTAGACCTCTAGCCGGCGTATTTATTACCTAAGTTGCTATTAAAAGTATAGTAAATTAAGAAAATCAAGCACGCGCCCTTCCACCCTTCTCCGCCCAAGTCCGCGTCCAGCGCAGTTGCATGACGCGTAGCATGCCCAGCATGGCGACAGCGAGGACGGCGAAAAGCACAAATCCCCATAAATACGTACCTGCATACTGTTTAGATAAGCCCATGGCGTTGGGGACGATAGCACCGCCCAGTGCGCCGATTTCACCAATCATAGAACCAGCAACCGCTGTGGTTAGTGGCCAGCGCAGGGGTACGAGCTGAAACAGTGCGCCGTTTCCAGCACCCAAAGCAGCAAAACAGAGCATGAAAAGCAAGGTGGTCAACGCCAAGGACGTGCCTGCTAAACCGCACAGCACCAAGGTGATAGCGACGACGATCAAAACGCCGCTGAGGGTATTGATGCCGCCCACGCGGTCTGAAATATAACCACCCACCACGCGGATGGCCGAACCCATGAGCGCTGCCAACATGGTGAGCTGACCTGCCTCGATTTTCGTGACCTTGAATTGGTCGTAAAAATACGTGGGTAAAAAGCTGGCTAAACCAATAAAACCGCCAAAGGTGATGACATAAATAAAGCTAAACGCCCAGCCATCTTTCTCAAACAAACATGACACGTGCTGGCGCAGGCTTTGATGCTCAACGTCTGGTGGCTCTTTAGCGGCAAACCACATTACCAGCATGGGCAATACCATGCACATTGCAGCTAGGCCATAGACGGCTTGCCAACCAAATTTTGCGGCCAAAGGTGGCGCAAACAATACAGCCAATACTGTGCCAGAATTGCCCGCACCAGCAATACCCATTGCCAAGCCTTTGTATTTAGGTGGGAACCAGCCAGAACCTAAGCTAAGCGCTACGCCAAAGCTAGCGCCAGCAATGCCCAACAGCACGCCCATTGCCAGCACATGGTTGTAGCTGTTGATGAAGAAATAGCCGCCAGTCAGGGCGCAAATAATCAAAGCCATCTCTACCATCGCAGCGTTTTTACGCCCAATGTATTGCGCTAAGACGCCAAGCGGAAAACGCATCAACGCGCCGGCCAAAATGGGCACTGAAATCATGAAACCTTTCTGCGCCGCAGTCAGGTTAAAAGTTTCCGAGATAAAGGGTGCCATTGCACCATTTAAGACCCAAACAGCGAAGCAAAAATCAAAATATAAAAACGATGCAAACAAAGTTGGTGCGTGACCACTTTTTAAGAAAGTACGAAAACCTGACATTGAAATAACCTTATTTAAGTAACATGTACCTCATATAAAGCGATATTCGTGCCAATTTTTGGTGCAATGCACCATTTTTGATAACAAAGTCAGTTTTAACGTATTTTCGTAGGGCTTTTTTAAGCCGCCTGCTTCTCCACATGCCCTTGGCGCGTATACAAAAAGTTAATCACCGCTTGGCGGTAGTTGGCGTATTGCGGGTTTTTAGCCAAAGCGACGCGGTCACGCGGACGTTGCAACTCAACCTTTAATATCTCACCTATCGTCGCAGCAGGGCCATTGGTCAGCATGACGATTTTGTCGCTCAGCAGCACCGCTTCATCCACATCGTGCGTCACCATCACCACCGTGCTTTGGGTTTGGGCGACGATGGCCAGCAGCTCATCCTGCAGTTTGGCGCGGGTTAAGGCGTCTAATGCACCAAAAGGTTCATCCATCAGCAGCACTTTGGGCTCCATCGCCAGCGCTCGGGCAATGCCGACGCGCTGCTTCATACCGCCGGATATTTCACCAGGGCGTTTTTGGGAAGCGGCCGTCAGCCCCACCAAAGCCAGTGCTGCATCGGTACGGGCTTTGAGTTGCACTTTGTTTTCAGAGGGCGCACCAGCATTTTTATCGCCCGCACCAAAAACGCGCTCGACGCCCAGATAGACGTTTTCAAAACACGTCAACCACGGTAGCAGCGAGTGGTTTTGGAACACCACGGCCCGCTCTGGGCCTGGTCCTTTGATCTCGCGGTTGCCCAATAAGAGTGCACCGAGGGTGGGCGTGGTCAAACCGGCGATCAAGTTCAACAGCGTTGATTTACCGCAGCCCGAGTGGCCAATCAGCGTCACAAACTCGCCTTTGGCCACGGTCAGATTCACGTTTTGCAGGGCGCAGAACGAGCCTTTTTTGGTTTTGAAGGTTTGCTCAACACCGGCGATGTCGATGTATTTTTTGTTCAGTTCGTCGATCATGGTGGGCTCCTTAATTTTTAACTTCTTCAAATGTGAACGCGGTGGCGAGTTTGATCAGGGCAAATTCCAGAATCAAGCCGACAATGCCGATGACAAAAATCGCGATGATGATGTTTTTCACGTTCAGGTTGTTCCACTCGTCCCAGACCCAAAAGCCAATACCCACGCCGCCGGTCAGCATCTCCGCCGCGACAATCACCAGCCAGGCGGTGCCAACGGCCAAGCGCACACCGGTCAGCATGTAGGGCAAGACGGACGGGAACAGGATTTTGGTCACAATCTTCCACTCCGACAGGTTCAGCACCTTGGCCACGTTCATGTAGTCCTGCGGCACACGCTGCACGCCGACGGCGGTATTGATGATCATGGGCCAGATCGAGCAGATGAAAATCGTCCAAATCGCTGCAGGGTTCGCACCTTTGAAGACCAGTAGACCAATCGGCAACCAGGCCAGTGGCGACACGGGGCGCAAGAGACTGATCAAAGGGTTGAACATGCGGCTCAAAAACTCGAACCGACCAATCGCAAAGCCAACAGGAATGCCGACCGCAGCGGCGAGGCCAAAACCCAAGGCCACGCGCTCAAGCGACATCAAAATGTTCCAGCCCACGCCCTGGTCGTTCGGACCTTTGCGATAGAACGGGTCAGAGAAAATCACTACGGCTTGCTTGAAGGTGTCCCACGGTGTTGGGATGCCGCCCGCCGTCACCGCAGACACAACCGCCCACAGCGCGACGAACATGCCCAAGCCAAACAGAGGCGGCAAAACCGCCAGCCACATCGCCCGCCAATCGAACGGTGTGCGTGATGCTGCTTTCGCATCGACAAGCTCCGTTCGGGCTGAGCCTGTCGAAGCCTTCTGAGCTTGAGACCCTTCGACAGGCTCAGGGCGAACGGAGGTAGCTGGCTCCGCGCGGACGGCAGCAGGCTCGGTGTGAGTCGCAAACGGTGAATGAAAAACAGCGCTAACCATGGTGGTTCTCCTTAAAAAATCACTAAATCAACACAAAATTACGCTTTGACCTTGAAGCTGTCGGCGTACTTTTTCGGGTCTTTGCCGTCCCACACCACACCGTCCATCAGTTTCGACGTGCGCATCAAGTCTTTCGGAACTGGGGTTTTGCTGGCTGTCGCGGCGGCTTTGTAGAGTTCGATCTGGTTGATCTGCTTGGCCACAGCCAAATAATCTGGGTGATCTTTGAGCAAACCCCAGCGTTTTTGCTGTGTCAAGAACCACATACCGTCTGACAAATAGGGGAAGTTGACCGCGCCATCGTTGTAAAATTTCATGTGGTTCACATCGTCCCACGTCTTGCCCAAACCGTTTTGATAGCGGCCCAAAATGCGCTGATTGATGGCGTCCACGCTGGTGTTGACGTAGCTCTTGTCGGCAATCGTCTCGGCCATTTTGTTTTTGTTTGACAAGCCAGAATCTATCCACTTACCCGCTTCCAAAATCGCGGCAGTCACAGCGCGGGCGGTATTGGGGTATTTTTTGACAAATTCACCCGTTGTGCCCAACACTTTTTCAGGGTGGTCTTTCCAGATATCTTGCGAGGTTGTCGCTGTGATGCCAATGCCGTCAATGATGGCGCGGTGGTTCCAGGGTTCACCCACGCTGTAGCCGTCCATGTTGCCCACGCGCATGTTGGCGACCATCTGCGGTGGTGGCACGGTGATGACTTTGGCATCCTGCATTGGGTTGATGCCATTGGCCGCCATCCAGTAGTACAGCCACATCGCGTGCGTACCAGTTGGGAAAGTTTGGGCGAAGGTGAAAGGTTGGTCTGCGGGGCGCTTCTCAGCTGCCATCAATTTAGCCAAACTTGCACCGTCTACCGCACCTTTGTCGGCCAGTTTTTTGGACAAGGTGATGGCTTGACCGTTGTTGTTCAGTGTCATCAGCACAGCCATGTCTTTTTTTGCACCGCCCACGCCCAGATGCACGCCGTAAATCAAGCCGTAGAGCACATGGGCAAAGTCCAACTCACCCGTCACCAACTTATCGCGGACACCGGCCCAGCTGGCTTCTTTGGTGGGGATGATCTTGACGCCGTATTTTTTGTCGATACCCAACACAGATGCCATAACCACGCTGGCGCAATCAGTCAACGGGATGAAGCCGATTTTGACCTCGGTCTTCTCCGGTGCATCTGAGCCTGCGGCGTAGGCCACGGCACGCAAAGCTGGACTAATCACCAGGGCGCTGGCGACTGCAGACTGCAAAACTGTTCTACGGCTCAATCCGTAGGATGCTGGTGGGGCTGGAATCAAGTTAGTCATGGGTTAACTCCTAGGTTGTGAAAATTCAAAAATTGCAAAATATTCAAATCAAAAACGAAAAAAGGCGTCCTCACGAAGCCGCTAGCGAATGAATCGCTAACCAGCTTGTGGGGACGCCTTTGTCCTTTATAAAAAACCCGCCTTTGGGCTTTTTGATATTAATAACTACCGAGCAATCTGCGTGCCAACTTTTTGTGGATTCCCGTCTTCGCGGGAATGACGGCCTTCTTTTTTGTGAATCTAACCCAATAAATCCGCAACATCCAACATCCGCTGCGCCACTTCAACCACTTTCAAACTCTTGTCCATCGCAGTTTTGCGCAGCTTGTCATAAGCAGCCTGCTCGTTCAAGCCTTGGCGCTGCATCAATATGCCTTTGGCGCGATCAATCACTTTGCGGTCTTGCAGCTCTACTTTGGTGTCTGCCAGCTCTTGGCGCAGCGCCTGCTCATGCTGAAACCGCGCCATCGCCACGTCCAAAATCGGACGAATCCGCTCGCTGGACAAACCAGCCACGATGTAAGCCGACACGCCAGCCGCCACTGCATCTTTCACATGCGAGGTGTCGTTGTCATTGGTAAACATCACAATCGGCCGCCGTGCACCACGGGAGGCGACGACAACATGCTCCAGCGCATTACGCGCTTGGCTTTCGGCGTCCACAATGATCATGTCGGGCTGAAGCTGCGTCAACTGTTCGTTCAAAAACGTATCGGCAGGCAGCACCGCCACCAAGTTGAAGCCATTTTCAAGCAAGCCAATCCGCAAACTGCGCGACCGCTCGGCTTGGTTGATGGCGTAAGCGTCCGTCGGGTCGGCGATGACCAATTCTGGTGCAACCACAACAATACGTAATGGTTGCAAGGATGGATTAGCTTTAATAGCGACGGGATTCATGCTTTATTACAGCAAACATTGTGCCAATTTTCTGCAACGCACAACGACAGCGTAAATTACCTAAAATTACTATATTTCTAATAGCAGTCTAGGCAATAAATACAACGGCTAGAGTCGCTTTTATCCTTCAAAAATCGCTACTATTTTGATAGCGTTTTAGTGAGAAGTCTGCGCCTTACTCACCACGTCGTACCGGCTCAGTGCATAACCACGGTCTTTGTAGTGCTTCCAGCGGGTTCTGGCAGCTTGCAGGTCGTCGGAATCTTGACCTACTAGTTCTATCAAACGCTCGAAACGCTCAAATCCAGCGGGAAGTGGCGCACCAAGATTTAGCAAAACTTGTGATTGGACGTTGCTTTCTATCAATTGCGCACTCAAAACAATAGGTGAATGGGCCAAAACATCGGCTGAATCACCTGCAAAGCAATGCGGCATGAACTCAGTAGCCGTCATGGACCAGAGCTTGCTGCTGAGCGATTTCAGTGCATCTAGCTGCCCCAGAACCAGCACTTGGGCGGACTTTTTTTGCGTGGCGCGCAAGAGCCGGCAAGCGTAATCCAGCTTATCGGGGGCATTCACGTGAAAGGCGATTTCAGTCATGCAGAATTAGGTTTTTATCACTGCTTTATTAGCTGTTTTTGTAGCAGATTTAGCAGTATTAGAGGCTTTTTTTACTATACTTTTAATAGCATTAGAGGCAATTGATACGCCGGCTACCGATTTATTACTCTCTAAATTAAGCAAATAATTCAATAACAGCAAAACCGGGCGTCCCGTAGAGCCCTTAACCGCCCCACTTTTCCACGCCGTACCCGCAATATCCAAATGCGCCCATGGGTAGCTGGCGGTGAATTTTTGCAAAAACTTGGCGGCGGTGACGGAGCCTGCAGCGCGGCCAGCGACGTTGGCCATGTCGGCGAAGTTGGATTTGAGGCCTTCTCCATATTCGTCGTCCAAAGGCATGCGCCAGCAGGGGTCGCCACTGGATTCGCCAGCTTTGAGCAAAGCGTTGGCCAAATCGTCGTTCGCGCTAAACAGACCGCTGCGAACTGCGCCCAAGGCGATGACGCAAGCACCCGTCAAAGTGGCGATGTCGATGACAGCGGCGGGTTTGAATCGCTCGGCATAGGTCAGCGCGTCGCACAGCACCAAGCGGCCTTCGGCGTCGGTGTTGAGGTTTTCAATGGTTTGGCCGCTCATGCTGGTCACCACGTCGCCTGGTTTCACGGCTTTGCCGCTGGGCATGTTTTCGCAGGCAGGAATCAAGCCGACGACGTTGATTTTCGGCTGAATCCCTGCCAAAGCGCGGAATGTGCCCAACACGCTGGCTGCACCGCACATGTCAAACTTCATTTCGTCCATCTCTGGCGCGGGTTTGAGCGAAATACCGCCGGTGTCAAAGGTGATGCCTTTGCCGACCAACACGGTAGGCGCAACCGTTTTGGCTGCGCCGTTGTATTTCAAAACGATGAAGCGCAACGGCTGGTCTGAGCCCTGAGCCACTGACATGAAGGAACCCATGCCCAGTTTGGCGACTTCTTTAAGACCGAGGACATCAACACTCATGTTTTTGTACTTAGACAGGCTTTTTGCCGCTTTGCCTAATAGGTCTGGCGTGGCGTGATTTGCAGGGCGATTTCCCCACTCTTTTGCGAATTCAATACCCGATATAGCCGGCGTGATATATGCCTGTATAGCTATTAATTGTGTAGCGTTAAATGCTTTCTTGTCAACGACAACTGAGATTGAATTCAGCTTGCGAGGTTCAACTTTTGTTTTGGTACTGGTGTAAACGTAGCTGGCTTCTGCAGCGCAAATCACAGCTGCTTTTACGCCCTCTTCGCTGACTTTGTCCAACTCACTGAGGCAAATCACCAACTTTTTAGCCGATGTAGATTTGATGCCAGAAACCGCTGCTGTTACCGCTGTTTTGATGCTTTTAACCGACCCGTCACCTGCACCAACCAAGACAGTGCGCGTAGCCGCTGTGGTGTTAGATCGATAGATTTGAAGTAATTTGCCAGTTTTTGCCTCAAAATCACCCTCTTTCAGGGCTTGGGAGATCAAATCTTTCAAATTTTCTGAAGTTTTACCCTTGGAACTAACTTTGGAATTAACCTTGTCTTGAGTAAACGACTCTGGAACGAGCACAATCAAGGCGTCGCAGGCGGTTTTACTGGTTTGCGTTAAGTCTTGGGCAATGAGTTTCAATTCCATCGTTTGTTCCGTTTAGGCTCCGTTTGGGTCCGTTAGTGTTCATTAGTATCAGTGACTGAATACTGCTATTTATATCCGTAAAATAAGCCTCAATGTTATTCCATTCTTCAGTTCGAAAAGAATTAAGCCGCACTTTTGGTGCTTCGCTCGTTGTTCTCATTACAGTAGTGATGACCATGATGCTGATTCGCGTGCTGTTTTTAGCAAATAAAGGCCGTGTTAACCCGACGGATGTGCTGCTCGTCATGGGGTATTTCGTTTTGGGGCATTTATCCACAATTTTGACGCTTTGCTTGTTTATCTCCATTGTGGTTGCCTTGTCGCGCATGTACAGCGACAGCGAAATGGTGATTTGGAACGCCAGTGGCCGCGGTTTGACAGGTTTTATCAGCCCACTTGTTAGCTTTGCCTGGCCAGTGTGTTTGGGCATTGCGGTGTTGGCGTTGTTTGTCTGGCCGTGGTCTAACGAGCAAGCGCAAAATATGCGCACCAAATTTGAGCAGCGCAGCGACCTAGACCGCATCGCTCCGGGTACATTTCAAGAATCGGCTAATGGCAGTCGGGTGTTTTTTATTGACAAAGAAGACCCTTCTCTTACTGCACCCAAGACAGATACAACCAAAACCCCTACAAATAATGCTAATGACAAAAAAGCAAACCCAAAAAAGACTGAAACACCTGATCCCTTGACGCAACAAGAAGAAAAATATGGCTATGGGCGCAACAACATTTTCATTTCAGAAGTCGCGAATGGTAGAGAGTCAGTCACCACCGCTCGTGCCGGGCGTATTGAAAACCGCGATGGCAGCAAGTATTTGTTACTCAATACGGGACAGCGCTCTGAACTAGATCGAAAAACCGGGCAAACCAAGGTCAGCGAGTTTGAGGAGTATGGCAATTTGATCAGAAATGCCAAACTCACGCCATTTGAGGGTGGGCCATTCAAAGCCAAATCAAGCTGGACTTTGCTGCAAAACCGCACGAATGGCCACATGGGCGAGCTGGCCTGGCGGCTGGGTTTGGCCTTTGCCGCCGTGAATTTCATCATCTTAGGCGCAGCAGTTGCCAGCGGCAACCCCCGCGCGGGGCGAGGCGGTAGTTTCGCGTTTGCGCTCTTGGCATTCGTGTTTTATTACAACTTGATCAACATGTCGCAAAGTTGGATTGCCAGTGGGCAGTTTCGCTTTACCAATGTGATTTTTATTTTGCACGGTAGCGCGTTTGCTTTAGGCGCGCTGTGGATGGCGAAGCGGCACAACAACTGGTCATTTTGGGCGTATTTAAAATCATTGCGTAATCGGGAACTCTCACCAAGGCTGGCCTCATGAAAACCATTCGCCAGCTGATTTACAAAGAAACGTTTCTATCGGTCGCTTTTGTCGCTATGGGGTTTCTAGCGCTGTTTTTCTTTTTCGATTTGGTGGACGAGTTGGCGCAGATTGGCAAATCTTTTGCGGGTAGCGAGTTTGGCACCTACAAGATACAACATGCCTTGCTCTATGTGTTGTTGTTAATTCCTAATCATCTTTACGAGCTTTTGCCAATCGCTGTATTGATTGGCGGTGTGTTTGTGATGGCGAGGTTTGCACACAGCTCAGAGTTCACAATTTTGCGCACCAGCGGGCTGGGGCCAGGCTTAGCTTTGAAGATGTTACTGGGCTTAGGGGCTGCGTTTGTGGCTATCACATTCATCATCGGTGACTATGTAGCGCCACTGGCGGATCGCACGGCGCAGCTCTTAAAAGCGCGCTATTTAGGACAAATATCCATTGGACAAACAGGTGCTTGGTTGAAAGAGAAAAAAGGCAATAAATCGTACGCTGTCAACGTATCCGCCCTATCCTCAAACGCAGATATGCTGAATGTTCGGATTTTTGAATTTGATGCTGGTGGCTCCATTTTGTCAACCATGCAAGCCAAACAAGCGGTATTTAACGACGATAAAACTTGGGGGCTGAAGAACGTGCGCCGAAGCGAGTACGCGATTGATGGGACACAGAGTAATTCAGTAGACGCTGCAGGCGCCGCGAGTGTCAATGCTAAATACAAGCGGGCTAATATCAAACACTCTCAACTCGACACCTATACTTGGAAAACCGACTTGAACGCAGACATGGTATCTGTAGCGCTCTTAAAACCCGACCGCATGGGCACTTTAGATTTATTTCAATACATTCGCCATTTGAATGCGAACAAACAAGTGGCGCAGTTGTACGAAATTCAATTTTGGAAAAAAGTCTTTTACCCGCTTAGTTGCCTCGTCATGTTGGTATTAGCTCTGCCCTTTGCTTACCTGCACTTTCGTGCTGGCGGCATCACTGCTTATGTGTTTGGTGGCGTGATGGTGGGCATCAGCTTTTTTGTGCTGAACAATATTTTTGATTATTTTGGCAATCTTCTGTCGTGGAATCCGTTGTTAACGGCTGCCGCGCCAAGCATGGTTTATTCGCTGCTGTCTTTGGCGGCGTTCAGTTTGTTGGTGTTCAGGCGATGACGAATACAAATCAATTTAAAAATCCACAGCAATCCTCCATTATTCTGTTCGGCCATGGCTCACGCGATGCTTTGTGGCATTTGCCGATTCAAGCCGTGGCTGAGCGCATTCGCGCTTCTTCCCCTAGCACTTCTGTAACCTGTGCATATTTGGAGCTCACTGAGCCCTCTTTGATCGCTACAGCAGCGGCATTGGCAGATACTGGCGTCAATCACATCACGATCTTGCCCATGTTTTTAGGCGTAGGCAGGCATGCGCGTGAGGATTTACCAGCATTGATAGTTGAACTCAAGCAAAACCACCCAAAAATTGTTTTTCAAGTGCAGCCCGCCGTGGGAGAGAATCCCGAAGTTTTGGATTTATTGGCGAAAATCGCCCTTTCAAACTGAAAGCCATATAAAAAACCATATAACTTTTGGTTGTATGTTGAAATCAATGCATAATGAATCACTTCTTTAGCTAGGATTCAATATGAACCTTCACCAATTTCGATTTGTTCAAGAGGCAGTTAGACGCAACCTAAACCTGACGGAAGCTGCTAAAGCGCTGCACACATCGCAGCCCGGCGTATCTAAAGCGATCATCGAGTTGGAAGAAGAACTGGGCGTTGAAATTTTTGCGCGCCACGGAAAACGGCTAAAACGCATCACCGAGCCAGGTCAACACGTGATTGCCAGCGTCGACTTGATCATGCGCGAACTGGGTAATTTGAAGCGTATTGGCGAACAATTCAGTGCAGAAGACAGTGGCACCTTGTCTATTGCCACCACCCACACGCAAGCCCGCTATGTACTGCCGCAACCGATTGCTCGCCTGCGCGAAGAGTACCCAAAAGTCAACATTAGCTTGCACCAAGGCTCGCCGGATCAAGTGGCGAAAATGTTGATAGACGAAGTCGCAGAAATCGGCATTGCTACCGAGTCGCTAGCGCACGACGACCAATTGGTGTCACTACCTTGCTATGAATGGCAGCACGTTTTGGTCATGCCGAACGACCACCCGTTAGCACAAGCATCAAAGCGCGACAGCTTGAGTTTGGAAGATTTGGCAAAAGAATCGCTGATTACCTATCACCCATCTTTCACGGGTCGAACCAAGATTGATTTGGCTTTCGCCAATAAAAAACTACAACCACGCATTGCTCTAGAAGCGATTGACTCCGATGTGATCAAAACCTACGTCCGTACCGGCTTAGGCATTGGTATTGTGGCGGAAATGGCAGTACGAGAGGGTTTAGGGCATGATACCAACCAAGATTTGACCGTTATTCCAGTAGGATACCTGTTTGGCCACAACGTCGCGCGGGTTGCCTTCAAACGCAGCGCTTACTTGCGCAATTTCGTCTATAAATTTGCCGAATTGCTAAGCGACCGCTTGACGCGTGACCTCGTCATCCAAGCCATGAATGGCAAGGGTGATGATTATTCAATGTAATTAACGACATAATTCAAGCTGTAATTAACCTCGACGTTCAAATGACAGTACGCACCCCACACGTTCAAACAAAACTCCCTTCCGTCGGCACCACTATTTTCACCGTTATGTCAGCCCTGGCGACCGAGCATAAAGCCGTCAACCTCGGCCAAGGTTTTCCAGATTTTGATTGCGACTCCAAGTTAGTAGCCGCCGTGAATCAGGCTATGACAGCAGGCTTGAACCAATACCCACCCATGACTGGAGTCGATGTATTACGTGATGCTGTTGCTTCTAAAATAATAGCACTCCATAAAAAGAGCTATGACCCACTGAGTGAGATCACCATTACCGCCGGTGCCACACAAGCCATCATTACCGCGATTTTGGCAGTCGTGCATCCTGGTGATGAAGTTATCGTTTTAGAGCCCTGCTACGACAGCTATGTGCCCAATATCGAGCTGGCAGGCGGCAAAGTGGTTCGTGTGCCGTTGACACCGGGCACCTTCAAACCGGATTTCGACAAAATCAGCGCCGCCATTACGCCAAAAACCCGCGCCATCATCATCAACTCCCCGCACAACCCCAGCGCCACGATTTGGAGCCGGGAAGACATGCTGAAATTGCAAGACGTGTTGGATCCGACCGATATTTTGCTCATCAGCGACGAAGTCTATGAGCATATGGTCTATGACGGCCAAGAGCACCAAAGCGCCGCCCGCTTCCCTGGCTTGGCTGCGCGTGCCTTCATTGTCTCCAGTTTCGGAAAAACCTACCATGTCACGGGTTGGAAAGTAGGCTTCGTCGCTGCGCCAGCCGTATTAAGCGCTGAATTTCGCAAAGTTCACCAGTTCAACGTCTTCACCGTTAACACGCCAGTGCAATATGGCTTGGCCAACTACATGAAAGACGCGCAGCCCTACCTGTCATTACCAGCGTTTTACCAGCGCAAGCGCGATTTGTTCAAAGCAGGATTAGTAGCAACAAAATTCAAAATACTGCCCAGCACAGGCAGTTATTTTCAATGCGTCGATATATCCGATGTGAGTGACTTGTCCGAAGCCGACTTTTGCAAATGGTTAACCACAGAAATCGGTGTTGCTGCGATTCCGTTGTCTGCTTTTTACGGTAACAGTTTCGATCAGCGCATCGTGCGTTTTTGCTTTGCGAAGAAAGACGATACTTTGAATTTGGCTTTGGACAAACTCAAAAAACTTTAAAAGCTATAAATAGCTAAACTGCTTTATATAAATTCACAAAAGAAAAACCCCGCCAACATGACATTGACGGGGTTTAAATTTGGTGGGACCTGCGGGGGTCGAACCCACGACAAACGGATTAAAAGTCCGCTGCTCTACCAACTGAGCTAAGGTCCCAAGTAGTTTTGCAGCTCACTCACGTTCACTACAGCACAGCCTCAAATTATAGCGTTATTTTCTACATCTTTCCAGACTGCCACTCTAAATTTCCGCTAAATTTGCTAATTTATCCATTGCCCAACCTGCTGCGCATTGGCCAAACGTAGCTGTGACACTGACGACGGAGCCGTAGCCGCTGCAATTCAAAGTGCTATCAGCTACCGCTACATTAGCCGTTCGGTCCGGCTGTAACACTGCTTCTTTGCTAAAAACGCAACTCAGCCCGATTTTCTTACCTTCTCGGGCAGCGCCATGCTCTTTACGCAAGCGGTAGCGAAGTTGCGCTAGCAAGGGGTCGTGTGTAATTTTGGATAAATCGTCAATATCTACCAAATGTGCCAAGCGCTTCCCGCCAGCGGCTCCGACGGAGATAAACAGCGGTATATTCACTTTATTGCCAGTGTGCTTCATTGCCCAAGCCGCCATTGCTACTTTGGCATGCACTTGGTCACAAGCATCGATGATGACATTCACACCAGAGGAGACGATAAATTGCCAGTTCTCGGGCGTCACAAAATCGTCGATACAGCTAACTTTGCATGCGGGGTTAATCAAGTTGATGCGCTCTTGCATCGCTACAATTTTCGATTGTCCAAGTGTAGTCTGCGTAGCGTGTACTTGACGGTTGATATTTGATTCAGACACATGATCCATATCCACCATGGTGATGCGCCCTACGCCACTCCGCGCTAAAGCTTCCACCGCCCAAGAACCCACACCACCAATGCCAATGACCATCACGTGCGAACTGCGAATACGTGCTGCACCAGCTGCGCCGTAAAGCCGATCTAAACCACCGAAGCGTCGTGCATGGTCAAGATCTGCAGTTTCAGGCTGAAGAACATCTATTGACATTGAATACTGTTTAAATTAATAAAAAAATAGCTGTAGCCGGCATTTTAATTGCCTATACTGCTATTTATTTTATAGTGCGCAGACGCTCAATACCCGCAAACGCAGCTTCAGACTTTGGATATACTTTCATCAAATCCTCAATCGTTTTCTTCGCCGCTTTAGGGTCTTTCATCTCCATTTGGCAATTTGAAATCGACAACATGGCTTCAGGTGCGCGCATATGGTCAGGCGTTTTAGCAATCATGTTGCGAAAGTTGATGATGGCTTCTTTGTAATCGCGGTTTGAGTATTGCGCATTGCCCAGCCAATACAGCGCTGAGGGCGAGTAGCCGCTGCCTGGGTAGCGTTGAATAAAATCAAACAAAGCTTTTTGTGATTTAACAAAATCGCCACCTCTAAAAAGTGCAAATGCTGCATCAAAATCGCGTTTTTCATTGGGGTCAGCCATGAAAGTACGCCCATCAAGAGTAACTTGAAGAGGCTCTAACTTACTGAGTTTTTGCTCTGTTTCTTGTGTGCGTTGTTCGGCGGCTTTGAGTTTTTGATCTGCTGCTTGAATTTTTTGTTCGTTCTGTTGCAACATGTCTTTCATACGAATTTGAGTCTCAGCCACATTGCGCGCGAGCAATTCATTGTCACCACGCAGCTGCGCCATTTCAGCTTTTTGTAGGTCAATTTGATTTTGAAACTCAAACAGGCTTTTTCGCAGCTGTACAATATCATCCGTGGTTTTTTGCTGCAAAGTATTGAAATTCGCATTCAATGTCGCGTTCAACGACGCATTTAATTGCGTGATCTGTTGGCGCAATTCCAAAATTGCTTTTCGAGCTTCATCATCGTCAAATAATCCAGCATGCGCCACCAGAGACATCAACAAACTACTGGCGATAAGCAGATGGCGAATTGGCTTTTGAATTGAGATTATTAACTTCATAATTTCCTACAATCAACGGTAGCTGATTTCAGCACGGCGATTATTGGCGGCTGCAGCATCGTCACCACCCAAATCGGCTGGCTTTTCTTTACCGAAGCTTACCGCTTCAATTTGACTTTCGCTCAAACCAGATAGAGCCATGGCGCGGCGTACGGCTTCTGCACGTTTTTGGCCCAATGCCAAGTTGTACTCACGGCCACCACTTGAGTCAGTGTGGCCTTCCACCGTAATTTTTGTAGTTTTCCTGCTAGATAAAAATTGCACATGCGAGTTGACCACGCTCGCGTATTCGGGTTTGACCAAGTAACTGTCAAAGTCAAAATAAATAATCTTGCCAACGTTGGCTGGGCCACCACCCGCACCAGCACCAGTGTTTGCTAAATCAACAGTTGCCACACCGCCGTTCGCAGATTGACCCGTGTTTGCGCCACTTCCTGCAGCACCCATGCCAGCACTCAACGTGCTGCCGGTGCCTGCTCTGTCTTCCACTGGTGTGTCAAGTTTGACA
This sequence comes from Polaromonas sp., assembly GCA_031390045.1. Taxonomy (GTDB): domain Bacteria; phylum Pseudomonadota; class Gammaproteobacteria; order Burkholderiales; family Burkholderiaceae_C; genus Aalborgiella. Next base: position 15,518 of record JANMTB010000013.1, read on the forward strand.
CCAGTTGAGCAGCCGACCAATGTTGCAAATGCTGTTGCCGCAGTTGCCATGATAAGAAATGATTTAAATTGTTGTTTCATGTTGTACCTTCTAAAATAGTTATACCGAATCTGTTTTTGAATCTTCTTTACTAAAAATGTGACGAATCAACGCCACGCATAAAATGCTGTCTTTAATTGCCAAGTGGTCCCCAGGCTGGTTCACGAACATCACCAGGCACGCCGCCTAGCTTGGCTTTAATACGGCCATCGACTGTGGTCGTCATCAGGGCTTCTTTGCCTTGAAATTTAGTCGCATACACAATTAGTTTGCTATTGGCTGCAAAGCTAGGTTTCTCGTCAGCAGCGGTATCCGTGACAGCATTAGCCGTGCCGCTTGCCAAATCCATCACATATAACTTGTAGCCACTGCCTACCCGAGAAATATACGCCAACCAGCGGCCATCCGGGCTTAAGCTGGGTGAAATGTTGTAATTTCCTGAAAAAGTCACCCGTGCAGAGCTTCCACCAGATGCACCCATTCGGTAAATTTGTGGTGAACCGCCTCGGTCACTCACAAAATAAATACTTTTGCCATCAGCTGAATAAGTCGCCTCAGTTTCGATACCTTCGGAGCGCGACAAACGCGTAGGCTCACCGCCAGAAGTACTCAAGGTATAAACTTGAGCATTGCCATCTCGCGACAAAGTAAGCGCCAAGGTACGACCATCTGGCGACCAGCTAGGTGCACTGTTAGAGCCCTTAAAACCAGCTAACAAGCGGCGCTTGCCCGTAGCAACCTCATGCACCCAAATTTCAGGTTTACGCCCTTCAAACGATACATAGGCTAACTGCGAGCCATTCGGCGACCAAGAAGGTGAGATGATGGGTTCAGCACTTGCCAAAGCAGTGATTGCGTTTTCGCCATCAGCATCTGCCACCCACAATGTGTGTCTAGTGCCTGCTTTGGTGATAAAAGCAATTTTCGTAGAAAAAATACCTTTTTCACCGGTGAGTTTTTCGTAAATATAGTCAGACACTTTGTGTGCAGCCAAGCGCAAATTTGGCGCTGTCACCACATGACTGGCACCACCTAAATTAGCGCCTTTAACAACGTCCCACAAACGAAAGCGCACATCAAATCGGCCATCAGCCAATCGTGTCACACTGCCAGCGGCCATAGCGTCTACCGCTTTTTGTCGGAAGGCAGACATATCAGGCTGGGTATTTTCGTCCATGACGTCATTACCCGGGTCAATCATTCTGAATTGACCGCTTCTGGATAAATCAGCAGAAACGATCGCGCTGATTTTTTGACTACTGACGGCTTCGCCTTTGAAAGCAGCGATTGTCACCGGAACTTGCGTTAAACCCACACCTGACACATCCACCCGAAATTGAGCCTGTACGGGCAATGTACTGAGGGTGAAAAAAGCGAGTGCAGCAAAGCAAGAAAAGCTGGAAAAGCTGGAAAAGTAATTTTTCGTCATTTATTTTTCAAATTTAAACAATACAAAGTGAAATACTTACCAAACGCAGACTGCGCCTGCATGGTGCACACGGCAAATCCTAAAGCACCATCTAAAAACCCCAATCGAAAGATATAACTCCTTACAAATGCCACCACGCCTGACAGTGCTGCACGCAGCATACCGGTCTTCTTGCCTTCTGCAAACTTCTGCTGCGCCCACGCTTGACTGTACTGATCCAGCTTGCGCCAATAACTAGCTGGCGTAGGGTAGCTGAAATGTAGCATTGGAGTCGTCAGTTTGCCACAGGTTCCCTGCGATTGCACGATTCGTTCGTGTACCAAATCGTTACTGAATCTTGCGCTACCGCGTTTGAATAAACGCAGCACTAAATCTGGCGTCCATCCGCAGTGGCGTATCCATTGACCGCAAAATTGCGTCACACGTGGGATTTCATACGCAGTAAATTGGTTACTTTTGCTATCATTTTTGATCTCAAAGTTAGCTTCAAAATGTATAGCAACCTTGATTTGCTCAGCCAATTCAATAGTCACGCGCTCATCCGCATCGATAGAAAACACCCAATTGCCTGTAGCCAAATCCAAAGCGCGGTTTTTTTGCATGCCGAAACCTGGCCAATCCGTCGTTTGCATCACTTGCGCACCGACGGATTTGGCCAATTCAACCGTATTGTCAGTGCTGCCGCTGTCTACTACCACGATTTGGTCGGCAAAGTTGACACTCGCCAAGCAATCCAAAATATTGGCAGATTCATTGTTGGTGATGACGATGACGGATAAGCTTGGCTTAGTTTTCATATTGTTGATTTTTATAGCCTGCAAACAGTATTCCCAATCCTATGCAATAAAAATGCCCAGTAGCACTATCAAACAGCGTTGAATTAAAAAAGCAGCTCACAATAAATGCTATCAACAGCGATTGTGCAGCAATTCGCTCATTATTAGGCAATTCTTTGCTAGCAAATATGCAGCGAGCCAGCCAGGTTAAAAAAAGTGCCAATCCGATCAAACCTAGCTGCGACGCCATCAACAAATATTCTTGGTGCGGATTGCCACCCAAAGGTGAAATTTTTGGCGTATTGGGGGTACTGACCACGTATTTGCGGTATTCATCAGCCCACGTGCCCATGCCAGTGCCTAGAATCGGGTTGTGTTTCACAATATCCGCTGTGGTTCGCCAAAAACCAATACGCAGACCAGAAGATGAAATCGTCTCTGTCGTTTGATCGACACGGGAATCAGCAATCACCTCATTCACGCGGTTCTGCACCTTTGTGCTGAATAGACCGACACTAGCTGCAACGATGAGTATTGCTGCCATGGCCAACCATTTTTGCTTGCTTTTGAGATGCGACAACACAAACAATATTAACAGCGCTGTCAGCGTAACATAAGTTGTTCTACCCTGCTGCGCAAGCACCACGAAAGCTATCGTTAATAGGGCGATCATGGCACCAAAACCTTTTTCAGTCGCTGCTTTTGCGCGCATCATCCATGCCAAACCTAGCGTTAACGCCGGAATCAACACAAAACCCAGTGAAATATACGAATACGTGGACAACGGCAGCGCTGGGTGTACGCCCATCTGGCCGTCTCCAATTGGGTCGGGCAAGAGACGAATCAGCGAGTACAGCATCAGCACGACCGCGGCGGCCAGCCACGCTTTTATCGCTCTATCCCGCCATACGGCTTCGGCAAACAATATCACCATCAGTGGCACATAAAGCAACTTGCGGTATTTCCAGATACCGACAAACGTGTTTTGTATCGACGCATGTGACCACAGCAAACTCAGCACCATCCAAGCCATCAGCAGCAAAGCGCCGGATACAGCTGGGTTTCTCAGGTAAACACGCCAAGTTAGGGCAGGCTTTGCACCTGAAATCAGCCAAAACAGCAAAGCCAAACCCACAAAAAAATTCGTCAAGGGCAGTGACAACATGGTACCCACCAGCGCTGCAACACCAAAAACACGGGCCCAATCCAGCAAACTAAAATTTTTCGGCCAAGCTAGTGAAAAAGCACGTTCTGTCATGCAGCGATAATACAGGCACTTTATGCAAAATCAGTACCATTGCCAGTGACAAATTCAACCACTCATTCAGTTTCCGTGAATAAATCATTGCGGCAGCGCTTTGCCCGCTTGATTCCCTTCTTCGGGCAGCCAAAAAGCGCGTGGATCGTCGCTTTTTTAGCTGTCACCCTTGCAGCCTGCACCGAGCCGCTGATTCCCGCAGCGCTCAAACCCCTGCTAGACCGTGGTTTTACCAAAGGTAGATTAGACCTTTGGATCATCCCCGTCACCCTCATTGCACTCTTTGGCGTGCGCGGTATTGCCGGTTTCATCGCTGAGCTAGCAGTCACTCGCGTTACCTCTAAAGGCTTGATGCAGCTACGACAAGCCATGTTTAGCAAGGTGCTGGACGCCAAATTTGGCCTCTTTGCAGACCAAACCAGCAGCGAGCTGGCCAATACCGTCGTTTACGAGGTCCACAACGGCTCCACCTTGTTGGTTAATTCGCTCATGGCTCTCGTGCGAGATACTGTTACTTTGATAGCACTGGTGGGTTATTTGTTGTACCTCAACTGGCAATTGACCTCTATTGTGGCCATCATGCTGCCGGCCGTCGCGTACATCATGGTCAAGCTATCGAAAAAGCTCTACGGCCTGTCCAAAGCCAGTCAAAAAGCGACCGACAATTTGGCCTACGTGGTCGAAGAAAACGTCTTAGCGCACCGCGATATTCGACTTCACGCCGCTCAGCCTGCGCAGGCGGATCGGTTTACAAGCATCAGCGACACCTTGCGCAAGTTGTCGATGAAGACCACAGCAGCCTCTGCCGCCATGAAGCCGCTGACGCAAATGATCGCCGCTATTGCTCTATCCGCTATCATTACCGTAGCGCTGGTGCAAAGCGGTGACGGTTCTACCAGTGTGGGCGAGTTCACCGCCTTTGTCACTGCGATGCTGCTGTTGATCGCGCCTATCAAGCATTTGTCTGAAATTGCCAATCCTATCACCCGTGGATTGGCGTCCTTAGAACGCGGTTTTGACTTGCTAGACCTTGCTGAAAGCGAGCAATCTGGCGCTTTTAGCAAAGCGCGGGCTGATGGACACATAGAGTTCATAGATACCAGCGTCAAATACAAAGCCGGCGCTGGGTTCGCAGTCAAAAACCTCACTTTGACTATCAACCACGGCGAAACCATTGCCTTGGTAGGCGCATCAGGCTCTGGGAAAACCACTCTGGTTAATTTATTACCCCGGTTTTTAGAACCGTACTCAGGCAATATTAGTTTGGATAATCAATTATTAAAGGATTGGGATCTAACCTCATTGCGGCATCAATTTTCATTGGTCAGCCAGCATGTGGTGATGTTGAACGATACGATTGCTAATAATGTGGCGCTTGGCGTTAATATAGGTTTAAATACTCATCTAGTTGACCGCGCCAAAGTAACGCAATGCCTAGAAGCCGCACGCTTAGGCAGCTTCATAGATGAATTACCTGCAGGTATTGACACGACGGTAGGCCACAACGCTGTGCAGCTCTCAGGCGGTCAGCGCCAACGCCTAGCCATCGCTCGGGCCTTGTACAAAGATGCGCCGATATTGATCTTAGACGAAGCAACTTCTGCCCTAGATGCAGAATCCGAACGCGCTGTTCAAGAAGCGCTGCAAATACTGATGAAAAACCGCACGACATTGGTCATTGCGCACCGATTATCTACTGTTGAACACGCAGACAGAATCGTCGTGATGGAAGCTGGCGAGATCATAGAAATCGGCTCACATGCCAAACTGTTAGCAGACAATGGCTTTTATGCAAAGCTGTACCGACTTGGTTTGCATTCAACGTAAATTTATCTCAAATTAAATCTAGTTTAATTCTGAGTAAATTACTACAGACTCTTGCGCCACGGCAGACCAGCCTCGGATAAAAATTGGCGGCTGATCTTTTCGCACGAGTTGGCGATTAACAGCATCTGCCCATTGTCTTGCGGTCAAATCGAGTGAAAGCACTTCGCCCGCCTCTGTCGTTACCTGCGCTTTAGCGCCACAAGCGTCTGAAATAACAACTGGCACCCGCGACCCCATGGCTTCCGTCACCACCATGCCATACGGTTCAGCAAGAGCAGGATGCAGCAGCACATCAAAATCGGTGTACCGCGCTAAATTACTCCAGCCCATCAATTCGAAGCCACCAGACCAGCCAACAAAAAGCTGTTTTGCGTCTGAAGTATCACTGGGTCCGAGCACAATAAACTTTAAGTTAGGGCGCGTTAGGCGCAACTCTTTAACAATTTCAACAGCAAAGGGCAACCCCTTGCGTTTCCACTCCTTTCCGACAAATCCAATGACGCCACCATCGGTCGGAACAATACGCATTTCTCTCAACACACCTGGCATCACTCCAGGAACAACTGGCGACGTTAACTTGCCGATGAACTCTGGGTAATAGTGGCTTAACTGCTCTTTGATGATAGGCGAATTCGGTACAATTTTGAGCGGCACTTCCAACTCACGTCTTTCCAAAAACAGATGTGCCAGCACACGAATCGAAACACGTTTCCACCACGGTTTGTGTCTCACATTAGCAAACGGAGGCCCATGCATCGTCGTGACATGGTGCACATTCACACGCTCATGACTGTGGACAATGACCTGGTTTTGAAGGTTGCTTTTGAACCATGCTGAAACACGATGGCTAAAAATCAAAGCCGCTATCCAACGTGGACGCTTGATAGTCTCACCCAGCTCTACAACGTGAATACCCATCGGTTTTTCACCGAAACAGCGCTCACAAACCACCGTAACAGGAATATCCATATCTCTAAGACTAAGCGTCAACTCCCATACATAACGCTCCATCCCCCCAACGGGGCCATAGCGTCGCACGATATGCAATAACTTCACGTTGAAATTTTCTTCCCGTTCATTGAACAACTGCACGCGCTTTTTTGTCTTCATATGCCGTCGCCACTTTCAACCAAAAAACTGGCAACAATGTGTTAGGTTTTACAGGTATTCGCGGCAATGTTAGCAAATTTGTAGCAGCGTGAACGCGCCCCCGCACCGTTGTGGTCGCCGTTTCATAAGTCGCTTGCTTGGCCATGACTTCATGCCGTTTGTCAAATTTGCCATAGGGATAACAAAAATGGTTCACCGGTTTGTTCAGCAACTTTTGCAAAGCGGGTTTGGAGTTCGCAATTTGCTTCCACGCCGCAGTCTCGCTGATATTGAGTAAATTGACATGGTCTAGCGTATGCGCCCCCACTTCTTGCCCACCCTCTTGCCATCGCAATAGCTGCTCAACATCCATCAGCGGTGTTTGGGCAATACCAATTTTCTCATCCCATAGATTGGTTTTACCCAACAAACTCTCGACCACAAAACAAGTTGAGCTGAAACCGTGCTTTTGCAATACCGGCAAAGCACTCGTCAAGTTATTCAAATAGCCGTCGTCAAATGTGATGCCGACGACTTTGCCATTTTTTTCACCGCGCAAATACGGCTGTAAATCCGTCATCGACAAGCCGGTGTAGCCCAGCATTTTCAACAATCCCATTTGCCTTGCAAACGCTGCTGGAGAGACATACAAAACTCGGAATGGTGCTCCCTTTTTAGGCGCTTCTGCAATTTGGTGATAGACCAAAATCGGAATTGGTGACCCGTTTACCGTCACATTAGGCTCAAAAAATTGCTGGGGGAAGTTCATTGGATAAAGTACTATCGTTCATTGTTCATTGTTCAGATTGATTACAGCAAGACCACGTCATATTGCTCTTGACCTGCCGCATTTTCGCTTTGAAGCGAAATGGGTTTGGCGATGAAATCGCTAAGTTCCGCTAAATGCTGGCTTTCTTCGTCCAAAAAAAGCTCAATCACTTTCGGTGCAGCGATGATGCGAAACTCGCGTGGATTGAACTGGCGCGATTCCCGTAAAATCTCTCGCAAAATATCATATGCTACGCTGCGTGCCGTTTTTACAATGCCTTTGCCCGCACACACAGCGCAAGGCTCGCACAGCATGTGGGCGAGCGATTCACGGGTGCGTTTGCGCGTCATTTCTACCAAACCTAGGCTAGAAAAATCACTACAAGCGGTTTTAACCCTATCACGCGCCAATTGTTTTTTAAACTCCGCGAGGACAGCTTCGCGGTGCTCCACTCGCGTCATGTCAATGAAATCAAGCACTACAATGCCGCCCAAATTACGCAAGCGCAGCTGCCGCGCAATCGCGCCAGCTGCTTCTAAATTGGTCTTGAAAATCGTTTCATCAAAATTACGTGCACCTACGTAGCCGCCGGTATTGACATCCACCGTCGTCATCGCTTCGGTTTGATCCACAATGAGGTAACCACCCGACTTCAAATCCACCCGTGTGCCCAGTGCTTTACCGATTTCGTCATCGATATTGAACAAGTCAAAAATCGGACGTTCGCCCTTGTAATGTTGCAACTTTTCAGCTGCAGCCGGCATGAATTCTTGGCTGAATGCTGTCAATTTATCAAATTGCAATTGCGAATCAAGCCGAATCGATTGCGTTTGATCACTCACCAAATCGCGCATCACCCGCTGCAGCAAGTTCAAATCTTGATGGATGACTGATTTAGGCGGCAAGCGTTTGGCAGCGTCTTGAATGCGCCCCCAGGTTTTGCGCAAATAGCTGATGTCTTCGGCCAACTCTGCGTCTTCTGCTTCCTCTGCATTCGTGCGCAAAATGTAGCCGCCTATATTGCTATCCTGCGAATCTTTGGCGGCTGCGGTAGCTAACTCTTGCAGACGATTCCGCAATTGCTTGCGTTGCTCGACTGGTATTTTTTGCGATACACCAATGTGTTTGTCTTGCGGTAAAAACACCAGCAATCGACCCGACAGGCTGATCTGCGTTGAAAGCCGCGCGCCTTTGGTGCCGATAGGTTCTTTGATAACTTGCACCAGCAGGGTTTGGCCTTCAAAAACTTGCTTTTCTATAGGCGGGAGTTGCAGTGGCACATCGCTGGATTTAGTGTTCTCATCAGGCTCTGCATGGCGCAAGTTGATGCTGCTCACCAAATCTGCAACATGCAAAAATGCAGCCCGCTCCAAGCCAATGTCGATAAATGCCGACTGCATACCTGGCAGCACCCGCGCCACCTTGCCGAGGTAAACGTTGCCCACAATGCCCCGCTCCAAGCTGCGCTCGACATGCATCTCTTGCACCGCGCCGTTTTCCACGACCGCCACACGCGTTTCTTGGGGTGACCAGTTGATCAGTATTTCTTGGTGCATGTTTGAATTATGCCTTCGCTAATCTGCGTAATTCAGCAACAACCTTATTTAATAAAACCAATTTTCTGCAACAATTGCGTCGTTTCAAATAAAGGCAAACCCATGATGCCCGAATAACTGCCGCTGATCCGTTCAATCATCCCCGCTGCCATGCCCTGCACCCCGTAGCTGCCAGCTTTGCCCAGTGGCTCGCCCGTTGCTACATACTTTGCAATTTGTGACTTACTCAGCTTAGCAAACGTTACTTTGGATTCGCTTAGCAAACTCAAGCGCTTGCGGCCATGCGCCACAGCAACCGCTGTCAGCACCCGATGCGTCTGCCCCGACAACTCAGCCAACATCCGCGCCGCATCCGCAGCGTTCTCAGGCTTCCCATAAATCACTCGCCACATCGCCACCGTCGTATCTGCGCATAACACGGGCGCAGCCGCCATACCGCGTTTTTTCATGCGTACCACAGCAGCATCCAACTTTAATCCCGTCACCCGCATCACGTAAGTCTTGGGCGCTTCGTTTTTAAGCGCAATTTCAAGGGTTTCCGCGTCTTTGATCGCGTTTTCAGCAGCATCTGCAACCAAGATGTGATGTGCCACGCCGATCTGATCCAACAATTGACTTCGGCGTGGGCTTTGGGAAGCTAGGTAGATGAAGGGCGCAGTTTCAGAGATCATTATTCGCGGTGTTATTCCCTATGGTAGGGATGATTCGCATTGATCGACCAAGCCCGATACAGCTGCTCAATCAACAACACCCGAGCAAAAGCGTGCGGCAAGGTCAAATCGGACAACCGAATCCGCTCATGCGCTGCCTTTTTGAATTCGGGGTCTAGGCCGTCGGGGCCACCTATGACCAAGGCAACGTCGGATGCTTCTAACTGCCAGTTTTTCAGCTTGCCAGCCAGCGCCATCGTCGTGAGGCTGCTACCGCGCTCGTCTAGGGCGACGATGCGGGTGCCTTTGGGGATGACGGCTTCTATGCGCTCGCGCTCGGCGGCGTAGATGGTCTCAATGGTTTTGGAACTGCGAGGCTCGGTTTTGACGGTTTTGACTTCGACTTTGAGCTCGAACGGGAAGCGCTTGGCGTAGTCATCCCACGCGGTTTGCGCCCAGTCTGGCATACTTTTACCTACTGCTACTACTATTATTTTCATAGCATCTTAGGCAATAAATACACCGGCTAGAGCCATAAATGCACTAATTTTGGCAATATGAAGCGGTTTACAGGAGCAAAATCGACGATTTATGCCTTTTTAGCCGTTACTTTCTTCGCTGGTGCTTTTTTAGCTGCAACTTTGGTTGCGACCTTTGCCGGCGCTGCTGAAGTTGTTTTAACAGCGACTTTCTTAGCGGCTGCTTTCTTAGCTGCAGGCGTTTTAGCAGCAATCTTCTTAGCTGCCGCAGCTTTGGTCGATTTGATCGCCGCTTCTTTCTTGATCGCTGCTTTCGACGGGAAGGCTTCTGCCACACCGGTTTTGGCGGCGTTAGAGCGTTTGAGCGTCATTGGCACGGGTTTGGCTGGGCCTTTATCAATTTGAATAAGAGCTTCTTGCGTCGCTGTGAGTTTCTTGGCGGGAGTTTTAGCAGCCGTCTTAGAAGCCACTTTTTCAGCACCAAACTTCAATCGCACTGGGATATCGCCCCACAACTCTTCCAAATGGTAGTAGCTGCGAATAGCGGGCTGCATGACGTGGACGACGGCGGAGCCGCAGTCAACAATGATCCACTCGCCATTCTCTTCACCTTCAACGCGGGGTTTGCCGAAGCCGGCTTTGTTGACCGCATCGCGCACGCTCATGGCCAAAGCGCGGGTTTGGCGGTTGGATGTGCCAGAGGCGATCATCACGCGCTCAAACAACGCTGTTTGCTTTTCAGTGTCGAACACCACAATTTCTTGGGCTTTGACGTCTTCAAGCGCATCGACGATAACGCGCTGGAGTTTTTGGATGTCTTTTTTAGCGGCGCTGTCAGAAGTAGTTGTGGTCATGCGAGTGTTTTAAATGTAATTAACGATAAAGGCC
>JANMTB010000018.1:0-17503 GCA_031390045.1 Polaromonas sp.
ATGTCGGCGCTGGATCGAGCATTCACGCTCATTGAGGTAAATCACGTTGCCAAAGCTGTCGCCGACGAGCTGGATTTCAATGTGGCGCGGCTCTTCGACAAACTTCTCGATGAACACGCGGTCATCACCAAAGCTGTTGCGCGCTTCATTGCGGCAGCTGGTGAAGCCTTCAAAAGCCTCTTTGTCGTTGAAAGCAACCCGCAAACCCTTGCCGCCACCGCCAGCGGAAGCTTTGATCATCACCGGGTAGCCAATGCCTTGGGCAATCTCGACGGCACGTTCTGCCGTTTCAATCGCGTCATTGACACCGGGGATGCAGTTGACCCCTGCCGCACCGGCCAGCTTTTTCGACTCGATCTTGTCGCCCATCGCCGCAATCGACTGGTGCTTGGGGCCAATGAAGATGATGCCCTCTTCTTCCACCCGTTTCGCAAAACCGGCATTTTCCGATAAGAAGCCATAGCCCGGATGCACCGCCTGCGCGCCGGTGGCTTTGCAGGCGGCGATGATTTTGTCGGCCATCAGGTAGCTGTCGCGACTCGGCGCGGGGCCGATGTTGACCGCTTCGTCGGCCAGCGCCACATGGCGCGCGTCTTTGTCAGCATCCGAATAAACCGCCACGGTTTTGATGCCCATTTTGCGGGCGGTCTGGATCACGCGGCAGGCGATTTCGCCACGGTTGGCGATGAGGATTTTTGTGAACATGTCTATATTTCTTTCTATCTTCCGATTTCTTTCTATTTCCCGTTCGAGCTGAGCCTGTCGAAGCTCATCCGTTCGGTGAGATACCCTTCGACAAGCTCAGGGCGAACGGCTTGGGGGTCAGAGCGGGATGTTCCCGTGCTTGCGCCACGGATTCTCAAGCTTCTTGTCTTTCAGCATCATCAGACTGCGGCAGATGCGCTTGCGGGTTTCGTGGGGGAGGATCACGTCGTCGATGAAGCCGCGCGCGCCAGCGACGAAGGGGTTGGCGAAGCGGGCTTTGTACTCGGCCTCGCGGGCGGCCAGTTTCGCTGGGTCGCCTTTGTCTTCGCGGAAGATGATCTCGACCGCGCCTTTGGCACCCATGACGGCGATTTCGGCGTTGGGCCAGGCAAAGTTGACGTCTCCACGCAGGTGTTTGGACGACATCACGTCATACGCGCCGCCATAGGCTTTGCGGGTGATGACCGTGATTTTTGGCACGGTGCATTCGGCATAGGCGTAGAGCAGCTTCGCGCCATGCTTGATGATGCCGCCAAACTCTTGCGAGGTGCCGGGCATGAAACCGGGCACATCCACAAAGGTGACGACTGGGATGTTGAAGCAGTCGCAAAAGCGCACAAAACGTGCCGCTTTGATGGAGGATTTGATGTCCAGGCAACCCGCCAGTACCAGCGGCTGGTTCGCCACGATGCCGATGGTCTGGCCGTCCATGCGGGCAAAGCCGATGATGATGTTTTTGGCGTATTCAGGCTGGATTTCAAAAAAGTCGCCATCGTCCACCGTTTTGACAATCAGCTCTTTCATGTCGTAGGCTTTGTTGGCGTTGTCGGGTACCAGTGTGTCCAAGCTCATGTCTAGGCGCTCGGCCGGGTCGCCGCTCTTGCGCACGGGCGCTTTTTCACGATTACTCAACGGCAGGTAGTTGTACAAACGACGCAGCATCAGCAACGCTTCCACGTCGTTGTCAAAAGCCAGATCGGCCACACCGCTCTTGGTCGTGTGGGTGATCGCGCCGCCCAGCTCTTCTGCCGTCACCTCTTCATGCGTCACAGTTTTGACCACTTCGGGGCCGGTGACGAACATGTAGGACGAGTCTTTAACCATGAAAATGAAGTCGGTCATGGCTGGCGAATACACCGCGCCGCCCGCGCAGGGCCCCATGATCATGCTGATCTGCGGAATCACGCCGCTGGCCATGACGTTGCGCTGGAACACATCCGCATAGCCGCCCAGAGACGCCACGCCTTCCTGAATCCGCGCACCGCCCGAGTCGTTCAGGCCGATGACAGGTGCGCCGACCTTCATCGCCTGGTCCATCACCTTGCAGATTTTCTCGGCATGGGCTTCACTCAAAGCACCGCCGAACACGGTGAAGTCCTGGCTGAACACAAACACCAGCCGTCCGTTGATCATGCCGTAGCCGGTGACCACGCCGTCACCCGGGATTTTAGTGTCTTCCATGCCAAAGTCGGTGCAGCGGTGCTCGACAAACATGTCCCATTCTTCAAACGTGCCTGCGTCCAAGAGCACTTCCAAACGCTCACGCGCTGTGAGTTTGCCCTTTTTGTGCTGTGTGGCGATACGTTTTTCACCACCGCCAAGTCTAGCGAGTTCGCGTTTAGATTCGAGTTGTTTTAGGATTTCTTGCATGATTTTCTTTTGATAAGTTAATTTTTACTATAAATTTAATAGCAACTTAGGCAATAAATACGCCGGCTAGGTGCCAGTTTGACCACTATTTTCTACATTTAAGAGGTTTCTAGCAGCTGTAGACGCCGCTACCCGTCCTTCGGACACATCTTTGAGCATTTGCGGTAACAAGGCCTGCACCTGCGGGTTTTGCTTGAATTGCAGCTTCAAGCCGGCATCAATCCGTTCCCACATCCACGCCAATGACTGCGACTTGCGCCGCTCTGTCAGCTTGCTGTTGGCGGTTTGCAAAGTTTTAAATTCGTTCACCGCAACCCAAAAAGCATCCACGCCTTGACCGTTCAAAGCACTCAAAGGCAGCGCTTTGGGGTGCCAATTCAGCGCCGAATAGCCGCCAAACATGCCCAACAACTGCATGGCAGTGGTGATTTGCAACCTAGCACGCTCGGCGGCCAGCGGGTCGATGTCGCTTTTGTTGATGAGCACCAGGTCGGCCAGCTCCATCACACCCTTCTTGATCGCCTGCAGATCGTCACCCGCATTGGGCAGCTGCATCAGCACAAACATGTCGGTCATGCCGGCCACGGCCGTCTCGCTTTGCCCCACGCCCACAGTTTCCACAATCACAATGTCATACCCCGCCGCCTCGCACACCAGTATGGCTTCGCGGGTTTTCTCGGCCACACCGCCCAGCGTGCCGCTGCTCGGGCTGGGGCGGATGTAGGCACGCTCATCAACGGACAGTTTTTCCATCCGCGTTTTGTCGCCCAAAATCGAGCCGCCGGAGACGGTGGAAGACGGGTCAATCGTCAGCACAGCGACGCGATGACCCAATTCAATGAGGTGCAAACCCAGCGCTTCAATAAACGTCGATTTGCCCACACCCGGCACACCGCTGATGCCCAGACGCAGCGATTTGCCAGTGTGCGGCAGCAGCGCAGTCAACAATTCATCCGCCTGCGCGCGGTGGTCGGCGCGGGTGGATTCGAGCAGGGTGATGGCTTTGGCGATAGCGCGGCGTTGGGCGAGGGAATGCCCTGCCGAGGCCAGCGGCTGCACGATGCCATCAAATAACGATGTTGGGGTCACCCAATCGCCTTGATAGATTTAGTAATCTGCTTCAGCACATCCCGAGCACTGACCGGAATCGGCGTGCCCGGCCCGTAGATGCCCTTGACACCCGCCGCGTACAACATGTCGTAGTCCTGCCGTGGAATCACGCCGCCTACGAAGACGATGATGTCATCCGCACCTTGCTTACGCAGCTCGGCGATGATGGCGGGGACCAGGGTTTTGTGGCCTGCGGCTAATGTTGAGACGCCTACCGCGTGCACGTCGTTCTCAATCGCCTGGCGGGCGCATTCTTCTGGGGTTTGGAACAAGGGGCCCATGTCGACGTCAAAACCGAGGTCGGCGAAGGCGGTGGCCACGACTTTGGCGCCGCGGTCATGGCCGTCTTGGCCTAGTTTGGAGATCATCACGCGCGGTCGGCGGCCTTGTTTGACACCGAACTCGGCGATGTCGGCTTTGAGTTGGTTCCAGTATTCCATGGTATCGCCCTCGTTGGATGCCGTGCCGTCGGCATTTTGACCATAAGCTGCCGCATACACGCCCTGCACCTTTTGCGGATCAGCGCGGTGGCGGCCGTAGATTTGCTCTAACGCGTCGCTGACTTCGCCCACGGTGGCACGTAAACGCATGGCTTTGATGGTCAAATCCAACAGGTTGCCAGAGTTCTCTTTTGCTTCATTTGTAATAGCAGTCAAGGCAGCAGATACGCCGGCTGTATCGCGTTTTGACTTGATGTCATTGAGGCGTGAAATCTGCCCATCACGCACCGCCACGTTGTCGATGTCGCGTGTTTCAATCGCGTCTTCTTCTTTGAGCTTGTACTTGTTGATGCCAACAATCACATCCTTGCCGCTGTCGATGCGGGCCTGCTTTTCAGCAGCGGCCGCTTCGATTTTCAGCTTGGCCCAGCCGCTGTCCACGGCTTTGACCATGCCGCCCATGGCTTCGACTTCTTCAATGATGGCCCAGGCTTTTTCGGCCATCTCGTTCGTCAACGACTCCATCATGTAGCTACCCGCCCACGGGTCGATCACGCTGGTGATGTGGGTTTCTTCCTGGATGATGAGCTGGGTGTTTCTGGCGATACGCGAACTGAACTCGGTCGGTAGCGCAATCGCTTCGTCAAAACTGTTGGTGTGGAGTGATTGTGTGCCGCCAAACACCGCCGCCATCGCCTCGACCGTGGTGCGGACCACGTTGTTGTACGGATCTTGCTCGGTCAAACTCCAGCCGCTGGTCTGGCAATGGGTGCGCAGCATGAGTGACTTTGGCGATTTGGCATCGAAGCCTTTCATGATGCGGCACCACAGCAAGCGGGCGGCGCGCATTTTGGCAACTTCTAAATAGAAGTTCATGCCAATCGCCCAGAAAAAGCTCAAGCGACCCGCAAAACCGTCGACGTCCATGCCTTTATTGATAGCAGTCTTGACATATTCTTTGCCGTCCGCCAAGGTGAAAGCCAATTCCAAAGCTTGGTTCGCGCCCGCTTCCTGCATGTGGTAGCCTGAAATGCTGATCGAGTTGAACTTCGGCATGTGCTGCGCCGTGTACTCGATGATGTCGCCAATGATGCGCATGCTGGGCGCGGGGCCGTAGATGTAAGTGTTGCGTACCATGAACTCTTTCAGAATGTCGTTCTGAATCGTTCCGCTCAATTTGTCCTGACTCACGCCCTGCTCTTCGGCAGCCACCACGTAACCGGCCAGCACCGGTAGCACGGCGCCGTTCATGGTCATAGAGACAGACACTTTGTCCAGCGGAATCTGGTCGAACAAAATCTTCATGTCCTCGACCGAATCAATCGCCACGCCCGCTTTGCCGACATCACCGGTCACGCGCGGGTGGTCGGAGTCGTAGCCGCGATGGGTTGCCAAGTCAAACGCCACGGAGACGCCCTGTCCGCCCGCCGCCAGCGCTTTGCGGTAGAAGGCGTTGGACTCTTCAGCGGTGGAGAAACCGGCGTATTGGCGAATCGTCCACGGGCGCACAGCGTACATGGTCGCCTGCGGGCCGCGCACGTAGGGTTCGAAACCGGGCAAGGTGTTGGTGTAGGGCAAATCCTTGGTGTCTTCGGCCGTGTACAGCGGTTTGACGGCGATGCCGTCAGGCGTGTGCCAATTGAGTGCATTGACATCGCCGTTAGGAGCAGACTTGGCAGCGGCTTTATGCCAATCGGCAAGGCTGGCCGTTTTGAAATCGTCTTTTGAATCAGTCATGAAATCAATCAAAATTTAGGGTTAACACGCATTTTACCAGATTTGTCACATTTGTAATTCATAATTATAAATTCAAAACCTGTTAGAATCCTGACAAAACATTCTATGAACGCCCTAATTTCGCATGATCGCTTGAAACCTGTGCCTCTGTATGAAGAGGTCGCGGAGTTGCTACGTCAGCGCATTTTCAAGCGTAGCGTGGGAGATTTAGAGCCTGGCAGCTGGATTGATGAGCTAAAAATAGCCGAAGAATACGGCATCAGCCGCACACCCTTACGCGAAGCACTGAAGGTGCTGGCGACCGAAGGCTTGGTCACCATGAAGGTGCGACGCGGCGCGTACGTGACCGAGGTGTCTGAGCAAGATTTGAGTGACGTTTACCATCTGATGAGTCTTCTAGAAAGCGATGCCGCAGGCGTGGTTGCCCAACATGCAACTGATATTCAATTAAACCAATTGGTTAATTTGCACAATGATTTAGAAGCAGTTTTTATTGCACAACCTCTTGATACGGAACAGTTTTTTATCATCAACGAGCAATTCCACATGGCACTGCTCGCCATCGCTAACAACCGCTGGCGTGATCAAATGGTGGCTGATTTGCGCAAAGTGATGAAGCTCAACCGTCACAACTCCTTGCTCAAAACCGGCCGAATTGCCGAATCTCTAGCCGAGCACCGCAACATCATGAAAGCGCTGACAGCGCGAGACCCGAAAACCGCCGTCAAAGCCATGAAAGCGCACTTTAAGAGTGGTTTAGAAGCAGCAGCTTAGTAAAATAGTAGTCTTCGTACACTATATTTTTTATAGCAAGACAGGCATATAATACGACGGATACTACGTTATTTGTGCACTTTTGTATTCAAAAAATTGATCGAAATTTAATATTCGTTAAGTTAGAATTGTTTCATTACAAATTGTGTAATGCTAACCAAGGTTTCCAACAATGAAGATCACATCTATTCGGCTTTTGAGCCTTTTTATGCTTGCCACAACAGTATTTGTGACGGGGTGCTCTACGACACAGGAAATAACGCTAGCCAAAGCGGAGCCCACAAAAAAAATCTCAAAAGTCATCCAAGTCCTTGAGGCGGACAACTCTGCTCAAATGAACGGAAATCTTGAGGCTGCACTCCAGAAGCAAGGTTTTGCAATAAAGGCGCCGCTACCCGCGGGAATGAGAAAATCAGTAGATGCAGATGCATTGATTTCCTACGTTGACGTATGGCGATGGGACGTAGTCATGTATCTTCGTTCGCTTTCAGTCAAACTATACGATGCCCAGTCTGGTGACCTACTTGTATCTGGCGAGTGGAAAGACTCCCCAATGCACGGATTTCGCGATGCTAAAGTAGTTATGGATGGTTTAGTCACAGAAGTCTTTACAAAGCTCAAAGCTGCAACCAAATAGACGGAGCAGTGAAAGCGATGCTTAAAACCTAGCTCGATCTAAGAAAGAACTAAGCTAAATTTGCTATATTTTTAATAGCTTCTTAATCAATAAATACGCCGGCTACAGAAAATTTGATCTCTGAAATAAGGTTAAAAGGGTTCTAGCTGGCTTTATTTTCTAAACATCGCCAAAAATACCCCAGACAATATAAACAAACCGCCGATCAAGTGGTGCCAGCCGGGTGCTTCGCCCAGTACAGCCCATGTCAAAAACGCAGCATACAAAGGGCCTAGGTACAAAGCCACAGCCGTGCGGTTCGCCCCTAATATCTTCTGCGCCCAGCCGTAAATCCAATATGCACCTAGGCCAGGCACCAAACCTGCGATAACGATGAGCAAGAAGGCATCTGTCCCCCAAACGGTCAACCCATCTTGAAACAGCTCCCATACCGAAAACGGCAGCAGCGTGATGACACCGCCAATGCAAATCGCGGCTAATCTTGCTGTTGCGCTGAGTGGGCTGGGCCATTTCTTTTGTAGCAAGGCGTAGCCAGCCCATGAAAACGTGGCCGCTAAAATCCACAAATCACCAACGACAAACTGAACCTGCGACAGTGCTGCCCACTGCCCTTTCACCACCACATGCACCACACCGGCCAATGCCAGCGCTACGCCAGCAGCTTGGCGCTTGCTAAAGCTTTCGCCCAGCATCCACACCGAGCCCAGACTAATCAAGACTGGCGATGCCGCGTAAATCAGGGCAATATTCATTGCCTGCGTCGAGCGCGCGCCTTGGTACACCCAAGCGCCACAAATCAGCATACCCAAAGTGCCCAAAATAAGGTACTGCCACCATACTTTGCCAATATTGGCACGCTGCGCCCACAGCTCACTTCTGGCTAGTACCACCAAAACCAGCGCCGCAAGGCCCCAGCGCCCCAGCGCCAAAAGATGCGGCCCGATGGTGCCAGGTGCTTTGCGGGCGACGATGTAATTCACGCTCCAAAGTGCAGGCACGAACCATAGCAAAATCAGCGCCCAGCGGGTTTGCTTTTGCAGGCCGTCAGACATGAGCCAGATCTGTTGTACGGTTTGTTGCGCCGCTGTTAGTAGCGTTTTTGATGTCTGAGCTTTCAAACATGGCTTGATGCGCCAGTTTCATCACTTGCGCGGGCGGCACTTCGCGCAAGGTGTGGTCGCTCCACACTTGCCGCCAGCGGCGTGAGCCGGCCAAACCGTGCCGCAAGCCCAACATGTGGCGTGCAATCGTCGCCCAAGGCGTGCCGTGCGCGGCTTTTTCGCGCTCCATATAAATGACCATTTGGGCTTCGATGGATTCTCTATTCCGTTCGGGTTGAGCCTGTCGAAACCCTTCGTCAAGCTCAGGGCGAACAGAGGGAGTGAAAAACGCCTCATCCCACGACGCCATCAACCACGGATTGTGATAAGCCTCGCGCCCCACCATGACACCGTCGAGATTCTGTAATTGCTCTTCAATTTGCACATTCGTCGTCAAACCACCATTGATGACGATGTTGAGATGCGGGAAATCAGCTTTTAGCTGATGCACGATGTCATAACGTAGCGGCGGAATATCACGGTTTTCTTTGGGCGACAGGCCTTTGAGCCAGGCATTGCGGGCGTGGACGATGAAGGTTTGACAACCCGCATCGGCCACCTTACCTACAAAATCGCGCACAAAGGCGTAGCTTTCGGGGGATTCTTCGGTTTTATTGATGCCGATACGGTGCTTCACAGTGATCGGCATTTTGACTGGGTCTTTCACAGCATCCAGCATGGCTTTGACGCAATCTGCCACCAATTCAGGCTCGGCCATCAAACACGCGCCAAACGCGCCCTTTTGCACCCGCTCACTGGGGCAACCACAGTTGATATTGACCTCGTCGTAACCCCATTCTTCGGCAATTTTTGTGGCTTGCGCCATTTTGTCGGGCTCACTGCCGCCCAGTTGCAAGGCGACGGGGTGTTCCTCAGCGTTAAAGCGCAAATGGCGCGGCACATCACCGTGCACAATTGCGCCGGCGTTGATCATTTCGGTGTAGAGCAGCGTGTTTTTTGACAGCAGACGGTGGAAAAACCGGCAATGGCGGTCGGTCCAATCCATCATGGGGGCGACGGACAAACGTCGACTATAGGGCCAAGGCTTGAGTTGGACTTGTGGAACTTGATTTTCGGGCTGCATTGCCCATATTTTAACTACTAGGCAACTATCAAAATGCTAGCGCAGGTATCGTCACAAGGGCCTAGCGTAGCTGGACTGACCCGCTTACCGTGACAATCACAGTGCTTTTGCCTGCTTCCACGGGCACTGCCGCATCGGCTGACGCTATTTTCATAGACATTTCTGCTATGCGTGGGCGCGGCGTGTAGCCTTGATCCCCGGCATTTACAGTAACTTCGCGCAGACTGTAGTTGTTCATGCCAAAACTTTTGGCAATGTCGCTAGCTTTCGATCTGAAACGCTCAATTGCAATTTGTTGCGCCTCAGTTTCGACTTTGTTGCGTTGTTCACGGCTCAAGCTAAAGGCGACATTACCTATAGTTAACGTTTGGATTTTGCCAGCTGTGCTGCTGATTTTGGCGAAATCGCGGCCTTCTAATACCAGCTCAGTGCTACCTTGCCAGCCGTTGATCTTGCTGTCTTTACCGTAGCGAGGGTAAAGGCTAAAGTTGCCGGTGCGAACATCGAGTTGCCCCGGCGCAGCGTTCTTTTTCGCTTCAGTCAGAGCTGTATCCAATGCAGTTTTCAGCTGTGTCTGCACGGTATTGGCATCAGCTGCTTCCCGCGTGGTGTTCATCGTGATAGTCAAAATATCTTGCTGCGTTTCAATCGCAGCATTGGCACTTAATTGCACCACATTTTGCGGGGTTCGAAATGACGATGTCTCCTGTATGTTCTGTGCGAGTATTAATGTAGCCGGCGTAACTATTGCCTGAATAGCTATTAATTTTATAGCAAATAAAGTATATTTAGAGTTCATGAGCTACATCATACGCCAATTCAGTCACCCGAATTATCAGCAATAATCGAATCAACGTTGCTGTCGAAGTTGTTTGCGCAGCTCTTTGAGCTCTTCCGCAGTCAGATGTTTTTCATTGATTTTTGGCACCGCTGTCTCAACCGGAGCAAGGTTCACGGCTTGCCTGAACTGCGGCTGCAAGGTCTGCGGATTCAACTGCGGGATGATCTGTGCGTTTGTTGGCGGATTCATCTGCGGGATGATTTGAAGGTTCGTAGTGCCGTTATTAGTCACCACATTGGCCTGTGCCATTTCAATGCGATCCGAATTTTTAACTGGCGTATATGTTAATTTGGCTTTTATCCACGTTGGGTGCAGCCACGCAGGCATGGTGCCTTGCTGCGCATGTCCGAGCGCTGGCAACACAGTAGCCACACTGAGAGCGAGATAAAGAAAAGTGCTATGAATTTTCATAAAAGTAGTAACGGTTACTCTAAATGAACGGATTACAAAAACTGTTGTTCGACCCCCTGATTCTTTGAGCCATTTCGCAATAGTTGTAAGAAATTGTCAATCTAAACCCTCAAAAGCTTGCAGTTCTGCTTTATCGTTGCAAAATACAATTTTAAATATGTAACCGTGGCGCTCGACTTCGTAGTATTGTCTATCAAATGCTTCCAATTCGTTGAAAACCATATGATTTTTTGTAAGTAAGCTTACTAATAAAGATTTCTTCAACCAACAGATTGAGATTTAATATGACCCAAAATCCTAGCCAAACCACCCGCATCTTGGTCGTTGACGACGACACCCGCATTCGCGATTTGCTGCGCCGTTATTTAACGCAAGAAGGCTTTGACGTTATTTTGGCGGAAGACGGCAAAGCACTAGATCGCTTCTTGCAGCGCGATGCGATTGACTTGATCGTGCTTGATTTGATGATGCCTGGCGAAGACGGTTTGTCGATATGCAGACGCCTGCGCGCTGCAAACAACCGCGTGCCCATCATCATGCTGACCGCAAAAAGCGAAGACGTAGACCGGATTGTTGGCTTAGAAGTGGGCGCAGACGACTACTTGAGCAAGCCGTTTAATCCGCGTGAACTGCTGGCGCGTATCCATGCTGTGTTGCGCCGTCGACCTGCGCACGAAGCGCCAGGTGCGCCTTCGTCAGATGACACACCAGTGCGTTTTGGTGATTTCGTGTTTGACATGGCAGCTCGTAGCCTGACCAAGAATGGTGAAGATTTACCGCTAACTACTGGCGAATTTGCTATGCTAAAAACCTTGGTGCGCCACCCGCGCGTGCCGATGTCTCGTGACAAATTGGCCCAGTTGGCACGGGGTCGTGAGTTTGAAGCCTTTGACCGCAGCTTAGACGTTCAAATTTCGCGCCTGCGCAAACTCATTGAAGTTGACCCTGCTAAGCCGCGCCATATCCAAACCGTATGGGGTGTGGGTTATGTGTTTGTGCCAGACACAGAGCAGTCGATGGCGAATTGATAGCCAGATAGCATGCGAAGTGTTCTAAACACTTCAAGTAATTTTTTTTAACAAACTTCGTCAACTTTAGCGGAAATTAAGTGAAAGTGAAGCGTTGTTTGTCAGCGTTCAGTCGTACACTCGTCTGATCTATGCGCCTTAGCAAACTATTTCAAATCAGCCTATTCTGGCGCACGTTTGTGCTGTTGGTGATGCTAATTTTGGCGTCCTCGGTTGTCTGGTTTTTCAGCTTTCGCACTCTTGAATCTGAGTCGCGAGCCATACTGTCTGCACGACAAATCAGCTCCGCGGTTAATTTAACACGCAGCTCCTTGGTGCATGCCGATGCTATATATCGCACCGCGCTGATTAAAAATATTTCTGAGCAAGAAGGTTTGTACATTCGCCCTCGCGAGGTGGAAGACAAAGTGATTCCCTACGAGCTTGACCAATACCGCAAGTTGCTGCAGACAGAGCTACAGCGGCGTTTAGGCAGCGAGACTGTTATTTCTGACAGTGTGAATAACACACCTGGTTTGTGGGTAAGTTTTGCCATTCAAGGTGACAAGTATTGGTTGCAAACTGAAATAGAGCGCATTGAACAGGTGAACAGCCAAGCTTGGTTGTATTGGGTTGCTATTACTATTGGGATTTCGTTGTTTGGCGCGGCCATCATTGCAGGCTTGTTGAATCGGCCTTTGAAGCATTTGTCTATTGCAGTAAACCATGTTCGATTGGGTAATTTTGGTAAAGTCACATTGCATGAAAACATGCTGACGACAGAGATTCAAGATTTGAACCGCGGTTTTAACCAGATGACGGCGCAGCTGTCCAAAGTAGAAACCGACCGTACCGTGATGTTGGCTGGCATCTCGCACGACTTACGCACGCCATTAGCGCGCTTGCGTTTAGAGACAGAGTTGAGCGTGTCTGACAGTGATGCCCGTTCTGAGATGAGTCAAGATATTGAGCAAATCAATTCGATTCTTGGTAAGTTTTTAGACTACGCGCGTCCGCATGTGGTGGAGCTGCAAGACATCTTCCTTGCAAACGTCGTGAGCGCCACGGCCAATGCGGTGAACAACAGCGCTAAGGTCTCCATGGACATTGTGGTTAGCTACCACGTGCCCGAAGATATGCAAGTGATGGCAGACTCGGTTGAGCTGTCGCGAGTGCTTAACAATTTGCTTGAGAATGCGCGCCGTTACGGTAAATCAACCATTTACCCAGCGAATATGCAAAACCACGCGCTTGCATTGCCCGATATCAACTCCGACAATGCCTCAGACGAAGCTTGGTCGCCCACCCGTATGTTTGACGAGCCGGTGGAGATTGCGCAGGTGCATATGGACGCTCACATAGATGGTGATTGGGTCGTGTTGTCCATCAAAGACAACGGCAATGGTGTGGCACCTGACGTGCTGAACCAACTGAATGTGCCCTTTTTCCGCGCCAATGAAGCACGCACCAACACGACAGGTACAGGCCTAGGCTTGGCTATTGTTGAAAAAGCCGTACAAGGCATGCACGGCAAAGTTAAGCTCTCAAATTGGGGCGTGCAAGCCAAAGACGACGATTCGCGGCTTGATAAAGTAAACAAGCCTGAAGGTGGCTTCATGGTTGAAATTCGCTTGAAACGCCCTCCGCACAAAATAGCCGCACAAAAGGCAAAGGCCGCTCAATCGGTGAAACAGCCCAAATTTGGGCACAATGTGGCGCAGAATTCTGCTTAAATTGATTGCAAAAGCACCACAGCACGTGCTTCCATACTTTTTAGCTCGCCCACTGGCCCCATTTTTTCAGCCGTCTTGGCTTTGACGTTGACTTGGGACACCGTGATCCCTAACGCATCTGCAATCCGCTCACGCATTTCATTAAGATAAGGTGCGAGCTTAGGCGCTTGTGCAACCACCGTGCTGTCAATATTGATGATAGCAAAACCCTTGGCTTCAATCTGTTGCCCCGTCAACTGCAGCAAGAACCACGAATCGGCGTCTTTGAAGTCTGCACTGGTGTCCGGAAAATGCCGGCCAATGTCGCCCAAACCGGCCGCACCCAAGAGCGCATCGGTGATCGCATGCAGCAGCACATCCGCATCAGAATGCCCGAGCAAACCGGTGGTATGCGGAATCTCCACCCCGCCAATGACAAGCTTACGCCCCGCCACCAATGCATGCACGTCCCAGCCTTCACCAATTCGAATGTTCATAAATAGACGTAGTAATTTTAAGAAATTCTAACCCTGTCCATGACCTTTTGCAGCCAAAGCACGCTGCTTGTCCTTTTTACTCGGACGTTTGCCCTTGATACCGCCATTTTTCGGGTGATTTGGCGATTTCAAAGCGTCATCTATGCTTCCATCCTCATTCACAACAACAGGCTTGATAGGTGTTAAGACGATCTCAGGCTCAAACCCTTCAATCTGCTCACGAATCAAATTCAAACCTTGACGCTTTTCAATCAAGCGGAAATGCGCTTCGGTGTCGGCACTCACAAAGCTGATCGCCACCCCACTCTCCCCCGCGCGGCCGGTGCGGCCAATGCGGTGGATGTAGTCCACGCTGGAGCGCGGCAGGTCGTAGTTCACCACGGCAGCCAGGTTGGCGATGTCGATGCCGCGTGCAGCGACGTCAGTAGCGATGACGACTTGCCACTTCTTCGCCTTGAAATCCGCCAGCGTCTGGGTGCGATTCCCTTGGCTCAGTTCGCCATGGAAAGGTACGGCGTTCATGCCCGCGTTGTAAAGCTTGGTCGCTACCAATTCTGCAGCGTACTTGGTCGCCACAAAAACTAACACTTGTTCCCAATCGCTGGTTTCAACCAATTTTTTCAATAACATGGTGCGGCGTTTGGGGTCAACTTGAATCGCACGTTGCAAAATAATCGGCGCCGTCGATGGTGTTGACTCGACCTCAATACGCACCGGATCGCGCAACAACGTATCCGCCAGAGCCTGCACATCTTTCGGGAACGTGGCTGAAAAGAACAAACTTTGGCGCTTTTCAGGCAGCAACGCCAAAATAGCCGCCAGTTCTTCGGCAAAGCCACCTTTACGAATCACGCCACCCGAAGAAGCAGAAGAAGTAGGATTACCCCCCATATCGAGCAGCCTATCCGCCTCGTCCAACACCAGCATCTGCACCGAACCCAGTTTCAGCGCGTTGTGCGCCACCAAATCCAGCAAACGGCCCGGTGTAGCAACCACAATGTCCGCCCCGCCGCGCAAATTCATCATCTGCGGGTTGATGGACACGCCACCAAACAGCACGGCAAGTTTCAGCTGCATTGGCAAATGCTGCGCCAAACTGCGAATCGACTCCCCCGTTTGCGCCGCCAGCTCACGCGTAGGCACCAAAATCAAAGCCGATGTATAGCGCCCTGCATGACGTACGCTGCGCGAATTGCCTTCTTGTTGCTTCAACAACTGCTGCAACAGCGGCAAACAAAACGCCGCCGTTTTGCCCGAGCCCGTCTGCGCCGAGCCTAAAACGTCTTTGCCCGCCAAAACCGCAGGAATCGCCTCGGTTTGGATGGCGGTGGGCACTTCATAACCTTGCAGCTTGACGGCGTTGAGGATGGCCGGGCTGAGGCCGAGTGAGTCGAAAGAGGAAGAAAATGTAGATGTCATCACCCATTGTAACTCCTCAAATACGCGTAAACCCGTATTTTAAAGGCTATATTTGCCACTAGCCAGCGTATTTGTTGCCTAAGCAGCTATTTTATTTATAGCAAAAGAAAGTGACTTATCCCCCAGTTTGAAAAAAGGGGGAGTTAGGTGGGAATTTAAGTCTTATAACTCTCATCTATCCGATCCAACTTGCGCAACAATGCAGGCCAAGCCAGCGCCGCGCCCTGCCCGGCTGTGGCTACTTTCATGATGCCCAAGTTCGCATCGCACACCGTTTGCGGAATCAAATTCAATGGCCCGCCAGCGGCTTGGGCGTCGATTTGGATGCGACAGCTGTTTTCAAACGTGTACATGTGCAAAAACGCGTCTTGAATGGTTCTGCCTACTGTCAGCAAGCCGTGGTTGCGCAAAATCAGGTAGTTGGCTTTTCCTAGATTGGCTTGCAGGCGCGGCTTTTCAGCGGCGTTCAGGGCAACGCCTTCGTAGTCGTGATAGGCCAAGGATGCCAAAACAAAGGTCGACTGCTGGCTGAGCGGCAGCAAACCGCCCTTTTGCGCGCTCACCGCAATGCCCGCCCGCGTGTGGGTGTGCAGTACGCAGCCCGCGTCTTCCCGCAGCTCATGCACGCAACTGTGAATCGTGAAACCTGCTGGGTTCACAGGGTAGGCGGATTCGCTCAATTTGTTGCAGCTTTGGTCGATTTTCACCAAGCTGGACGCGGTGATTTCGTCAAACATCAGCCCGTATGGGTTGATCAAAAAGTGATGCTCAGGCCCCGGAATGCGGGCGCTGACGTGCGTGAAGACCAAATCACTCCATCCGTAGGCGGCGATCAAGCGGTAGCAAGCGGCGAGGTCAACGCGCAGCTGCCATTCTTCGGCGCTGACTTTGTCTATGAGAGAAGAAATGTTTAACATGTCTATTTTCCTTTTGGTTAAATAATAATTTCCATTTATAAATCAACAGCTTAGCTTTAATTTATGTTTTTAAAGCCGCTTTGTAAACCGAATTCTTCGGCGAAGCCATCAAACGCCGAAGCATCGGCTCAAAGGTGCTGATCGGGTAAATCTCGCCCTTGGGGTCAAACGCTAGGTTATCGTACTTGGCAACAAACTCTTCGGTTTGCTTATAAAACGGGTTATCTTGGAACATGTCTCGCATGTCGCGGTTCAACCCGATGTAGTGGAAGAAGTTGTATCCCTGAAAAATACCGTGGTTTTGCACCATCCACAAGTTAGCCTCTGAGACAAAGGGTTTCAAAATAGCCGCAGCAATATCGGGGTGGTTGAACGAACCCAGCGTATCACCAATATCGTGCAGCAGCGCGCAGCACACATATTCCTCATCCCGCCCGTCTTTGAGCGCCAGTGTCGCGGTTTGCAAGCTATGGCTGTAGCGGTCAATCGGGAAACCGCCAAAATCGCCATCTAACATTTTGAGGTGATCTAAGACCCTGTCCGGCAGCGACTTGGCCATTTTCATCGCCTCAGGGACAATTAAACCCACCCAATCTGATTGGGTGCTGTCTTGCATGCGGGTGAAGGTGGCTCTGTCGTTTACTGTGGCGGTCATGGTCGTTTCTCCGTGTCTGGCTTTTGGGTATTTGAGCAATTATTGCAGTATTACCTGAAGCCGTGGATACCACTGTCACCTACGGAGCATGAAAACAAGTTTTACAGATTAAATATGACTGTATTAGCTGTATTACTTGACTAAATAGCTATTATAAATATAGCAAAAACTATCAAAATGGTTACCTAAAACGTTTGGACACAAATAACCTACTTGTCAAAGCAAGGCTTCAAAGCTATAACCTGATTCGGAACTTTACAACAAATCTAATTTATTTTGGAGACCGTATGTTACTTTCAAAGCCATTCGTTTTAAGCATCAGCCTTGCTCTGGCCAGCTTAGCCAACCCACTCCTTGCTCTAGCCGACACGTCGTCGCGTGTGAACTTTATACCTTGAGTGGTTGGTTGACGCACCATGGCCGGCCCAGCTAACTACAGCTCTCTAACGAACGAAACAATAGGCGACCTCTACGAAAACCTCTTCACGCCGTGGGTGAAAGACCTCGGCCTCACGGAGTTGAATGTCAGCGCAGGCCAAGCATCGGCTCGGTTGCCAGCGAACCCTAGGCTAAATTTCTCCAGCGGTGCCGTCTGCGGGCAAGCCATCATGGCGGCGATAGACACGGTTGTGGCTATGGCCATGCTCACGAGCGACCGACCCACCAAAGGCACGATCTATCAACATACGCACTTCCTGCGCGCTGCTCTAAATGACGACTTCTTGATCGAAGCGAAAGTACTCAGATTCGGCAAAGCCACCGCATACGCCGAAGCCACGGTATCTTTCGTCACCAGCGGCGAATTGG
>JANMTB010000037.1:0-10853 GCA_031390045.1 Polaromonas sp.
CAATCTTCTCTGTTTAGCCCTTAAGGCCAAGCCATCCACAAAATCGACAGCCCAGACACCAGCATCACGCCCTCCATCAGCTGCAAGTAGCGTTCTTCGGGCAGTTTGAGCACCAGCCGTTTCGACAGGGTAGAACCTGCCAGCACGAAAACGCCTATCAGCAGGCCTTGCATGATGGCGCGGTTGTCCAGCACGCCGAGTTGGTGAAAAGTCGCGCCTTTGGCTAAAAACATCGCCAATGAGGCGGCGGCTTCGGTGCCTATGTAGGCGCCTTTGAGCAAGCCGTAGGCCAGAAAAAACGGCGTGTTGATCGCGCCTGTAGAGGCAACAATGCCGGTGAGGTAGCCGATCACCGCGCCCACAACAGCCATGTGCGGCAAGCGCATTTTGAAACTTTGGTTGCGCAGCCAGCGGCGGATAGGGATCATCAGCAGCAAAAAGCTGCCCAAAACCAACTCAATCATCCGTGGGTTGAACTGCACCAAGGTGTTTGCACCCAAAATGACGGCGGGAACGGATGTGGCGGCGTAAACGGCGGTAACGCGCCAGTCTACACTGCGCCACCACAGCGCCACGCGGGTGAGGTTGGCGACGATGGCGACCAAGGCGATCACGGGCACGGCTTGCATGGGGCCGTAGAAATGCACCAAAGGCGGCATCAGCAAAATGGTGGTGCCAAAGCCAATCACCCCGCCAAGCACGCCCGCACCCAAGCCAATGGCGCAGATGATGAGCATGGGCAGGATGTCGTGCATGCTTTCGATCATACATGCAGTAAAAGCCTAAAAATCTTAGTATATTGCTATGATTTTAATAGCTATTTAGTCAATAAATACGACGGCTATAGTCATATTTTCAGGGCAAAAAGGGCGTCAACTGAGAATTGACGCATTTGTTCAATTAAGCGAAGCCTAGTGCACGAACGCTGCCCTAATTGATGTTGCGCCAGCTACCATCCGCCTGCCGGCAGGCATTGCCAACTACTTTTTCGTTGCGGCCACCGATCACGGCGTCCATGGTGTATTCACGGCAGGGGCCGCTGGCGCTGTCGTAGGTGCGAATGGGCACGACGGTGTAAGCGTTGCGGTTGTCTGGGTTGACCCAGCGTGTTGGTGCATTGAGCGGCTGGGTTTCTAGCGCTTGTGCGATTCTCATCCTGTCATTGTTGTCCATGGACCGGCCGATGTTTCCGCCGACGGATGCGCCAATCAGCGCACCAATGATGGTGGCGGCGGTTCGTCCGTCACCACGTCCGAATTGCGAACCGACAACGCCACCGACCACACCGCCGATGACGGTGCCACTCTGCTCTTGCGTGACGGGCACGGCGCATCCTGCGATTGACGCTACAAAAAGCGTCGTTATACCGATTTTGTTAAGTTGTTTCAAAATTTACTCCTCTTGATTGATCGAACTTAACTTTAGGCTATCTTTTCAAGACAGCATTGATAAAAATCAAAAAATTACGAGGTTTTTCGTTGATTCACATTTTTTCACCTAAGCTGATTTGACAGTGTTTCAGCAACAACACACTTGTAAAAGGTCAATGGTACAAACAATGACCCCACTGAGAATTTCGGGCATACTTTCAACAATAACTATAACAAAATGTTATAAATTGCTATATTTTTAATAGCTAAATAAGCAATAAATACGCCGGCTAGAGTTATATTTTCAAGGTAAATAGAGTAGAAACTGAAGATTTAAGCATATGGACAAACTTCGCATCGACAAATGGCTGTGGGCGGCGCGTTTTTACAAGACGCGGTCGCTGGCGGGGGAGGAGATTGACAAGGGGCGGGTGCGGGTGAACGATGTGGAGGCGAAGCCTGCCAAAGAGGTGAAGGTGGGGGATGTGGTGGCAATGCGCTCTGGGCCGAAGATTCGTACCGTCACGGTTTTGGGTATCAGCGGGCAGCGCGGCGGTGCGCCAGCAGCGGCATTGCTATTTGTTGAGACTGTGGAAAGTATCGCGGCCAGAGAGCGGGCCGTTGAGCAACGGCGGCTGAACCCAGAGCCGTCTACCGCGCTAGAGCATGGGCGGCCGACCAAGCGGGACAGGCGGGATTTAGACAAAGTTAAACAGGGAAAGACAGATTGGGGTGACTGCTGGAGTGCTTCTGTTGATTAAAAAATAGGCAACATCGGCGAAAAGTAACCGTAAGCAGGGTAATTACCCCAATGTTTGGTGGGGTACTTCAATCAAACGTTTGATTTATGATTTAATTGAAGCATGACTGAATCTGCTTTGCTTGAAACCAAAACCAGTTCGCGTGCGACACGTGCTGACGGCGCTGAAGCACGTGCCCGGCTGCTCAACGCGGCTTTGCGGCTTTTCGCCGAAAAAGGCTTTGCCAACACCTCCACCCGTGAGTTAGCCACCGCTGCTGGCGTCAATATCGCCGCGATTAGCTACTATTTTGGCGACAAAGCGGGTTTATACCGTGCGGCTTATACCGAGCCGATGGGGACATGCTCCGACATGGTGGTCTGCAACATCAGCGAAATCAGCTTAGAGCAAGCGCTGCGAATGATGTTGACGCAAATCATTGAACCCATGAAATTGGGCGACTTGGTGCAGCTGTGCACACGCTTGCATTTTCGCGAAATGCTGGAACCAACGGGGCTGTGGGCAGAAGAAATCGACAACGGTATTCGCCCTGCGCAAGTAGCTTTGGTGCTGGTGTTGTGCAAACATTTATGTTTGACAGAACCAGATGATGACGTACATCGTTTGGCATTTTCCATTGTCGGCTTGGCGATTCATCTCTTTGTGGGGCGTGACGTTGTGCAGGCAATACAGCCCCAGTTACTCGCAAGCCCTGCAGCGATAGACATCTACACCGAGCGCCTATTAGGCTACGGCTTGGCCATGGTGGATTGCGAAAAAACGCGACGTTTAGAACTTCAAAAACAATAAAACATGAAAAAACTACTCAAACCACTTTTTTTACTCAGCCCGCTGTTGTTAGCCGCCTGCTCAGTGACAGCGCCAAGCTTGCAGGTGAGCGAGCAAGCCGCCAGCCAGTGGTACAGCCCGCTACCGCAAACGACAAAAACAGACCTGCCGCACCAAGGCTCTTCGAAAGAGTTGGCGAATTGGTGGCAAAGCTTGGGCGATCCGCTGTTGGTTGAGCTGATTGCCAGCGCCCAAGCCGCCAGCCCGTCCGTTACCGCAGCCGCCAGCCGCATTGCGCAAGCCCGCAGCGCGGTGGTCGCCGCCGGTGCGGCAGCAGCACCGAATCTGTCCGCCGCTGCCAGCGCCAGCCGTGGCGTGAGCCAGCTGAATGTACCCTTGGCCAGCGTGGGTCAAGTGGGACTGCAAGCCAGTTGGGAAATTGATTTGTGGGGCGGCAACCGCGCTGCGCAAGAAGCCGCCCAAGCACGCTTAGCCGGCAGCCAAGCTGGCTGGCACGAAGCGCGGGTTTCCGTGGCGGCTGAAGTGGCGAACACGTATTTGAACCTGCGCACTTGTGAGCAATTGGTCAATGTTGCTAAAGACGACGTTACCTCGCGCACCGAATCATCACGTTTGACGGGGTTGCTGGCCAACGCAGGTTTTACCGCGCCAGCCAATGCCGCATTGGCTCGCGCCAGTAACGCGCAAAGCCAAAGCATGCTGACCATGCAGCGCACCCAGTGCGATATGCAGGTCAAAGCCTTGGTAGCATTAACCACATTGTCTGAACCTAAAATTAGGCAAAAAATGGCTTCAAATACGAATAAAGCCGGCGTATTATATGCCTATTCAGCTATCAATAGTATAGCAATACCAGCATTGCCGGCACAGCTGCTGGCGCAGCGCCCCGATGTGTTTTCGGCGCAGCAAGAAGTAGCCGCAGCCAGTGGTGACGTGGGCAGCGCCCAAGCCGCCAAATACCCACGCTTGGGGCTGAGTGGCTCGGTCGGTTTGCAGAGCATCCGCTCTGGCGGCGTGGGCGTCAATGGCGCAACCTGGTTCATCGGCCCCGTGTCGGTCACGCTGCCCATTTTGGACGGCGGTCGCAGCAGTGCAGCGGTCGATTTAGCCAATGCCAACTACGAAGCAGCTACGGCCAACTATCTCGCCAAGGTGCGCGCTGCAGTGAAAGAGGTCGAAGAAGCCTTGCTCAGTATGCAAAGCGCGGCTGACCGTTTGCAAGACGCTGCCATTGCTACCGAAGGTTACAGCGCTGCGTTTGCAGCTTCAGAAGCGCGTTTCAAAAGTGGTTTGGGCAGTTTGAGCGATCTGGAAGACACACGTAGAACTGCGTTATCCGCAAAAACCGCTTTGTTGAATTTAGAGCGTGAACGCAGCGCCGCTTGGGTGACGCTGTACCGTGCTTTAGGTGGTGGCTGGTCAAAGAGTGCGAACGACAACTTGGCAAAGACCATGTAAAAAATTCAAAAATCAGATCACTAGAAATAAATCAAGCAAGTTCCGCAAACGAAACCCAATAACAAGCTAATAACCATGAACAACATTCAAATGTCACATCCAAAATTGCTCGCTGTCGTTGCATCTGTTGCCATCGCGCTGGGCGGCGTGGCTTGCTCTGGCAAGACAGACAATGCAGAAGCGGGCGCCAAAACAGACAAAACCAAAGCTGCAAAACCTGCTGCAGAGGTTAGCAAAGATGTTGCCAAAGCTGACAAATCTGGTGCGGCTCCATCAGTTGCCAAAGCCGCTTTAACGGTAACAGCGGTGCAACCGAGCAACAACAGCTTGGCACTCAAATTGGCCGCGAACGGCAATGTCGCCGCGTGGCAAGAAGCCAGCATTGGTGCGGAAGCGAATGGGTTGAGGTTAACGCAGGTGCTGGTCAATGTGGGAGATACGGTCAAAAAAGGGCAGTTACTCGCCACTTTTGCGGGCGACGCAGTGCAGGCTGATGTGGCGCAAGCCAAAGCGTCTTTGATGGAAGCGCAAGCCAATGCGCTGGATGCTGCAGGCAACGCAGAGCGCGCGCGTACTTTGCAGAATACGGGCGCACTGAGTACGCAGCAAATCAACCAGTATTTAACCGCTGAAAAAACCGCTGCTGCCCGTGTGCAAGCGGCACAAGCAACGCTGAACGCGCAAGGTGTACGTACGCAAAACACACAAGTTCGGGCGCCAGACAATGGCGTGATCTCAGCGCGTGGCGCAACGGTGGGTGCGGTGGTCGGCGCAGGCGCGGAACTCTTTCGCATGATTCGAGGCGGTCGCTTAGAGTGGCGCGCTGAAGTCACTAGCAATGAAATTGCAGGCATCAAGCTGGGTTCAAAAGCAACTGTCACCACGGCCAGCGGCGCGCAGGTTGAAGGCACCGTTCGCACCATAGCACCGACGGTCGATGCCTCCACACGCAACGCCTTGGTGTACGTGGATCTGCCCGCCAACGCGGGCGTGAAAGCCGGCATGTTTGCCAAAGGCGAGTTTGCCTTGGGCACTGCCGATGCGCTGACATTGCCACAACAGGCCTTGGTCTTGCGCGATGGTTTTACCTACGCGATGCGTGTGGAGCCGAACAACAAAGTTGTGCAAATTAAATTAGAAACGGGTCGCCGTGTGGGTGATTCGGTTGAGATCAAACAAGGCGCGAAAACCAGCGATCGGTTTGTTGCCAGTGGAGCAGCGTTTTTGGCAGACGGCGATACGGTGAAAATTGTTGATGCAAAAGCGGCTGAAACCAAAGCAGCTGAAACAAAAGCTGTAGAAATTAAAACTGCAGGAGCGAAATAATGAACGTCTCCGCCTGGTGCATACGCAACCCCATCGCCGCCATCATGTTCTTCGTGATGTTGTGCTTCGCCGGTATTTTGGGCTACCAAAACATGAAAGTGCAAAACTTTCCTGATTTAGAAGTTCCTAATATCGTCATTTCTGCCAGTTTACCTGGTGCTTCGCCTGCTCAGCTTGAAACCGATGTTGCTCGGAAAATTGAAAATGCCATCGCGTCCCTCAGTGGTTTAAAAAATATCTATACCAAGGTGCAAGACGGCTCAGCCACCATCACCGCAGAATTTCGCTTAGAAAAACCCTCGCAAGAAGCATTAGACGAAGTGCGCTCAGCCGTACAGCAAGTGCGCGCTGATCTGCCGTCGGATGTGCGTGACCCTGTCGTCAGCAAAATAAATATCGCAGGATCGCCTGTTTTGGCGTACGCCATTAGCAGCAAGGCGATGGATGACGAAGCTTTGAGCTGGTTTGTTGACGATGCCTTGAACCGTCGCTTGCTAGCCGTCAAAGGTGTGGGATCGGTCACCCGAGTGGGCGGTGTCACGCGAGAGATTCGTGTTGCGCTAGATCAAGCCAAAATGGCTTCACTAGGCATTAGCCCTGCTGATGTGTCGCGTCAATTACAGCTGGTTCAACTGGACACAGCGGGCGGGCGCACTGATTTAGGCACAAGCGAACAACCCGTGCGTACACTGGCAACTGTCAAATCGGCTGAGCAACTGAGTGCAATTGAACTGTCGCTGAATGGCAAAAAAATACGTCTAGATCAAATCGCCGAGGTCAAAGATACGGTTGCTGAGCAGCGCTCTGCTGCATTGTTGAATGGCAAACCTGTTGTTGGCTTTGAAGTGTCTCGCAGCAAAGGCGCCAGCGAGGTGGAAGCTGGCCGTGGCGTGCGAGACGCACTGAAAGAATTGAAAGTGGCGCATCCGGATATTGAACTCACGGAAGCGTTTGACTTCGTGACACCCGTGGAAGAAGAGTACAACGCATCGCTAGTTTTGTTGATTGAAGGCGCACTGTTAGCCGTGTTGGTCGTTTGGCTGTTTTTACGCGATTGGCGTGCAACGTTTGTGTCCGCTGTGGCACTGCCACTGTCAGTGATTCCTGCGTTTATCGGCATGAATTACTTGGGCTTTACCATCAACGTTGTCACCTTGCTTGCGCTAAGTTTGGTGATTGGTATTCTGGTGGATGACGCGATTGTTGAAGTCGAAAACATCGTGCGCCATTTACGCATGGGCAAATCGCCTTACCAAGCTGCGATGGAAGCAGCCGATGAGATTGGCATGGCAGTGATCGCCACCACCTTCGCGTTGGTAGCCGTATTTTTGCCGTTGGCTTTCATGAGCGGAATTGTGGGCAAATTCTTCAAACAGTTTGGTTGGACAGCATCGTTAGCGGTCTTGGCTTCGTTGGTGGTGGCGCGCATGCTGACGCCGATGATGTCGGCCTATATTTTGAAGCCCATCGTGAACCATGTTGACAACGATGGCGCCATCATGCGCTGGTATATGAAAGCCAGCCGATGGTGCATTAGCCACCGTTGGATCACGGCTGCAGCTGCAGGTGCGTTTTTCGTTGGTTCTTTGGCGCTTATTCCACTGTTGCCGCAAGGCTTTATACCGCCGGATGACAACAGTCAAACGCAGGTTTACTTAGAATTGCCTCCTGGTACCAAGCTGCAGCAAACAAAAGATACGGCTGAATTGGCGCGCAATTTGATCAGCAAAGTCGAACATGTGCAATCGGTTTACACCACGATTGGTGGTGGTTCGGCTGGTACTGATCCCTTTGCACCCGGCGGTGCCGCAGAATCACGCAAAGCGACATTGACCATCTTGATGGCAGAACGCGGCACGCGACCGCGAAAGCAGATCATTGAAAACAACATTCGCAAAGCCCTAGAAAACGTACCGGCAGCACGTAGCAAGGTAGGTTTGGGTGGTTCGGGTGAAAAATACATCTTGGCACTGACCAGCGAAGACGCCAATGCCTTGGCTGCATCTGCCGCTGCCATTGAGAAAGATTTGCGCACGATACCTGGCTTGGGTTCGATTGCCTCCAGCGCGTCTTTGGTGCGGCCAGAGGTAACCGTCCGGCCAAATTTTGCCAACATGGCCGACTTGGGTGTGACCAGCGCCGCTATCGGCGAAACGCTGCGTATTGCTACTGTTGGCGACTACGATGCATCGTTGCCCAAACTCAATTTGTCGCAGCGCCAAGTCCCTATCGTGGTTCGCTTGGCGGACGATGCCAAAACCGACTTGCCGACTCTGGAGCGCTTGATGGTGCCTGGTAGCCGTGGTCCTGTCATGCTGGGCCAAGTTGCTAGTCTTGAGCTTGCGGGAGGGCCAGCCGTGATTGACCGCTTTAATCGTTCACGGAATGTGCAATTTGAGGTGGAGCTCTCTGGCGTTGCTTTGGGTGATATGACGACGGCCGTTGAAAAATTGCCTTCCATTCAAAATTTACCGGCGAATGTGAAGCAAATCACGATTGGTGATGCTGAGGTGTTTGTCGAGCTATTCCAGAGCTTTACATTGGCTATGGGTATTGGTGTCTTGTGCATTTATATCGTTTTGGTGCTGTTGTTTAAAAACTTGCTCTATCCCGTCACCATTTTGGCGGCCTTGCCGTTGTCATTGGGCGGTGCATTTGTGGGTTTGCTGATCGCACAAAAATCGTTTTCTATGCCATCCTTGATTGGTTTGGTGATGTTG
This sequence comes from Polaromonas sp., assembly GCA_031390045.1. GTDB lineage: Bacteria > Pseudomonadota > Gammaproteobacteria > Burkholderiales > Burkholderiaceae_C > Aalborgiella. Next base: position 8,425 of record JANMTB010000037.1, read on the forward strand.
ATGGGTGTAGCCACTAAAAACTCGATTTTGTTGGTTGAATACGCCATCGAAGCACGTCGGGGCCGCCCCGCTACAGAATCTCAGCCGGCGCAACCACCTATGTCACGCATCGACGCGCTGTTAGACGCCTGCCACAAGCGTGCTCGCCCGATTGTGATGACCACCATCGCCATGGGCGCAGGTATGCTGCCGATTGCTTTAAGCTGGGGCAGTGCTGACGGTAGCTTCCGCAGCCCGATGGCGGTTGCGGTGATTGGCGGCTTGATCACATCTACTTTCTTAAGCTTGTTGGTCATTCCAGCGGTGTTCACCATAGTGGACGATATTCCAGCTGCGCTGAAATGGGTTTGGAATAAAGTGACAAGGCGCAAACCGAAAGTTGAATTAAACCTGAATATTGCCGCAAAATAAATAGCAGTAAAAGCAATGAATACGCCTGCTACAACCAATTTATGCCCTTTGTGCGGGCATGTGAATCAATGTATCATGGAAATTGAGCGAGAGAATGGCATCAAACAAACGGCACCGTGTTGGTGTACGGCGGTTAAGTTTGATGCGGACTTGCTAGCTCGCATACCGCCAGAAAAACGAAATTTAGCCTGCATTTGTGCGGCTTGCGCTACTTCAGGGGGCTTGCAAGGGCAGTCGAACGACGGTGTTTAAACCAACCACCTTGCCTTTGCTGAAGTCGCTCAAGTAAGATGGAGCTAGTCGGTTGGTTAAGGTGATTGTGCCGTTTAATGCTTTGACCACTTCTAGACAGATAGCGAGTCCTAATCCTGAGCCTGTGCGTATGTCGCCTGCTGAAAAGGGTTGAAACAAGCGCTCTTGTAGCTCGGGCGATATACCTTGCCCAACGTCGCGTATGGTGAATTGCGCAAATTGGTTTTGCACCTCCAGCCGAACGCTCAATACGCCATCGACAGGGCTGTATTTGATCGCATTGTGAAGCAGGTTGCGGGACAGTTCTCGTAGCATCCAGTCATGCGCGAGAATATGGGTGTCTTCGGTATAGATTTCAAAATCAAGATTCTTTTCTGCAATTAATGGGGATAAATCCAAGGTCACGTCACGAAGCGAAATCGCCCAGTTCAGCACACTTGCATCGGCTTGTTGGCGTAACTGCTCGACCTTTGAGAGCGCCAACATTTGGTTGGCCAAATAGGTAGCGCGCTCAACTGTATGTTTTATTTCTTGCAGAGCCACCAAAGGTGCAACATCACCGCGCAATGCGGATTGAACCTGCGTTTTAAGCACTGCCAAAGGTGTTCGCAATTGATGTGATGTGTCGCGTACAAATCGTTTTTGGTGTTTGAGTAAGCTATTGAGCCTACTCATCACGCCGTTGGTGCCAACGATCAAAGGCTGCAGTTCGCGCGGTGCATCTGTCGCGGTGATGGGGGTTAAATCACCCACTGGGCGAGCTTGTAGCTCCAAACTCATGCGCCTTACCGAGCGTGTAGCACGTTGCACGACCAAAATCACCATCAGCGCAAGCACCGAAATAAGCAAGACTTGTCTCCAAAGGGTTTCAATCAAGATCTGTCGCGCTAAAACTTCGCGTAACTCTAGAGTCTCACCGACCTGAATAATGGCCATCCCCAAGCCTTTTTCGCCGGCTACGGGTTGCAACAGTACCGCCATGCGAATGGCATCGCCGCGAAATTTGCTGTCATAGAAATCAACCAATGCAGCATAAGGCCTTTTGTCCGGTAGTTCACCCCGCCAAAGAGGCAAGTCTTCAAACCCATCTATCAACTTGCCATTGGTGTTTGAAACTCGGTAAAACATGCGGCTGCGGTTGTCTGCTTCAAAAGCTTCAAGTGCTGCGTATGGAATAGTCGTGCTTATTTGGGCTTGGTCTCCCACTCCTTCGACTTTAAGCAACTCACCGATAGATTTCGCTGAGGCTAGTAGGGTACGGTCGTATGCGGTGTTGATGGCAGACAGCGCTTGACGATACAAAAAGAAAGTATCGACAGCGACAAACAAACAAATCGGCACCAAAATGCCTATGAGTAAGGTTCGGCGCAAAGAGGTTGCGCGCTTCACGCGTTTGTATCCTCTTTAAGCAAGTAGCCAAGCCCGCGCAAAGTCATTAAATTTACACCCTTGCCGCTTAATTTTTTTCGCAAGCGGTAAACCACCACCTCGATGGCTTCGTATTGCACTTCGGTTGCATTGGGAAATACCAGCTTAAACAGCTGTTCTTTGCTGACGGCATGCCCTACTTTTAGCATTAAAGGCACGAGTAAAGCCAGCTCGCGAGGTGTTAAATCAACCACCGCCTCTTTGCAATAGACAGCACCGCTTTGTTTGTTGTAACTCAGCTGCCCCGCCTGACTAATTTCGCTACTGGGCTCAGCCAGTGTTGTCATGTTGCGTCTGTGCAAGGCGCGCAGTCTCGCTTCTAATTCATCCAAATCAAA
>JANMTB010000065.1:0-5606 GCA_031390045.1 Polaromonas sp.
TGACAGCCCGACCGTCTGCGCCGTAACTTGCAAACACCACAAATGGCGAAAAACTGATGAGCCGTTTGGCATTAACGTCCAGCAGCGGCAACTCTTTGAGTGTCGAGCGCGGGTTGACGGGCGCGTAGATCTCGCGCAGGGCGAGGAGGGTTGATATAGTTGTTTTTACAGTCATTTTCACTACAAATTAAATAGCATCATAGGCAATAAATACGCCGGCTAGAGCCAAAAATATTCTTAAATTTAGCCCTAAACCTCAAGAATAGTCTGAAACCCACCAAAAATCATGCGCTTGCCATCAAATAGCTTTGAGTAGTTTTCGTCTTGCATGACGGGGTCTTGCATGATGAGTTTCCACGCTTCGTCGCGTACCGTGCGCGATGGCCAGTTGATCCATGAGAAGACGATGGACTCGGTTTCTTCGCGTTTCACGGCCATGGTGAACGAGGTCAATTTGCCTTCTGGCACATCATCGCCCCAGTTTTCAACAATGCTCAAAGCACCATACTTTTTGAAACAAAGAGCCATGCCCATCGATAATTTGGTGTAGGCTTCGCGGTTGGCTGTGGGTACTGCTAAAACGTATCCGTCGATGTAGTTCATGGTGGTTACTCCTAGGTTGTTGACATAAAATATAACGGCAATAGGGTTAGCTGTCAAACTGTAATAATGATATTTATTGCTATGATATACATAGCTTAATAGTTAATAAATACGGTGGCTAGATGCTAATTTAAAGCGTATTTCTAGCTAATAATTAAGGTTCAATAGAATACAAAGATGTCAGATACTTCAAATTTAACCACTGTCACCTTTGCTCAGCTGCAAACCTTCATCACCAACGGCTTACAAGCCGCTGGATTACCCCCAAAAGACGCCCACAAAGTCGCCACCTTGATGGCTGAAGCCGATTTGCAAGGCTCGGACGGGCATGGCGTGATTCGGCTGGTGCCGTATGTGAAACGCATCATGGCAGGCGGCATCAACACACAGCCGAATATCCACGTCGTGAACGAACGCGCTGCCATGGCGGTGGTGGATGGCGACAACGGCATGGGGCATTTGGTGATGAGCTACGCGGCTGAGCTGGCGATTGCCAAAGCGCGCACCGCCGGCGTGGCGTGGGTGGGGGCGCGGCACAGCAACCACGCAGGGCCAGCGTCGCTCTACGCGCGTATGCCGATAGCGCACGACATGATCGGCCTGTATTTCGCCGTGGGCAATGCCAACCACTTGCCGCCTTGGGGTGGCATGGAGATGTTGCTGTCCACCAACCCCATCGCCGTGGGCGTGCCGGGTGCGGATGGGCAGCCTGTGGTGTTGGACATGGCGACCACGGTAGCAGCCTATGGCAAGGTCAAAGCCAAAGCCAAGCGCGGCGAGATGATGCCCGAGGGCTGGATGATAGACAGACAAGGACAGCCGCTACTCGACCCGAAACGCGCGGAAGAGGGTTTTTTGCTGCCGATTGGTGGCCACAAAGGTTATGGTTTGGCATTGATTGTCGGTTTGCTGGCTGGCACGCTTAACGGCGCTGCGATGGGCAAAGACGTGGTTGACTTTAACCATGACGATGTGACGCCGACTAACACGGGGCAATCGATTCTGGTGATTGATCTCAAAGCTTTTGGCGACCCGACTTTTTTCAAGGCAGCTGTCGCAAACTTGGTCAACGACATCCACAACAGTCAGCGCTTGCCCGGGGTGGAACGTATTTGGCTTCCAGGCGAGCAAAGTGAGCTGCGTCGCAAAACTTATGCGGATTCGGGCATTCCGATTGCATCAAATTTAGTGAACGAATTGAATGCCTTAGCTCTCGAACTGCAAATAGAAACACTTCTTTAAGTAAAACCGTGAAATAAGTCACGGTTTTTTTGATTTTCTTAAGTTTGTTGTGTAACAATTCTGTCATAAAAAACATAGCCATCTAGGAGACAAATCTTGCTTTTTTCACGAACACTTGTCGTAGCGGCGGCTTGCGCGCTATCCGCATTATCTTTGGCAGCGACTGCCCAGTCTGCTTACCCAAACAAGCCGATCAAAATGATCATCCCACTGGCAGCTGGTAGCGCCGTGGACAACGCAGCACGCATTTTGACAGCCAAAATGTCGCAAGGTTTGGGGCAAAACATCGTCATCGAAAACCAAGCGGGCTCGGCTGGTTTGATAGGTGCAGACCGTGTTGCGAAAGCTGCACCAGACGGCTACACGATAGGTGGTTTCAACGACAGCGTGTTGACCATGATTCCGCACATATATCAAAAATCGACTTGGAATGCCTTGACCGATTTTGACCCTTTGTCACTCGTCGCGACGATTGAGTGGGGCTTGGTTGTGAAAACCGATTCTCCCTACAAAACCGTGGCAGACTTCATCGCTGCAGCCAAAGCATCGCCAGGCAAGTTGAACTACGGTTCTGGTGGTAACGGTAGCCCACAGCACATTGCGATGGCATTGTTTAGCAACCGTTCTGGCATCACCGCCACGCATGTTCCCTACAAAGGCGCAACGCCAGCCGCTGTGGCGGTCGCGGCTGGTGAGGTCGATGCAGCATTTCAAGGTTTGGGCACAGTGACATCTTTGATTCAAGGCGGCAAATTACGCCTGCTGGCCGTCTCTACCCAGAAGCGTTTGGCGCAATACCCCAATGTACCCACCGTCGATGAAAGCGGTTTGAAAGACTTTTTCTTCAACTCTTGGTTCGCCATGGTCGTGCCAGCCGGCACAGCTAAAGACATAGTTGAACGTTTGAACACTGAAATGCGCAAAGCCATGGCCGACCCCGAGACCCGTGACAAACTGGTTGCAATTGGCCTAACCCTACGCGGCTCTAGCGCTACGGAACTTGGCAGCGCAACCAAAGATCAGTTTTATTTATACAAAAAATTGATTGCTGACAACGGTATCAAAGCGGAATGAAAATGATTAATAGATGCAAGATAAACGATTTTCGTGACAAATTTAACATACATTAATCCAAATTAAATTCATAATTCTACGATGTTGTTACATAAAATGCTCGTCGATTTTGGCTCTTCGGATTTAGTTTGTAGAAAAAAATGAATTTACCCATTACTTCAGTGTTAGCTGGCTTCATGGCGCTGCTCATCATGGTGCTCAATGCGCATATGTCGGCGCGACAGATCCAACTTGGTGTAGACGTCTTTAAAAACTATACAGACGGCACAGGCGATGATATTTTGGGTCGTCGAAGAATTGCCTTTATGAGTGCCGTGCTTAATATTCCGATGTCTATCATTCTGTTGGGTTTGATTGAATTTGGTGGCGCATCGCGTTTACAAGTTATTATTTTGGCCGTCACTTTGCTCATTAGCCGCGTTTTGCATGCGACGGGTTGTCTCTATCAACCTTTGCCACAAATCAGAACATTTGCGGTCACCATTCAATATGGCTATTTCACCGTATGTGGGCTTTGGTTGATGTTTGGTGCATATTATTTATTCTAAAAATATGAACATATAGATGCAAAGTTCACGATATAACGCGTGATATTTTGTGATCACAAGAATATGAGGGGGTAAAAAAATGACTTTGCCTATTGTTTCAATCTTACCTGGCGTATTTATTTTGATGCTTGTTGCTCTGAGCCTGAGTGTTTCAATGCGTCGCATCCATCTAGGCGGTATCTTTTTTGGTGACGCTAACGATGACACCTTGCGCCGCAAAATTCGAGCTCAGGGCAACTTTATTGAATAAGTACCCACGGCGCTGATTGTTATTGGGCTGATGGAATTAGCTGGTGCGGCTAAGCTTCAATTAGCCGTCTTAGCCATTGCATTTTTCATCAGGTAGTGCACGCCTATGGCATGCTGTACACCAAAACTGCTTCAGTAGGCGCAGTGGGCATGATGATTCAACATGCTGTTTTATTGTCTCGGGCATTTGGTTGCTTTATACCAGCACTGTTTCGCTATTTATTAAATAGCAACGTAGGCTATAAATACCTAGGCCATAAAAGAATATATTTAATTTTTAGAGATAAATTTACTTTGAAAAAATTAGCAAACTATTCAACTCAAATCTCATAACTTTGAGACAGTGATTAATTTTTTGAATGGGTCTATGTGATAACAGTTATTTACGAAACCTATGGCTCACCTGATGTCCTTCAGTTTAAAGAGGTAGAGAAACCTGCGCCTAAGAAGGATGAGGTACTTATAAAGATTCTTGCAACGACGGTTACTTCAGCGGATTGGCGTGTACGCAGTCTCAACGTTCCTACTGGCTTTAAGCTCATGATGAGGTTGGTGTTTGGATTCTCTAAGCCCAAGCAAGCCGTATTAGGATCTGAGCTAGCAGGTGTGATCGATTCAATTGGCAGCGCAGTCACTAAATTTAAAGTTGGCGATGCCGTGTTTGCGTTTTCCGATGCCAAAATGGGCTGTCATACTCAATACAAATGCATGGCGCAAGACGGTGCAATCGCTTTCAAACCAGACAATCTGAGCTACCAAGAAGCAGCAGCGATCTCGTTTGGCGGAACAACCGCGTTAGATTTTTTCAAAAGAGCCAAAGTGCGAAGTGGTGAAAGCGTGCTAATCAACGGTGCTTCTGGCGCGGTGGGTACGGCTGCTTTACAACTTGCCAAGCACTTTGGCGCAGACGTGACTGCAGTTTGCAGCACAGCGAACGTTCAATTGGTGATATCAATAGGCGCAGACCATGTCATCGACTACACCAAATCGGATTTCACACAGAACGGCAAAACCTATGATGTCATTATGGATACCGCTGGTACGGCTCCTTTTGACCGCAGCAAAGCCTCACTAAAACCCAAAGGACGCCTTCTGTTGGTGCTAGCTGGGTTGCCTGACATGCTGCAATCGCTGTGGGTGTCGTTGACGAGCAATATAAAAGTGATTGCAGGACCTGCTTTTGGAAAAGCAGAAGATTTGCATTTTCTAGCTGAATTGGCTGTTGCGGGCAAATTCAAACCTGTGATTGACAGAAGCTATCCATTTGAGCAAATGGTCGAGGCGCATCGTTATGTTGATACGGGGCGAAAGAAGGGGAATATAGCCATTGTTGTTAAGCATATTGATTAAAATTTAGCAAATAAATGCTATTATTTTTATAACATTTTAGGTAATAAATACGCCGACTATATGCTAATTTTAAGGGTAAAAAGCCTCAATGCGCATGACCATGATGCGAATCTGGCACATGCGGGTGGGAGTGTTGCATGGGTTCATGACGATGGGGGTGGCTGTGGGTGCCGATGGGTAGCACGTCATGTGCATGCACATGATGCCCATCTGCTTCTTCGGTGCCATGGCTATGCGCATGTTCGTGCTCCAAAACCTCATGCAGGTGTGCGTGACCGTGCGATTCCATCAGATGCAAAGCTACACCCGCCAACATCAGTATCCCAGCCACCAGCATGATCCAACCCATAGAGCGGTCGCCAAATGCAAATGCGCCCATTGCCCCAATAAACGGTGCAAAGGCGAACACTGAGCCCGTGCGCGCTGCTCCAAAGGCTCGCTGTGCCAAGAGGTAAAAGCGCAAACTCAGGCCATAACCAATTGCGCCCACAGCCAACAGCGCCAAAGCAGCGTACAAACCGGGCACAGGTTCGCCAAACA
>JANMTB010000082.1:0-10468 GCA_031390045.1 Polaromonas sp.
GCGGCCAGTTTGGCCAGTGGCGAATCTTGCAATGCCAGTGCGCCAGTCCCGTAAACCTCGACCACATCGGGCTCTAAATGCTGGGCGATCAGGTCGCGTGGCTTGCCTTCGGCGATTTTTTTGCCGTGGTCTAGCACCAAGAGGCGGGAGCACAGCCGCTCGGCTTCGTCCATGAAGTGGGTGGTGAGCAGGATAGATTTGCCTTGCTGCAAGAGCATTTGCAGCCGCTCCCACATCAAATGACGGGCTTGCGGGTCTAGGCCCGTGGTGGGTTCGTCCAGTAACAACAACTTGGGATCGTTCACCAAAGCCCGCGCCAAGCTCAAGCGGCGCTTCATGCCACCCGAGAGTTCGCCCGGTTTGCTACCGGCTTTGCTGGTGAGTGACGCAAATTCGAGCAGCTGCGGCACGCGTGCGCGAACATCAGCCGTTTTCATACCGAAATAGCGGCCATAGACGAGCAAGTTTTCAGCGCAGCTGAAGTCTGGGTCTAGCGTGTCGTTTTGGCTCACCACACCCATCAGCGCCTTGATGGCGAGCGCTTCTTTCGGCATCGGCATGTCGAAGGCTGTGATAGAACCGGCATCAGGCGCTGTCAGGCCCAAACACATGCGGATGGTGGTGGTTTTGCCTGCGCCATTGGGGCCGATGACGCCTAGGCATTCGCCGGGTGCAATATCGAAGGACAAATCGTTAACGACGGTACTGCTGCCGTAGCGTTTAACGAGTCCTTGGGCTGAAAAAAGAGGCGCGTTTTTATTCGATTGCATCCATTGATTATGGCGAAGGTTTTTAGGGCTTGAAATTTAACCCCTAAGACACAGGGCATTGGCTGATCGTGGCATTATCTTGGTATGACTTTGACGACGCTACCACTGTTTCCACTGACCACCATCTTATTCCCGGATGGTTTGTTGCCGTTGCAGATTTTTGAACTTCGCTACCTCACCATGATCAAGCAGTGCATTGCTGACGGTACTGAGTTTGGCGTGGTGGCACAAACGGTAAGAAGTCGCACGCCAAACGTAAGTTCTAGCGATATTGTTGCTGAACCCATGAGTCAAGAAACCTTTGTATCGGTAGGCACTTGCGCCAAAATTGTGGCGCATTCAGCGCCACAGCCGGGTTTGCTGCGCATAGACTGCGTAGGCGGTAAGCGCTTCACCATTGTGAGCTGCCAACAGAAAAAACTGGGCTTGTGGGTGGCGCAGGTCAAGCTGATGGAGGCTGATCATGTGATTCCTGTGCCTCAAGAGCTGATGGATACTGTGACGGCAATGCGCCATGTGATCGCGACTTTGGCGAGTCAAGCTACAGATGTCAACAGCCTGCCGATTGCTAAACCCTATCTTTTTGACGATTCCGGCTGGGTTGCAAACCGCTGGTGCGAGCTGATTCCGATGCAACCTGTCCAGCGACATAGGTTGTTGGTTCTTGAAAATCCGCTGATTCGGCTAGAACTGGTACAAGATTTACTAGAAGCAGGTGGATTTTTACGATAAGCTGCATGATGTTACCGACAAGTAATAATAAATACCACATAGTTTATATGGATACTATTTAGTATATGATTCACTCACGTCAAAGATTTTGGCGGGTTGTTAATCAGATTGTTTAACTATTTACTAATTGGAGTTCATTATGAAAAAAACCGTTATTGCTTCTATGTTGGCCATCGCTGCATTTTCCGTCCAAGCCAAAGACATTGTTGACACCGCTGTTGGTGCTGGCACCTTCAAAACATTGGCTGCCGCTTTAACAGCTGCTGGCTTGATCGACACGCTCAAAGGTACAGGCCCGTTCACCGTGTTTGCACCAACCGATGCTGCGTTTGCCAAAATCCCTAAAGCTGACTTGGATGCCTTGTTGAAAGACAAAGCCAAATTAACAGCTGTTTTGACCTATCACGTTGTTCCAGGCAAAGTCATGGCTAAAGACGTGAAAGCTGGCAAAGTCAAGACTGTGCAAGGCACTGAGCTCACCGTTTCAACAACAGGCGGCGTGATGGTAGACGCTGCCAAAGTGACATCTACCGACATCGTTGCTGACAATGGCGTGATTCACGTCATCGACAGCGTGATCATGCCGAAGTAATTTTTGTCCTAAGTCATAAAAAGCAGCCCTAGCGGCTGCTTTTTTTATAGCCGCTCGTTTATAGTTGCTGACAACCACCATTTCTGGAAGCTATTACATGAAATCACGCGCAGCCGTCGCCTTTGCCAAAGGCGAACCTCTACAAATCGTTGAGATTGACGTGGCACCGCCACAAGCGGGCGAGGTGATGGTCAAAATCACCCACACTGCGGTGTGCCACACCGATGCCTATACCTTGAGCGGTGATGACCCGGAAGGCGTGTTCCCTGCCGTGCTGGGGCATGAGGGTGGAGGCATTGTGGTGCAAGTCGGTGAAGGCGTGACCAGCATAGCGGTGGGTGACCACGTTATTCCGCTGTACACGCCTGAGTGTGGGATGTGCAAGTTTTGCCAGTCTGGTAAAACCAATTTGTGCCAAAAAATTCGCGCCACCCAAGGCAAAGGACTGATGCCGGATGGCACGACGCGCTTTTCGTACCAAGGCAAGCCGTTGTACCACTACATGGGTACCAGTACTTTCAGTGAGTACACAGTCGTTGCAGAAATTTCATTGGCCAAAATCAACCCCGTAGCACCGCTGGGCGTGATGTGTTTGCTAGGCTGCGGGGTGACCACAGGCATTGGTGCCGTTCACAATACGGCCAAAGTCAAAGAAGGCGATACGGTGGCCGTTTTTGGACTAGGCGCTATTGGCTTGGCCGTGATTCAAGGCGCTCGCCAAGCAAAAGCAGGCCGCATCATCGCGATTGATACCAATTCAGGCAAGTTCGACTTGGCCAAAACAATGGGTGCAACAGATTGCATCAACCCTAAAGATTTTGATAAGCCAATTCAAGACGTCATCGTTGGCATGACCGATGGCGGCGTTGAATTTAGCTTTGAATGTATTGGCAACGTGAACGTGATGCGCGCCGCTTTAGAATGCTGCCACAAAGGTTGGGGCGAATCCATCATCATAGGTGTGGCAGGTGCAGGTCAGGAAATTGCCACCCGACCATTCCAGCTGGTCACGGGGCGTGTCTGGCGCGGCAGCGCGTTTGGTGGCGTTAAAGGCCGCACGCAATTGCCCGGCATGGTAGAAGAGGCTATGCGCGGCGACATTGATTTAGATCCATTCATCACCCACAACATGCCGCTTGAGCAGATCAACGACGCCTTCGACTTGATGCATGAGGGCAAGTCAATCCGCACAGTGATTCACTTCTAGGTCGTAAGAAGACTATAAAGTTCATATTTAGTGTGAAAATCTAGGTCATGCCTGCAACCCCTAGCCCACAATTCCTCTATGACTGGCTCTCCCATCTGGGGATGCAGGTTTACGAGCCTCTTTTTGTTAGCAATGACATAGGGTATGAATTGCTGCCAGATACCACATCAGATGACTTGCGGGATATAGGTATCAGCTCGGTCGGTCACCGCAGAGTTTTGCTGCAAGCGATTGCAAAACTTCAGCCGACAACAGCATTATCGACGTCATCACCCGAAACTGCAGTAGTTGCAGCGACTGATCGCATAACCGATGCTTCAACATCTCTGCCGATAAGTCCAAGCATCAAACCAGCTACCCACCAGCACAAACTTTTAACCGTGATGTTTTGTGATTTGGTAGGTTCAACCGAGCTTTCAACACAACTTGACACCGAAGATTTACAGCAATTGCTACAGGCATATCGCATTTGTTTGCGCGAAGTGATTCAAAAGCACAAAGGCTATATTGCGCAATATTTAGGTGACGGTGTGTTGGTTTACTTTGGCTACCCGAACACCAGTGAGTCAGACAGTGAGCGCGCCCTGCGAGCAGCTTTAGACACTCTAACGGCAGTACAAGATTTGCCCTTGGTAGCAGGAATTAAGTTGCAAGTTCGTTTGGGTTTGGCAACCGGTATGGTGGTGATTGGTCAGCTGGTCGGCGTAGGCAATACTGAAGAAGTGGGCGCTGTGGGTGAAACCCCAAATTTAGCGGCACGCATGCAAAGCTTGGCTCCTGCGGGTGGCATTGTGGCCGCAGAATCAACCCGCGCCATGGTTGGTGATTTGTTTGAATTTCGCAGTCTGGGGGTCGTTCAGCTAAAAGGATTTTCACAATCGCATGCCGCTTGGGAAGTGCTATCCGAGCAAAAAAACTTAAGTCGCTTCCGCGCTAAACGGCTCAAAGGCCAAGCGCCGCCTATGGTCGGGCGTGATGTAGAAATTGGGTTTTTACGGCAACAATTTGAGCGCTCACGCACGGGGCGTGGTTCCGTTATTTTACTCAGCGGCGATGCGGGCACAGGTAAATCGCACTTGGTAAGCCGTTTGCAAGAGGACATACGGGCAGGTTTACCGCAAGCACCGCTACTGCAATGCTCGCCTGACCACATTGAAGCGCCTTTGTACCCGTTGATAAACTTCATCCTTGCAAAGGCCAAGTTTCATTACACTGACGACCCTGAAATACAACGACAAAAACTGGCTGCTTTTACGCTGGAATATGGGATTGAAAGCGACAGCGATTTTTACGCACTAGCGGATCTACTTGGCTTTAAAAGCCTCAGCGCCGTGCATATGCTAGGGCGAAGCCCTGATGATGTCCGAGGACGCATACAAACGGCTCTACTAAGGTGGTTGCACTGTTTGGTGCGTGACAATATGCTGGTAGTGGTTGAAGACTTGCATTGGGCAGACCCCAGCACGATGTATTTGTTGCGTAAGTTTGTAAGCGAATTACCCAGACAGCACGCCATGCTGATTGCGACGACGCGGCCCACCACACACGATGTGTTGGACAAGGGCAACCATATCAATGTATTGCATCTGGATCGATTGCCAGAAGCAGATATTCGTGCGATGGTGCAAGCGATTGCGGGACCGCATATTATTTCAGAGGAAATTTTGCGATTGATTGTTGAACGCTCAGACGGCGTTCCTATTTTTGCAACTGAACTCACACGCAGCATCATTTCTAAAGATGGCTCTTCAACTTTTTTAAACGACAAAACGATTCCTCAATCACTCAATGAAATTTTGCTTGTACGCCTAGACCGCTTACAACATGGTCGTATGACCGTCGAGCAAGCATCTGTTTTAGGTAGGGAGTTCGAGATTTCTTTGTTGCGAGCGTGTACCAAGGACCTGACTGAAAACACAGAAATTGCGCTAGAAGAGCTGCTCAATGCGCAGCTATTTGTACAACACGCTGCCCCTAACGAAAAGCTCTTGAGCTTTGACCATGCTTTAGTGAGAGATGCGGTATACCAACGAATGCTGCGAGGAGACAGAGAGCGTTTGCATGCTAAAGCCGCACAAATATTAGAGCAACAATTTGAGACCTCGAGTAAAGAGGCGCCCCACATTTTGGCGTTGCATTATTCAGAGTCTGGTAACTTGGAGCGTGCTGTGCATTGCTGGCAACGTGCTGGAGATCTCGCCATCAACCAGTTGGCGTATCAAGAAGCTTTTTCCAGCTACAGCCGCGCTTTGAATTTATTGGCCAACATGCCGACCAGTAATGCGCGGGATGAAATCGAATTTCACCTCTGTATGGCCATTGCAGAGCCTTTGATTGCGATACGCGGCTCTGGCTCTCGAAAGCTCACCCACCTAGCACAGCGCGCCTACGATTTGTGCATCGCCACAAACCACCGAAACCACTTAACCGCAGTGCAGTACTTAAAGTGGACCGTCATACACAGTGGTAGTGAAATGACAGATTTGTATTCCTTAGCGAGCGACATTCGCAAATTCAGCAAAGAGGGCAATGAGGCTGATCGTTTACTGGCGCATCGCGCTATGGGATTCACATGCATGATTCAGGGCAAGCTAGCCGTTGCACGAGAAGAATTTGACAGCTTTTTAAAGCTTTTTGATTACGAAAAATACGCAAAATCAGTTAGCTTTCAATTCAGTTCTATGAACGATGTCAGTGGTTCAGCACTGGCCATGGCGACCACCTGCTTACTGCTCAAGCAAACCGATGCGGCCAACCGTTGGCGCGATAAAGCTTTGGAATGGGCGCTGCGCAGCCACAATCACGTGGCCATCTGTCAGAGTTTGGTTTTTTCAGGTGGTTTTATTGGTGGATTGAACCGTCGTACAGACGAAATAGTTCAGCACATGACGCAAGCGCATCATTATGTGACCAAACATCAACTCTCGCTTTGGACGCCCTATATCGAGTTGAGCTTGGCACTTAGCCAACTTATGCTCCAGTGCAAAATTGAGAACCTCAAGAAATACATCGAACAAGCCGCGGCAAGCATGGAGACCATATTTAGCCAAAATGGCCCCTATGTCACGGTATGGGCGGTGATGTACGCACGTGCTTGCTTGGCTCACAGTCACATTGAAAGCGGTGCCAGCGCTATGATTCGTATTGCATCACGTATCAATACCGGTGAAAAGTGGATGGAGTCTGAGTATTTGCGTTTATCAGCTCACTTTCAATTTGCGCAGTCGACCATTGACAGCGCTACTTTTTTGCAGACACTGAATAATGCCTTGGCATTAGCGCAAAGCCAAGGTGCGCTTCTTTTTGTTGACGATATTCAGCTAGACATCGACAAAATCGAATCGGCATTGCCCACTTTATAAAGGGCAAATAAAGTTGTATTTGCTACTTATTTTGTAGCAAAATAAGCATATAATACACCGGCTACAGTCATATTTACTTTACTTTAGTGCCTCTACCGCTGTATCCGTGAAATCGCTAAACAATCCATCAACACCCAGCTTGTAAAACTTGCCGTATTCGGCTTTCGGGTCGCCTTTGTAGTCAGCCAATAAAAACCTAGCGTCATTTCTGAATGTATAGGGATGTACAAACAAGCCCGCCGCATGCGCATCATTGATGAGCGATGTTGGTGGCAGTGCTAAGCGATCACGTTCGTCAAATTTTCCGTCAGCATTCAAATCACGGGGCTTTCCATCAGCACCCATGACTTGCGCGCTACTCACAATAAAGTGTTTCGATGGGCCAATGCCGTCCGAGTAGGTTTTGATGTCTTTTAATCCTGCTGGCGTCAGCATATCGACCACGGTGCGTGCATCATTTTTCACCCTCATATCGTACGGCTTGTCGAATGGCGGTGTCAAAACAACTTTGCCCGTTGGATCAACTCTGCCACCACCAATGAGCTGCACCAAGCGAACAGGTGTGCGCTGACGTAACAGCTTGAGGTTTCCAACTTCAAACGATTGAATCACAACGGCCGAATCTTTTTTGTTCAGCCCATATTCGTCTAGCATCGCCAGCAAGCGCGGCTCAATCGACAGACCGATGTTGTCGTGGTAAGTTGGATGCTTGGTTTCTGGGTAAACACCAACTACACGACCGTTGCGGCCAGCTTTGGCATTTTCAGTTTTGACTAGCTCCAAAATTTCGCGAAACGTAGGAACTTCAAACTTGCCATTAAACGACTGATCACGTTCTGCCATGGTTTGATTCACACGCAGGGTTTTAAGTTCGGCCAAGGTGAAATCAGCGGCAAACCAACCAGTTTCAGCAACGCCGTCCATGATGACGGTCGTTTTCCGGTTTGCAAATTCAGATCGTGCCGCCACATTGGTGGTGTTGGTGATGTTGGGTTCATGTCGCGCCACCAAATGGCCATCTTTGGTCACCACCAAATCGGGCTCTACAAAATCGGCCCCCATCTCAATCGCTTTTTTATAGGCTGCCAACGTGTGCTCAGGCAAATAACCGCTTGCGCCTCTGTGCGCCAACACCAGTGGCAATGAACCATCTAGCGTCGGAGACTTTGCGTTCATGTGCGAAAACATACCATCGCGCGTACAAGCCACCAGCAGTGTTGCGACCGCCAGTGCCGCCCCCGTTAGTCCGCGATTGAAGTGTTTCATCCATGTCTCCATGAGCAGATTGAGTTCAAATGCTAATTACTGAAAAGCAACTTCAGCAAAACTTCGCAATTTGCGGCTATGCAGTTGATCCATGCCACGCTCGCGCAATAGCTCGATAGCACGGATGCCGATGCGTAAATGTTGGTCGACCCGCTCTCGATAGAAGTGGTTCGCCATGCCGGGGAGCTTAATCTCGCCATGCAGCGGTTTGTCGCTCACGCAAAGTAAGGTGCCGTAGGGTACGCGAAAACGAAAGCCATTGGCAGCTATCGTTGCGCTTTCCATGTCCAAGGCCACGGCGCGGCTTTGGCTGAAGCGGCGTTGCGGTTGGTTGCTGGGCAGCAGCTCCCAATTGCGGTTGTCCGTAGACGCCACCGTACCTGTGCGCATGATGTGTTTCAGCTCAGCACCCTTCAAATGCGTAACATCGGCCACCGCTTGCTCGAGGGCGACTTGGATTTCAGCCAGCGCCGGAATCGGCACCCACAGCGGCAACTCTTCGTCAAGTACATGGTCTTCACGCACATAGCCGTGGGCGAGCACGTAGTCGCCTAGCTGTTGTGAATTACGCAAACCAGCGCAATGGCCGAGCATGATCCACGCATGTGGACGCAGCACCGCGATGTGGTCGGTGATGTTTTTAGCATTCGCCGGACCCACGCCGATGTTGACCATGCTAATGCCACTTCGGTCAGCCCTAATCAGGTGATATCCGGGCATCTGTGGCAACCTTGGTGGTTGCGCGCCGAATGCATCTATCGCTTCTGCAGCCAAGCCGACACGTCGCGTCACCACATTACCAGGCTCGATGAAAGCGATGTACTCACTGTCTGGATTCGCCATCGCCTCATGGCCGAGCTTGACGAACTCGTCGATATAAAACTGGTAGTTGGTAAACAACACAAAGTTTTGAAACCACTCGGGTGAGGTGCCCGTGTAGTGGCGCAATCGCTGCAAGGAGTAATCAACCCGAGGTGCGGTAAAAAGTGACAGCGGCTGAGCCTCTCCCGCACGTGGCTCATAGGTGCCATTGGCAATGCCATCGTCCATCGCCGCCAAATCAGGCAAATCAAACACATCTCGCATCAACGTACGGCGCTCAAAACTCATGCTGCCTTCGACGTGATCATGCTCAGCGAACGAAAAATGTATCGGTATCGGCTGCGAGCTGGTACCGATCTCTAGTACGACTTTGTGATTTTGCAACAGCAGTTGAAATTGCTCTAGGTAATAGCTGGCATACAAATCAGGCCGCGTCAGCGTTGTCTCAAACCGGCCCGGGCCCGCAACAAAACCATAGCTCAAGCGCGCCAAATCAGGCAGCTCAGAACGCGAAACACGGTCGGTATGGATGCGCACAAAAGGGTAACAAGCCCGAACTTTTTGCGACTGTGCCATGTGGTCAGCGCTATCGCCTTTGACAAACTGCTGCATGCTGCGCCGCAAATGTTCGATTTGCGCGTTATAAATCTTTTGCACCTGCGCCAAAGCCAAAGCAGCGTCGGTGAACTGGGCGGGGGCGATAAAGGCGGGAAGATAGATGGGTGAATTCGGCATGTGGCTATTGTGCTACAGACGGGTTACAACGCTGCGACATCAGTGGCTGGCTCCCGCATCGTCACAAACTCCTCAGCCACCGTCGGATGGATGCCGATGGTGCTGTCAAACATGGCTTTGGTGGCTCCGGCTTTCAGGGCGACGGCGAAGCCTTGGACGATTTCACCCGCATCGGGGCCGACCATGTGCAGGCC
The DNA here is from genome assembly GCA_031390045.1 of Polaromonas sp. Lineage (GTDB taxonomy): Bacteria > Pseudomonadota > Gammaproteobacteria > Burkholderiales > Burkholderiaceae_C > Aalborgiella. The sequence goes on from JANMTB010000082.1 coordinate 9,681, forward strand.
AACCACGCGGTCGGTGGCGGTTTCGACCAATAACTTCATGAACGTGCGCTCGGTGCTGCCGCTCAAGGTGTGCTTCAGCGCTTTGAACTCGCTTTTGAAGACAGCGATCGCGCCGAATTCTTTACGTGCATCGGTTTCTGAATAACCCACCGTGCCGATATTCGGGTGGGTGAACACTGCTGTGGGGATGAATTGGTAGCTCATGCTGCGTGCAGCTTTACCTGCTTGCGGACCAAACAAATGGTCGACCAATACCATCGCCTCGCCCAGCGCTACAGGTGTGAGCTGCACCCGCGCAGTCACGTCGCCAAGCGCGTAGATTGAGGGGATGTTAGTTTGATAATTTTCATCCACTACCACGGCGCCATCAGCACTTTGGCACACCCCCAACGCCTCTAGCTCCAAGCCCAGCACGTTGGGCACACGACCCGTGGCGTAAAGGATGGCATCCACTGTCAGCGTGCCGCCCCCCTCTAAGCTCACCTCTAGCCCCAAAGCAGTGCGGTTGATGGCGATGACGCCCGTATTCAAGCGCAGAGCAACGCCCGCTTTGTTCATTTCAGCGGCGATAAAGTGGCGCACCTCGTCGTCAAAACCGCGCAATATCTGTTCCCCCCGATACAGTTGTGTGACCTGTGCGCCCAAGCCGTTGAAAATAGAGGCAAATTCACAGGCGATGTAACCACCGCCCACCACCAGCAGCCGTTTGGGGAAAGTTGGCAGGTCAAACATCTCATTCGAGGTGAGAACGTGTTCGCGCCCCGTCATGTGCGGCACGCTGGGGTGGC
>JANMTB010000097.1:0-15297 GCA_031390045.1 Polaromonas sp.
GAGCGCGGCTGTCGTCGGGCCGTTGGCGACCGTGATGGTGATGTTGTAGAACTGGCCTGTGCCACCAACGACCAGGGGGCTGGCGCTGACGGTTTTGGTGGCGGTGATCGTCGGTGTCAAAGTATCCGTATCCGTCGCAGAACAACTAGCAGGCGCACCACTTGCGTATGACAAACCTGTTCCAACAGGCCCAGCCACACATGTCAAAACCAGCCCCGCAGGCCGCGTAACTGTCGCTGTGTTAACAGTAGTTTGCGCTAACAATTGACTAGAAGCTAAAAGCGCCAAAAGTGCAAAAAATGCACTGGCGGTACTTTTTACCCTAGCGAGAGATAGAAGATGACTCATACGTGTAATCACTTTTGGATTTGAATTTATTGTGCTTCTGAGAATATTGAGCGGCTGCATTTAATTGACGCTGCAGGTATATGCAAACTGAAGTGCACCACTGACTGGCAATTCAGCGACAGTAATACCTGCACCAGTTAAGTTTCCAATAGTCAATGGGCCAGCAGGGCAAACAGTGCCGACGCCTGTAATAGTACAAATCACCGGATTGTCTACAGGGCAGGTTAAACCTGCTCCTACCACGTCGGTAACAATGACGTTATTCGCAAAGGATGGGCCTTGGTTCGTTAAAGTAACAACATAGTTGTTAGTGCCGCCACTGGTAGCTAGCGCTTTGCCATCTGTTTTGGTAATGACGACGCTGGCAGCGGTAGTTATAGGAGTAGCCTCAAAACCACATCCTGCATTTGCAACAGAACCAGCCAATCCATCAGAAGGGCAAGCCGCAATTGTTCCCGTAGTCGTTTCGGTCGCTTTATTAGGATCGCTGCCACCAAAAACTTTCGCTCTATTAGTTAGCGTTGTACCGCTAGCTACGGTAGATGCCACAGATACTGGCAAAGTAAACACACCCGTTCCGCCAACTGGTATAGCGGTTGTCGTTGTGCAAGTGGCTGTATCGTTCGTATTAGTTGTTGTTGAGACCGCACAAGTAAATGAAGCGCCGTTTGCGCCACCGGCAGTTAATGACGCCACAAAAGACATGCCAGCGGGAAGAATATCTTTAATAGTAGTCGTTCCGATTGTTGCGCCCGTTCCAGTATTGCTTACTGTAAAAGTATATGTACCCGTACTACCAGCAACAAAACTTGCTCCACCATCATCTTTCACCAAAGATAAATTTGGCTCAATATTCGGCGCACAAAAGCCAAAGCTCGTCCACCCCAAAAACTGCTGCGCCCCACCGTGATTAGGTCCTGTTCTGAACTCTTCTGAAGCAGAAGTAATGCCGTTAAAGTCGAAATTTGCGGTCACATTACAAGCAGAATTGGTATTGGCGCAATTGTTACTCGTCGTTGCCGTCACCGTGCCCGTTGCCAAATTTACAGTATGCCCAACACCTCCGACCAGTGAAGTTGGCAATAGCGTTCCATTGGCTCTTGCCACAACCACGTCCTGCCAATTCCCTGTGACAAAGTCCACATCAGTTGCAACGTAGACAAATTTGTTAATTGGCCGACTAAAAGTGATTGTTTGAGTTGAGAGACTGGTATTAAGAGTAGGCGTGGTGTGTGCTGCCCGAACGACGTTAGGCAAACCGCCGTGAGTCACTTGATCTGGCGTACCAGCCGTAAAAGGCTGCGCATTAGTGATGTTGAAGGTCATCGTGACTGCATTGACGCCTGTACCAACTGTGAAAGACAATGGCCCCACCGAACCTGCCGGCCAACCTCCTGCTGGTACCGCAAAATTTGCGCCGTCTCATTAGCCACACAAGCAGATGACTGCGCGTGCGCACCCAAGCTAAGCAAAAACGCGAAAGCCACCAACAGTCCTTGCAGCATGACTTGCAAGGTGGGTGCTCGAACATTTTGTGGCTTCAATTTTGCGAATGTCAACATATAGGGTCTCATCATTTTTTCGACAACAAAACTCCCCGTCTTAACATGCAAGAGGAAGTAGCAATTTAGTATTACTAATTATTATCTGATATTTACACCTGATTACAAAGACTTAAGGCGCTTTTAGACTTAAGTCGATCAAAGAAACAACACACTTTCGTGAAAAAAATACTGATTTTGAATAATTATTAATTTACGCTAAGCTCTGTAAGTCTTTGAATTTAAAATAAATATTCTTAATTTTTTGTGAACTTCTTTTGGCTGGCCATTTAATTTTTCACTATTTCACGAGGTCGGCCTTGGTCGTCAATAGCGACATAGGTAACAGAAGCTTCAGTCACTTTGATGTACCTACCTTGACTTCTAAAGCGTTCGGCAAACACCTCAACCTTCACAGTCACAGACGTGCGGCCAATGCGTGTGACTTCTGAGAAAAATGACAAAATATCGCCGACGCGCACGGGCTGCTTGAAAATAAACTCATTCACCGCCACCGTCGCCATGCGGCCTTGGGTGTGACGCGCTGGGATGACGCTACCAGCCAAGTCAACCTGCGCCATGACCCAACCTCCAAAAATATCGCCGTTGGCATTGCAATCTGCCGGCATAGGGATAACTTTGAGTACCAATTCCTTATCTAGTGGCAATGCCACATTCAGAACTGAAGGGGAAATCGGCAGACCAGTGCTTGCAATTGTGGACATCAGAGACAATCTATAGTTAAAAGCTCACCTAAATACGCAATAAGGTTGCAAATAGATGTGGCAAACATTACAAATGAGAGATTATCAAAGATGCGCGGTTATAGCCACCTGAACACAACAAATGTTGTCCCTAATTCTGTAGCAACTACGCAACAAGCTGCCACGCCTCGTTCAGACTGGGCGACTTTAGCACGGCTTTTCCCATACCTTTGGTACTACAAGTGGCGGGTGATGGCGGCGCTGGCTTTCATGGTGGGCGCCAAAGTTGCCAATGTAGGTGTGCCGCTCTTGCTCAAAGAGCTGGTGGATGCGATGAACCCCAACCAAATCACCGGAACGCAAGCCCTGCTGGTGGTGCCTGTGGCTTTGCTTGTTGGCTACGGTTTGTTGAGGTTATCCACAAGCTTGTTAACAGAATTGCGTGAATTGGTTTTCTCAAAAGCTACCGAAGGTGCTGCGCGCAGCATTTCGTTAGAAGTTTTCCGCCATTTGCACAATTTAAGTCTTCGTTTTCACCTAGAACGCCAAACCGGCGGCATGACGCGTGATATTGAACGTGGCACCCGCGCCGTGCGCACGCTGATTGGTTTTACCCTGTTCAACATTGCCCCCACGCTGATAGAAATGGCGCTGGTGCTGACGCTTTTGGCGGTCAAATTTGACGCTTGGTTTGCTTGGATCACCGTCGCCGCCTTGGTGCTGTACATCACCTACACCATCACGGTGACTGAATGGCGCACGCAATTTCGCATCAAAATGAACGAGATGGACGGCCAAGCACACACGCGTGCGATTGACTCACTGCTGAACTACGAAACCGTCAAATACTTCAACAACGAGGCCTTTGAAGCCAAACGCTACGACGAAAACCTAGAGAAATTTCGCGCTGCCTCAGTCAAAAGCCAAACCACGCTGAGCTTGCTGAACACGGGCCAGCAGCTCATCATCGCCACTGCACTTGTTGCCATGCTCTGGCGCGCCACCCAAGGCGTGGTCGAAGGCCGCATGACGCTGGGCGACTTGGTGATGGTCAACGCCTTCATGATCCAACTCTACATTCCGCTGAACTTTTTAGGCGTGATTTACCGTGAAATCAAGCAAAGTTTGACCGATTTGGACAAAATGTTTGTCCTTTTAGAGCGGGAACGCGAGATTGCAGATGTTCCAGGTGCTCAAAAACTCGTTATTTCATCAAAATCAGTCATTTTAGAGCAAAATTCGACTACATCCGGCGTATTTATTGCCTCAACAGCTACAAACAATATAGCAAATAACATCTCAAACAGCATCAATTCACCCGAAATCAGCTTCCAAAACGTGCATTTTGCGTACGAGGCCAGCCGCCCGATCTTGCACGGCATCAGCTTCACTGTGCCTGCTGGCAAAACCGTGGCAGTCGTCGGACCGTCAGGGGCGGGGAAATCGACATTGGCGCGGTTGCTGTTCAGGTTTTATGACGTACAACAGGGCACGATTTCAATTGCTGGCCAGGACATCAAGACCGTCACCCAAGCCAGCGTGCGCGAAGCGATTGGCATTGTGCCGCAAGACACCGTGCTGTTCAACGACACCGTGGCCTACAACATTGCCTATGGCCGCACTGGGGCAACGCAAGCGCAAGTGGAAGAAGCGGCCAAATCGGCGCGGATTCACGACTTCATCGCCTCCACGCCTTTAGGCTACCAAACCATGGTTGGCGAGCGCGGGCTGAAGCTCTCTGGCGGCGAAAAGCAACGCGTCGCCATCGCCCGAACCCTGCTGAAAAACCCGCCCATTTTGATTTTTGACGAAGCCACCTCCGCGCTGGACTCCGCCAACGAACGCGCTATTCAGGCCGAGCTGCAAAACGTGGCACAAAACAAGACGACATTGGTGATTGCCCACAGGTTATCCACCGTGGTGGATGCGCATGAAATTTTGGTGATGGATGCCGGCCACATCGTCGAGCGGGGCAACCATGCGCAGCTTTTAACGCACAACGGCATTTACGCGCAGATGTGGGCGCTGCAGCAAAGTGGCGGGGAGTGAGCCCCTGGATTATTCTAGAACCGCACCGCCCCGTCAGTTTTAATTCACGTTGCAGGTATACGCAAACTGCAGCGCACTGTTTGGCGGGAAAGTAGCAATCGCGAGCCCTGTCGTCAGATTGGTGAATGTCAGCGGACCTGCAGGACACGCAGCAGCTCCGGCTGTCACCGAACAAGTCACCGTATTGGCAGGCGGGCAAGTCAACCCCGCGCCGACCACATCTGTCACAACCACGCCGTCAGCGGCCGCTGGCCCGGCGTTTGAAACGGTAACCACATAATTATTCGTCCCGCCTGATGTAGCGATAATTTTGGAATCAGTCTTAGCAATCGTTATCGCGACTAGCGCACTTCTGTTGGTATACGTACACACAATATTGGTATCGGCAACTCCCACCGTCAAGGTGCTGCCCGACAAACCTGTCGTGCCAGTACATGCCAAGCTGGTGTTGTAGTTGGTGGCTACGCCAGTGGTGAAGGCCTCTGCCAAAGTCAGCACGCTGCCGACGTAGAGGGTTTGCGCTGCACCGGTGTCAGTTTCCGTCGCTGTGTTGGCCACTGAGGCTAAGCTGGTCAGACCGGTCGCACTGACGGTGACAGCGTCGTTCAAGACGGCGTTGACCCAGGCTTTACGCAAAGTAACGGTGGCCGTTTTCTTGGTATTTGTAAACGTACAAATAGCCGTGTTGTTCAACCCGAGCAAGTTTGCGTTTATTGTTCTTGTCGCATTGTCGATCGTAACAAACGGCGCGGCACTGCCATCGGGCCTGAGACAGGTAATCACAGCCGCAGATTCCCAACCTGCAGCAAGACTTTCAGTGACTGTGATGGTTCTCGTAGTAGCCGCCAGAGGAATGGAGACAAGTTGTGATTGGTTGTCTGAAAGCGTGAAACTACTCACGCTAGGTGAGACACCGCTGGGTGACGATGCCGCAAACTGGAAATTTTGTGGATCTCCGTCAGGGGTTGTTTGCTTGATAATTCGAACCCAACCTTGCACGGTGGCGCCCGCTAAAGTTGCTTCAACGGGGCCACTCAAGCACTTGGAGTCAGGTTTTGGAATAATGTTACGCGCATTGCACGCATAAGGCTGCTGGGCATTCCATGCGATGGTGTAGGGTACATTCAATCCGCCAGAACCCGCTGCTGGCTCACAGCGAACCTTGACACTTTTCATTTCTAAGGTAGCCACGCCACCACCCACATAATCACCACACGTGTCTTGCGCACCAACGAATGCGGGGTCCAAGTCAGCAAATGGCGCAGGGCTGGATGGGAAAGTGGTAACAGAACACGTACCCCCCGTATTTGCAGGAAGATTACCAACTTGTCCAATGAAATAAGCAACATCATACCGGTTGGTATTCGTGCCCGAAACATCCGCGATGACGTCCACTAAAACGTCCGTACCAGCCAAACAAGTGGTCAACGTGTTTGCCGCAGGCTGCGAGAATGTTAAAACAGTGGTGAATTCCTTGGCTGTACAAATGCCATTTCGACCAATTCGATCGCCGATACAAGTTAAATCATTCACAGCAGTCACTGTCGCAGTCTGCGCGTGCAAGGCAGAATAGCTCAAGCTGAGCATACAAAAAATTATAGGTAATACGCATTCTCGAAATTTAATTCGACTCAACAGAATAAAACAATTTTGCATTTTTTGTAACCTTTGGTTTCTATTATCGCTCAAATTTTATAAAAAAGCGATCACGAAAAAGCTCCCCAAAAAAACCATCACGGCCGCACCTTCTCCCCCATCCACCGCAACAAATCCAGCCACATTTGCCGCGTTTCGGCATCTAGCGGGGTGCGCTGGGCGTTGGGAAGCTCGATCGTCACGACGGGCATGCCTTTGTGCACGCCGCCGTAGTTGCCGAGTGAGCCGGGGAAGATGCCGACTTGGTCGAGGTACAAACGGCCTAGTTTTGACGGCGGCACTGTCGGGCCATCAAAATCTAGCACGCCGTAGGGTGCATGGATGCTGACGATGAGATGCGGCTTGAAGCTGGCCATGTCGTCGTGCAGAAACTTGGATTCTGGCTCGGACAGCGGCTCTGGCCCCGGCCAGCGACGTGGGTCCTTTTTGGTGCGCTGCTCCCAGTAGATTTTGGCATCACGTGACCAGTTGGGCGTAGGGAAATTGCGGTTCAGATCGACGCCGTGGGCATTTACGCGTTTAGCTGGCCGCGCCATCAGGCCATCAGGGTTCAGCATAGGAATAAAGCGCCAATGCACGGGGTTGGGCGCATTGGAAGGGGCTTGGGCGGCAAGTTTGATCCAATGCAATGCCACGGAGCTAGATGACAACTCGTCACCATGAATGCCACCGACCACCAGCACACGCAAGGTGGGCGCATCGGCAGCGCTACGCACGGGCGGCATGTCGCGCTTGAGCAATGGCGCACCTTTGACCGAGCGCGCACCGGTATCGACCAAGTTGGCCTGCAAACAGAGCTGCGCAGAGACATTAGGCAAGTGCTTGGCCATGGTTTGGCAAAAAACCTCATTTTTAGAGGCATTTTCGGCTATAGCCGTTGTGTTTATTGCCTGAATAGCTATTAATAATATAGCATATTTTAACTTAAATAACATACGAAAACCTGTTCCTGGCGCCTCTGATCATGCGTCTGATGATGCGTCCAGTACATCCTCCGGCTTAACGCTTTGGCGCGCTAGGCGCTCGCTTTTCCAATACACATCGTCACCCGCCTTGCCCTCAATGACCATGCGGTTCAGCACGCGGGAGAGCACAAACATCAAGTCGCTCAGGCGGTTCAGGTATTGGCGTGGTGCGTCGTTGATGGTTTCAGATTCGCCCAACGCCACGACCGCCCGCTCAGCCCGCCGCGCCACGGTGCGGCAGACGTGCGCTTGCGACGCAGCACGGTTGCCTGCAGGCAAGATGAATTCGGCAAGTTTCGGCAGGGTTGCGTTGTAGGTTTCTAGCGCATCGTCCAGCTCCAAAAGCGCCTCTTTTTTAAGCAACTCAAAGCCTGGAATGGACAACTCGCCACCCAAATTGAAGAGTTGGTGCTGGATTTCAACCAACAAATGCCGCACGCCCTCAGGCATGGTTTCGCACAGCAACACACCGATATGCGAGTTCAGCTCATCCACATCGCCCATGGCGTGGACACGTAAGTGGTCTTTAGAAACGCGGGTGTTGTCGCCCAGCCCCGTGGTGCCTTGGTCGCCCGTGCGGGTGGCGATTTGTGAGAGTCTATTTGCCATGGTGTGTAACTTTACCTAAAGAGGCAAAGTTACCACAAAACAAGCCCCATTTTGCGCTCCAGTGCCTTCGCAGCGCACGCTGCCGCCGTGGCGCTGGGCGATGGATTTGACCAATGCCAAGCCTAGACCAACACCGCCGTCAACCTCGCTGGCACCCGGCACGCGGTAAAACGGCTCAAAAATGCGCTCGCGCAGCTCACTTGGCACGCCTGGGCCATGGTCGGTCACGCGCAAGACGACTTGTTTTGATTGGCCAAGCGTCTCGATGTTCAAACTCAGTACGGCTGCTTGGCCTGAACCCGCTTTGGCGTAGCGGTTCGCGTTTTCCAGTAAATTGCGCATCAAACGGCGCAGCAACTTAGGCACACCTTGCACGGCGATAGCGGATTCGGACAATACCTGTAGCTCCGCGCCCGATTTGGCGCACTCTTCTGCGGCCAAACCAGTTAAATCAACAGTTTCAAACGAACCCACATCGGCCTGCGCCGAATCTAGCCGGCTGGCGAGCAAGATTTCAGCGATCAGCTGGTCTAACTCGTTGATATTGCGGCTGATTTCGTCTTTCAGCAAATTGAAGGATTTGAGCGACGCTGGGCCGCCCCAAGTCGCGAAAGCCCCCTCGGGGGGCAGGGAGGACACGCCAGTGCCGACCGTGGGGGCACTTACTCTGCCATGCATCAGCTCCAAGCCCATTTTGATGCGGGTTAAGGGCGATCTGAGCTCGTGAGATGCGTTGGCCAGCAGCGATTTGTGCGACCCGACCAAAGCCTCTATGCGCTCAGCCGCCGTGTTGAAGCGTTTCGCCAAAAATGCCACCTCGTCGTTGCCAATGACTGGAACGCGGGTCGCCAAGTCGCCCTGCCCCCATTGCTCAACACCACGCTGTAATGACTCTAACCGCTTGGTCAGCCGGCGAATCAGCGGGTACGTGCCCAGTGCCACGGCGAGGCCAACCAAACCGAGCATCCAAACAAACCCAAACGGTGGCTTAAACCAGGTTTTGTCCGCAGGGCTGCCAAGACCAAATGCATTATCCAAACGCTCTGGGCGATTCCTGCGGTCCAATCGTTCAAATCGCTCGCGCATCTCTAGCGGGCGCATCGGCTCAAATTCACCCGTTTGTGGGTTCAGGCGACGCGGTCTTGGCATTTGCAAGCCTATGGTATCGCCAGCGGCTAAGGGTTTATCAAGTTTTACTGAAAATTCGGTGCCCATGCCCGGCACGCGCGGTGCTGCCGTCGCTGTGCCTATGGTTTCACCCGCAGCGTTTTTAATCAGCACTTCGCGCACCACGGGCGCAGTGTCGGCAGCTCCCAACTCAGCCATTTTGCGCTCTGCGCTCTCGCGCCAAGCCCAACCGACCAGCAACGTCAGCAACGCCACGGCCAGCACCACGGCTAGCCAGATGCGGACGTAAAGGCGGTTGAAAAAGGGTTGTTGGTGCATCAGTCTTGCTGTTTTGCGAAGACATAACCCACACCCCGCACCGTCAAAATCCGCTTCGGATCTTTGGCATCCGCCTCTATGGCGGCACGGATGCGGCCCATGTGCACGTCGATAGAGCGGTCAAATGCTTCTAACTCACGGCCACGCACGGCCTCCATGATTTGGTCTCGCGTCAACACGCGGCCAGCGCGCTCGGCCACGGCGAGGAGCAAATCGAACTGGTATGAGGTTAAATCAACCTCTTTGCCTGCCAAGGTGACAATCCGTGCGTCGCGGTCAATCTCTAAGCTGCCAAAACTCAGGTTGGCTTTGCTGGCATCGTCGACCACACCCGCATGGGCGCTGCGACGCAAAATCGCCCGAATACGGGCTAGCAGTTCGCGCGGCTCGAAAGGTTTAGCCAAATAATCATCTGCACCCACTTCTAAACCAATCACGCGGTCCATCGGGTCGCCCTTAGCGGTGAGCATCAAAATCGGCGTTTTACCGACAGCGCCACCAATCCCCCGAATCCGGCGGCAAATTTCTAGACCATCGATGTCGGGCAACATCAAGTCTAAAACGACCAGTGCAGGCGGCGACTTTTGCAGCGCAGCCAAACCACTGGCGCCGTCTAAGGCGTGTTTGAAGTCAAAACCTGCTTGCCGCAGGTACTCACTGACCATGTTGGCCAAGCGGGCGTCGTCTTCAATCATCAAAAGTTGTTGTGTCATGGTTTGTCAAACGGTTCGTTGCGATATTACAAATAACGTTTCAATCATGCGCTTGGGGCTCGTTTTACAGCGTGTCGGTTCTGTAAAGTTGTGTAAAACTGCGTTGAAAACCTTCAGAACGCTACATTATTGATAGCTATTTAGTCAATAAATACGCCGGCTAGAGCCATATTTTATCGTAATTTTAAGTATTTACGCTGTTTTCACGGCTAATGGGCACATCTGGCGCGTTCTGCACTGCATTTTCTGGCGTTTTGATGCGACTTGCCAACCAAACCAGCAGCAGCACCGGAATACCCAACATCGCTGTGGCGGTGAAAAAGTCAATGTAGCCAAAGGCATCCACGTACTTGCCCGAATACCCCGCCAAAAACTTGGGCAATAGCAACATCATGGAGCTGAACAGCGCGTATTGCGTGGCAGAGTAGTTCACATTCGTGAGGCTAGACAAATAGGCGATGAACGCAGCTGAGGCGATGCCGCTGGACAAATTATCAGCCGAAATCACCCAAATCAGTGCGGTCACATCGTGCCCACGACCGCCCAGCCAAGCAAATAGCAGGTTGCTCACAGCGCTCAAAATCGCGCCCAACATCAAAATTCGCATCACCCCAAAGCGCATCGACAGCACGCCGCCAATGAACGCGCCGACCAGCGTCATGATGACGCCGAACACTTTGGTGACATTTGCCACCTCCAGCTTGGTGTAGCCCATGTCGACATAAAACGGGTTCGCCATGATGCCCATGACCACGTCAGAGATGCGGTAGGTAGCAATCAGCGCCAAAATCAACGCGGCATGCCATTTGTAACGGCGAATGAAGTCGGCAAAAGGCTCGATCAACGCGCCCTTGAGCCAATCCGACGCATTTTTGGCAGGTTGGTAAGCGCGCTCAGCGGGTTTGGGTGACCACAGTACCGTGATGACACCTAACAACATGGATGCAGCCATGACCAAATACGCCGTCTGCCACGCATTGTTTTGGTAAACCGCTTTTACCGCGACACCAGCAGCGGCTGCTACAGGGGCTACAGTTGCAACTTCTGCAAACGCTGCCACCCAAAACACACCCGCCCCCGCCCAAATCATCGCAATACGGTAACCCGTCATGTAGGCGCTGGCTAGGGCGGCTTGTCTGTCAACATCGGCCATTTCTATGCGGTAAGCGTCTAGCGCTATGTCTTGCGTGGCAGAGCCAAACGCCACCGCCACCGCAAACCACACCATGCTTTGCAAGTCGTTCTGCGGATTCGTCAACGCCATACCCGCCAAGCCCGCGATGATAACGATTTGCGATATCAGCAACCAACTACGACGACGACCTAGCCATGCCGTGAGCAGAGGGATCGGCATTCTGTCCACTAAAGGCGACCAGACCCATTTGAAGCCATAAGCCAAGCCGACCCAACTTAAAAACCCAATGGTCGTGCGATCAATGCCCGCTTCGCGCAGGCGAAAGCTGAGTGTGCCTAACACCAGCAGTAGGGGTAGCCCTGCTGCGAAGCCCAGCAGCAGCATGCGGAGTGTGGGCGGCTCTAAGTAAACTTTGAGAGTTTCTGCCCAGCTGCGTTTGGCAGCAGTGGGTGCGGATTGGGCGAACGCTTGATGGCGGGTGGTCATTCCGCCATCATAAAGGCTGAGCTAGCCGCACAACCAACCGATTTACAGTGGTGTTGCAGGAACGATCGTATTTTCGTAATAGTCTTTGGTAATGATGGTGTTGGCCGCTGTTTTGTCTTTGTAAGCGGTGCAAGTCGCATCCGGCCCAATGCCGGCATGCACGGTCGCACCAGTCGTCACGTCACCACCATAAAACTTTTTCAGCCGTGTGACTGTGTCTTTAGCATCATTGCCGTTCGGTGAAATTCTTGCACCTTCTATGCACACATTACCTACCTCTGGACTGATAGCGTCAGCCTGAAAAAACGAGTCGTCAATGCTGCCGCTGCAGGCCGCAAGCGCCACCACAGCAGCGCCGCTTAAAATAAGTTTGAATGATTTGTTCATACGATTCATACAAGAATACTCCTAAGTAATTTATCTATCATGCCACCAAAGTCGCAAAAAGCATGTAGCCAATTCGCCTCAAATGCCCTTAGAAATTAGAAAAATCGTAACTGATCGTCATGGGCGATTGGTTGAAGAGGTGTTCAGTCAAATTCCGAATGAGATAATTTACAAAATCTAGGCACTTTAGTTCTTTAATGTTCATCAATTTACACACTGGGTCGACTTCATGATTCACTCATATCGCCCAGAAATAGATGGTCTTCGCGCCATTGCCGTTTTATCAGTTATTTTCTTTCACATTAATGCTACATGGCTAACCGGTGGCTTTATTGGTGTAGATGTATTCTTTGTTATCAGTGGTTATCTGATAACAAATCAGATTCAACACGACATAACTGCAGGCACTTTTACGATTAAAAATTTTTATTTACGCCGAATTAGAAGAATCTTGCCGCCATTATTAGTCGTGCTGTTAGCTAGCTCGGTAGCCGCATTTGCAATATTGACCCCTGAGGATATTCGTTCCTACGTAAATTCATTGCTTGTACAACCGCTATCTTTGCAGAATGTCATTTTTCTCTCAGAAGGCGAGTATTTCATTGGCGCGGACACCAAACCGCTACTACATACTTGGAGCTTAGCTGTTGAAGAACAGTTCTATTTTTTTTGGCCAATACTCCTACTTTTCATAAAGCGGCAATCATCAAAAGTCCGCTTAACGGTAGTTTTATTAGTAATTATTGGTTCGTTTTATATAAATTTAGTGCAAAGCCAAACAGCACCGAAAGCCGCATTTTTTTTAATCTTTAGTTGCGCATGGGAACTGGCAATTGGCGGTTTAGCAGCATTGACAGAAAACCGTAGCTGGTTAAATCAAAAATTTACGCGAATTCATAGAGAGCTGCTACTTTTTTGCAGCGCTTTAAGTTTGCTTATCGCCTTCTGCTACATCGACTCAAGCATGTTGTTCCCCGGAAAAATTGCTCTGCTCCCGGTTGTTGCTGTTTTTTTTATCATAGTATTCACTCACTCGCATAAGACAATCATTGGCAAAGTATTAGCCCATCCACTGTTGGTCGGTATTGGGCTCATTTCATACCCGCTATATTTGTGGCATTGGCCGATTCTGGTGTTTATGCGTCACCTACACATCAGTACTGTACAACTCTTGCCAATTGCATTATTTTGGCTCCTTACTTTCACACTTGCGTATGGTAGTTACCACTTGATCGAAACGCCTATACGGCGCAAAATAATACTTACATCACAGTATCATTTACTTAAAGCTACTGCTTTAGTTTTTTTGATACTCACTATTTTTGGTATTCATGTCATCACAACTGAAGGCGCTTCTTATCGCTATAGCGACCAAGCTAAATCATATTTAACTGCGCGCATCAATTCGCGCACAACGCGGTGCACGATCTGGACAATCATTAAAGACAGGAATCCAAACATTTGCCAGCTTGTTGAAGTTCATACAGAACCAAGCAAAGCCAAAAAAGTAATGATTTGGGGCAATAGCCACGCTGGCATGTGGTTGACAATGCTTGAACAGCTAGCTCGCGAAAATAACGCAAATTTGCTTCTGAATACAAAAAACTGCCGTCCTGTCATTGGACAATTTGACTGCTCTCCCGAGATCAAAGCAAAGGTCATGGCGCAGATAGAGCAATTGCAATTAGACGATATTATTTTGGCATCGTCATGGCAGGGTATTGCAGATCCCAACCTTAACAAACAATTGACTGAGCTTGTTGGGTGGCTAGCCCACAAAAATATCCGCGTTTGGCTTGTCATTGATCCGCCCATTGGCGACAATTTAGATCCCTTGGCAGCCTATGCAAAAAATCCCATCAATCCGATACCGGGAACAATCTTTTTTGAAGACTACAACCGTATCTACCGCTCGAACGAGTTGACCTTATTCACGGAACTGAAAACACGCTTTCCTAGCGTTAGTATTATTGATCCGTCTGATATATTTTGTGGTTCTATTTACTGCTTGGGCGGTAACGCAATAGATGTTTGGTATCGTGATGCAACCCATTTAAATAACGCAGGTGCGCAAACCGCTCGCAATAAATTCTTGCCAGTATTCCTTCCACGATAAATCCCCAATTCGCCTCAAATGCCCTTAGAAATTAGAAAAATCGTAACTGATCGTCATGGGCGCGTGGTCTGAAAAGCGTTCAGTTTTGTAAATCTCTTCGTGTTTTGCTAATGCTGCTACTTTTGTTGTAGCTAAGTGGTAGTCCAGCCGCCAACCCACATTGTTCGCATAGGCTTGGCCACGGTTGCTCCACCAAGTGTAGCAAGTCTCAGTTGTGTCGGGCTGCAGCAGGCGGTAAACGTCTTTCAAGCCGCCGTTTGCTTCATGCAACAACTGCGACATCCAAGCCCGCTCCTCTGGCAAAAAGCCGCTGTTTTTCTTGTTGCCTTTGTAGTTTTTCAAATCCGCTTCTTGGTGTGCGATATTGATGTCGCCGCACAAAATGAACTCGCGCTCGGTTTTTAGCTGCATCAAGTGCGGGTAAATCAGCGCCAAAAACCGAAACTTGGCCTGCTGACGCTCTTCGCCCGACGAACCGCTGGGGTAATAGCAGCTGATGATGGAGAATTTGCGCGACGGCGTGTCGAAACGCAGCTCGACGTAGCGCCCTTCGGCATTAAACTCGGCAAACTCAGCGCTGTTGCCAATGCCCACGATGACCTCGGTCGGTGTCGCTTTGGTGTAGACACCCACGCCAGAGTAGCCTTTTTTCTCAGCAAAGTGAAAATAGCCCTTCATGCCGGCTATTTCCTCAAACTTGTCTTTCACATCCTCGTACTGCGCTTTGACCTCTTGGACGCAAATACAATCAGGCTGTGACTTTTCAATCCAAGCGGCCAAGCCCTTGCTACTGGCGGAGCGGATGCCGTTGAGGTTGAGACTGGTGAGTTTGAAGAGCTGTTTGGACATAAAAATGAATCTCTATGGGTATGTATGAATAAAAACGACAACAAAATAGCGCAAGATTTCGTCAAATTCGCCCTAGAATGCGGCGTTTTGGGATTTGGTGAGTTTAAAACCAAAGCGGGCCGCCTGAGCCCCTATTTTTTTAATGCCGGCCTGTTTGACGACGGTGCCAAACTAGGCAAACTGGCCGAGTTTTACGCAAAAAGTTTGATCGCCAGCGGCATCGAGTTCGACATGATTTTTGGCCCCGCGTACAAAGGCATTCCGCTGGGTGCCGCCGTGGCGGTGGAACTGGC
>JANMTB010000015.1:0-6242 GCA_031390045.1 Polaromonas sp.
CACCGCATACTCAATTTTCTCTGGTGCGTAGATTCTGAAGTGGTGCGCTTGCCCTAGCATAGGGCCGACGCCACCCATTTGAAACATCAACCATTCCATCATTTCAAACTTTGCGCGGTCGGTTTTGGGCAAGAATTTACCGGTTTTTGATGCCAAATACAACAAAATGGCACCTGATTCCATCATGGAGATAGGTTTACCATCCGGTCCATTCGGGTCAACCATGGCTGGTATTTTGTTGTTCGGGCTGATTTTTAAGAACTCTGGTGTGAACTGGTCGCCTTTACCAATGTTGATAGGGTGAGCCAGCCAGTCTTTGCCCAGTTTATAGCCACACTCTTCCAGCATGATGTGAACTTTGTGGCCATTGGGTGTTGGCCATGAATAAACGTCTATCATCACATTTGCCTTATTTCAAATACACATAAATATAGGCATATAATCGTCTCAGCCAGCGTATAATATGCCTATAATGCTATTAAAAATATAGCTAAATTTTAATTATAGTTTAACAGCCACGGGTAACCGGCATCTCAACTTCTTTCGGATTAACAGCATATTTACCCAATTCCAGCTTGGCAATTGAGTTGCGATGCACCTCATCTGGACCATCAGCAAAACGCAGTGTGCGTGAATGTGCGTATGCCATTGCTAGTGGGAAATCATCACACATGCCGCCGCCGCCGTGTACTTGCATCGCCCAGTCAATCACTTGACAAGCCATGCTAGGCGCGACGACTTTGATCATCGCGATTTCGTTTTTCGCAAACTTGTTGCCACCCATGTCCATCATCCAGGCGGCTTTTAATGTCAACAAACGCGCCATGTCGATTCTGCAACGTGCTTCGGCAATGCGCTCTTGCGTCACGGTTTGCGAAGCCACGGTTTTGCCAAATGCGGTGCGAGACGATGCTCGTTTGCACATAAGCTCCAACGCCCGCTCAGCAACGCCAATCAAGCGCATGCAATGGTGAATACGGCCAGGCCCTAAGCGGCCTTGCGCGATTTCAAAGCCACGGCCTTCACCTAGCAAAATATTGCCTGCAGGCACGCGTACATTGGTAAATGTCATTTCCATGTGGCCGTGGGGCGCATCGTCGTAGCCCATCACATTGAGTGGTCGAATAATATCGATGCCTTTGGTATCCGCCGGTATCAAAATCATACTTTGCTGAGAATGGCGCGGCGCTTCAGGGTCTGTTTTACCCATGGTAATGAAGATTTGGCATCGCGGGTCACCCGCGCCTGAAATCCACCATTTGCGGCCGTTGACGACGTAGTCATCACCTTGACGCTCAATACGAGTTTCGATGTTGGTTGCGTCTGACGACGCCACATCTGGCTCGGTCATGGCAAAAGCAGATCGGATTTCGCCTTCAAGCAATGGCTTTAACCAACGCTTTTTGTTTTCTTCCGAGCCATAGCGCGCAATCGTTTCCATGTTGCCGGTATCGGGTGCAGAGCAGTTGAATACCTCGCTCGCCCAAGTGACTGCGCCCATGATTTCGGCCAATGGCGCGTATTCTTGATTCGTTAATCCTGCCCCTGTGTAACCCGATGCTGATGCGCTATCAACGGGCAAAAACAAATTCCATAAACCTGCTGCCTTGGCTTTAGGTTTGAGTTGTTCAATGGTTTGCAAGGGCGTCCAACGCTTGCCAGCTTTGGTGTTGGCTTCCAGCTCGTCTTTGTAGGCTTTTTCAGCGGGGTAAATGTGTTCGTCCATGAACTGCTTGACTTTGGCTTGCAGTTCTTTTGTTTTGGGTGAGTAATCAAAATCCATAAATTTACCTAATTTCTTTCGTAGTTATCGTAGTTATCGTACTTATCTTATCAATGCGTCAAACTTGCTGTGCAAACTTCCAGCCCATTTGTGCCAACTGTTTGGCACCTGCGCCTGAGCTAGCTGCTTGTGCGCTGGATGCAGTGCCTGCTTCCACGCGCTTTGCTATGCCCTGCAAAATGGCAGCTAGTCTAAACAAGTTATACGCCATGTAAAAATTCCATTCAGCCTTCAATTCTGCAGGTGTACAGACCTTTGTGCTGTCGCAATAGCGACGAATGTATTCATCTTCGCTAGGAATGCCCAATGCTGCTAAATCCAGGCCGCCAATACCGCGAAACGAGCCTGGAGGAATGTGCCATGACATGCAGTGGTAGCTGAAATCCGCCAGCGGATGTCCTAAAGTTGACAACTCCCAGTCCAACACTGCAATCACACGCGGCTCAGTGGCATGAAACATCAGGTTATCCAAACGAAAGTCACCGTGCACGATGCTGACTTTGGAGGCATCCAACGCACTTGCTGGAATGTGCGTAGGCAGCCAAGCCATCAACTTGTCCATTTCTTCAATGGGTGAGGTGATGGACGCGTTGTATTGTCTTGTCCAGCGGCCTATCTGCCGCTCAAAATAATTACCCGGTTTGCCGTAACCGCTCAAGCCTTGCTTCTCAACATTCACCTTGTGCAGCGCCGCTATCACGCGGTTCATCTCGGCATAAATTTCACCGCGCTGCGCTGTCGTCATATCGGACAGCGACTGGTCCCACAGCACGCGACCATTCATGCATTCCATCACGTAAAAAGCGCGGCCTATCACGGCTTCATCTTCACACAGACAATACATCTTGGGAACGGGCACGTCGGTGCCGGCCAAGCCACTCATCACAGCAAATTCGCGCTCGACGGCGTGCGCAGAAGGCAGCAGCTTGGCAACAGGGCCAGGCTTGGCGCGCATCACGTAGCTCATGCTTGGTGTGAGTAATTTATAGGTCGGATTCGATTGCCCGCCTTTGAACATTTCAACAGTCAACGGCCCTTTGAAGCCAGGTAAATGTTGGTCTAAATAATTCTTAAGGGCAGCGACATCAAACAAGTGTTTTTCGGACACTTCTTTTGTGCCTACAAAATGGTCAAAATCAGTCATACACAAAGACTCCCACGCTCTTCACTACGTGTAACACGCTGCCCTCCGAGAGAGCTAATTTTTCTAAGGGCGGCCTGTCGAAAAATTCCATTTTTATTCCTCCGAAACAGTGATTCTACCCAGCGCTTCGCGGTCTCGAATCACCAAGCCTGCGGCTTCGATACGAATCACGCCATCGCGCTCCATGTGTTTCAGCTCTTGGTTAACGCGCTGACGCGATGCGCCTAAGAGCTGTGCCAGCTCTTCTTGCGCCAAATGCAAGCTGATGCGCATTTCGGCCGCATTTGCCAAATTTGGCACACCGTAGCTGCGTACCAAATGCGCTAATTGTTTGGCCAGCCGCGCACGCAAGGGCAGGGTGTTCAAATCTTCCACCAAGCCATACAACTGGCGAATGCGACGTGCATGCAAGCGTAAGAGTGCTTCGTAGAGTTCGTTATGGTTCGCCAATATTTTCTTGAAATCTGCCTTGGCAACGTTCAAAACGGTCGACTCTCCGTGAGAATACACATCGTGAGTGCGCCTGTCGCCGTCAAAAATAGACACATCGCCAAACCAAATGCCTGGCTCCACATAGGTAAGGGTGATTTGTTTGCCCGAGACAGAGGTCGAACTCACCCGCAGTGCGCCCATGGCGCAGGCAAACCAAGTCTCAGGCGGCTCTCCACGCACGGCGATCAACTCACCGTCACGGTGGCGCTTGACGTAAGCGCAGCGCAAAATATCGTGCTTCAGTGAGGGTGATAAGGCAGAAAACCATCGTCCCGAATTGATTGCGGCACGTTCTTCTACAGTCATGATGGGGTCATCCATAAGGTGCATTTGATTACTCACTTTGTTCTGATTGTCGCGTGCATGACGCCTCTAATATGCTTGTAGTGTCGCACAAGCGTCAACTGCCTGTTGTTGATGTCGTATTCGATCTAATCCCCCAGCAAAACCAGCTACGGTTTCGTTTGTGATGCGTACCTTAAATGGTTGCTTTTTCGTTGGTATTATTCACATAAGTTTCTAATGCTTAAACCAAAGTAAGTAGTTACACTAAATTTAAAAAGGTATAAGGCAAAAGACTCGTACTGAGTTTTGATTGTCACTGCCAAGAGAGAAGAAAGGAGTTCAAAATGTCATTTCTAAGCAAGCCACTTTTCAAACATGTTGTGCGATATATCTTTGTGCTGCTGTTTTTGACGCTCTCATTGATACTGGCAGCCTGTGGTGGTGACTCTGGTAACGCTGCTACCAACTCTGACAGTAACGAGGCGCCGCAAGTTACTGCTGGTGTGACTAATTCTTCGATCCCAAACCCCGCGACCACCGCAACAGAAAATGACACCACCTGCGGCATTCCTAATTTTCAGGCCGAATTTATCGCTTTGGTCAACAGCGCCCGTGCCAAGGGCGCCGTCTGCGGTGAGGTGACGCGCAAATCAAGCAAACCCCTTGTTTGGAACGATTTGTTGAGTCTTGCCTCGCTCGTTCATTCAAGTGACATGGCCTTTAATAATTTTTTTGATCACAACAGTCCCCGCACAGGAACTCTGCGCTAACGTATTCGTGGCACTGGCTTTCAATATGAGGAAGCAGGGGAAAACCTGGCGGGTGGCCAAACCAGTATCGCCAAAGTGGTCAACGATTGGCTGCAAAGCCCCGGCCATTGCGCCAATATGCTGAACCCTGAATTCAAAGTCATGGGTGTAGCCTGCAAGCGCAATACGGCGGCGTACTATAAAAATTACTGGACGCTAGAAATGGCGTTGCCTATGGGCGAGAAGCGTGAATCGGAAGACGACGATAAAAAAGAAAACAATGACGACTATGTTTAAACTTTCGCATTAAGTCAGTTATTTTCTATGTAAAGTTGACGGCAAACGACGACTTTTGAGGTCTGGGCACAGTAAGATGCCGCATGATTTTTCTCGCTTATAGTCGATACCTTGCCGCTGTACTGGTCACCGTGCTGCTGGTTAGTTGCAGCGCCACAGCGATTATCCCAATCACACCAATCATTCCTGCTACGCCAATCACCCCAGTCGCCACAATTAGCCCGGTTCACCAAAGCGCACAAAGTACGCGAAGTACAGAAAACACACAAAGCACACAAAGCACACAAAGCACACAAAGCACACAAAGCACACAAAGCACACAAAGCACACAAAGCACTAGTTCTGCGCAAGATAGCCCCATTTACATCAAAATGGTGGATGCCAAGCACAACAAAGGCCTCTGTGTCACGGCTAATATGCCCTCTGAAGTGCTCAGCCATGTGAATCAATTTCGTGCTCAAGGCGCTGTTTGTGGCGGTGTGAGATACCCGCCAGCTAAGCCATTGCGCTGGAGCACCAAGCTGCAGCAAGCGGCAGACAAGCATTCGCAGGACATGGCGACGCATAACTTCTTTAACCACAAAAGCGCCAGCAACGGCAGTACGCTCATCGAGCGCCTAGGCAACGTAGATTACAACTACCGCTCTGCAGGTGAAAACATTGGCGCAGGTCCCGCCACCGTGGCGCAGGTGATGGATATGTGGGTCGCCAGCCCAGCGCATTGCGTCAATTTGATGACCGCGCACTTTGTAGAGTTAGGCGTTAGCTGCAAAAATAATAGCAATTCGAAATACAAAACCTATTGGACGCTCAAGGCCGCTGTGCCTTTGTGAAATGACCTCAATCATGTTTTTTAAGTGTTAATTCAGCCTCTAGCCGCGTCTTATTTGCCTAGCCTGCTATCATAAATATAGTATACTTTGGTATTACAAAAGCATGATTTTTCTTCAATATCGTGTTTTTTAGGCGACAAAGTCAACGAGGCGTTACTCAAACGTGACGGATGTCACACTATTTATCAGCGTGGCAGGGTAACATTGATTCAACTATGAAAACACCTATGCCCCAGTCCCTCAAAGTCGCTTCTGCTTCTACAACCAACACTACACGCCTTCTTTTTGTCGCTGTTTATCTTGGCTTGGCAGCTGTTATCAGTGCTTGCGGTGGTGGCTCAAGTGCTGGCAGCGGCGACAACGTGCTGTATTCCGTTGTTTCAGATGGCGATATCACCTGTGGATTGCCCAATTATCAGAACGAGATGACCTCTCGCGTCAACGCTGCCCGTGCGGCTGGCGAAGTGTGCGGCGGCGTGGCTTTCCCACCTGCAGGCGGGCTGCGCTGGAACACTGCGCTGCAAAACGCAGCCACTGCCCACTCCACAGACATGGCGACCAACAACTTCTTCGCCCACCAAAGCGCCACAAATGGCACCACCCTGCGCGAACGCGTGCCAGCTGCGGGCTATAACTACAGTTCTGCCGGTGAAAACCTA
>JANMTB010000147.1:0-3958 GCA_031390045.1 Polaromonas sp.
GGCGACAAACGCGCCGAAGTCGTCGCCGATTTTGTGAAACGCATGAAGTTCAAAGGCCCAGTATTCGAGATTTCTGCGTTAACTCGCGAAGGTTGTGAGTCCTTGGTTAAAGCGATTTACAAACACATTAAAGCTGAACAAGTGTCTGAGCAAACGCCGGAGTACATTGACCCGCGCTTTGTAGAACTTCCTGAATAAGTTGTAGTATAAATTTGCTATATTTTTAATAGCATCTTAGGTAATAAATACGCCGGCTATCGTCATATTTAGCCCTTAAAACACATTTTTCTTGATAAATCACTGTAATTTATGACTAAAACGCTGTTAAAAAGCGCAAAACGCATTGTTGTCAAAGTCGGCTCAAGTTTGGTGACCAACGAAGGCCGTGGCTTAGACGAAGCCGCCATCGCCCACTGGTGCGGTCAAATTGCCAAACTTCGCGCTGATGGCCGCGAGGTCATTATGGTTTCCAGCGGCGCAATTGCGGAAGGTATGAAGCGGCTGGGTTGGACGACACGACCCAGCGCTATCCACGAGCTGCAAGCCGCCGCCGCCGTCGGCCAAATGGGTTTGGCGCAGATGTATGAGACCAAGCTGCGAGAAAACGGTCTCGGCTCGGCCCAGGTGTTGCTGACACATGCTGATTTAGCCGACCGAGAGCGTTATTTGAACGCCAGATCCACGCTCTTGACGCTGCTCAAACACGGTGTCGTCCCCGTCATCAACGAAAACGACACCGTCGTCAACGAAGAAATCAAGTTTGGCGACAACGACACCTTGGGCGCGCTGGTGGCCAATTTGGTGGAAGCCGATGCCTACATCATCCTAACCGATCAAAAAGGGCTGTTCACAGCCGACCCGCGCAAAGACCCACAAGCTAAATTTGTAGACCAAGCGCAAGCAGGCAACCTTGCTTTAGAGGCCATGGCAGGCGGCGCTGGCTCTAGCATTGGCCGTGGCGGCATGATTACCAAGATTTTGGCGGCCAAGCGTGCTGCAGGCTCAGGCGCATCCACGGTGATTGCCTGGGGCGCTGAGCCGGAAGTTTTGGTTCGCTTGTCACAAGGCGAATCCATAGGCACGCTGCTCATCGCGCAAACGCAAAAAAACCAAGCCCGCAAGCAGTGGATGATGGACCATTTGCAGCTGCGTGGATCTGTCACCGTGGACGCGGGCGCCGTCAGTAAGCTGCAAAGCGTAGGTACCAGCTTGCTGCCGATCGGTATGACTGGTGTAGACGGCGATTTTTCTCGCGGCGATGTGATTGCGATCTGTGAAGCTTCAGGCACTGAAATCGCACGTGGATTAGCGAATTACGCAAGCTCCGAAGCTCGGTTGATCTGTCGCAAACCTTCTAGCGAGTTTGAGAAAATCCTAGGTTACGCGGCTGAACCAGAGATGATTCACCGCGACAACATGGTGCTGACTACTTAGTTTCGCAGTTAGTTACCTAGCTAGCTTCGCGCTAAAGTAGGATCTGCAGGCGTTGGTTCAGGCAAATTAGCTTCTACTTCTGAAGCAGATATAACTGCACCGTAACTCGTTTCAGGGTCTGGTTCATAGCTTCCGCCTGGTGGCATTTCCATGTGAGCAAGGTGATTTTTTAGGCCGTGGTAGCCGTCATGGTGTCGGTTATCGCCATGCTGCGCGCCATGTAAATCTGCACGAAGGTGCCTCGGGCCATGGTCGTTACGGGGCAAATAGCGCGACAACTCAGTCAGCGCTTGTTCATAAACACCGCGCTTAAATTCGACCACGGCATCCAGCGGTACCCAAAACTGGTTCCAACGCCATGCGTCAAATTCGGGGTGGTCGGTCGCACGCAGGTTGACGCTCGTGTCAAAGCCAGTCATTTGCAGCATAAACCAAATCTGTTTTTGGCCTTTGTAAAAGCCACGCGCATCGCGTCGTATGAACCTGTCTGGCACCTCGTAGCGCAACCAGTCACGTGTTCGAGCCACAATTCGCACATGCTCCGGCTGGAGCCCCACTTCTTCGTGCAACTCCCGAAACATGGCTTGCTCAGGGGTTTCACCCCGGTCAATGCCACCCTGCGGAAACTGCCACGAGTGGGTGCGAATGCGTTTGCCCCAAAAAACCTGATTTTTCTGGTTGAGCAAGATGATGCCGACGTTGGGTCGAAACCCTTCGCGGTCAAGCATAATCAAACCCTAAATTTTTATATTGAGTCCATTATGCACAGAGCGTTGTCTCTCGCAAGAGATTCACCTAAAAATTCTAAGAAATTACAATCAAGCTAGTTAATTGTTTTTAATTATTTCCAATAAATTTTCACGTTCTACAAAAAGCCCGCCATGAAAGCCTCTCAATTCTTCATCTCCACCTTCAAAGAAGCCCCAGCCGATGCTGAAATCGCCAGCCACCAGCTGATGATGCGCGCCGGCATGATCAAAAAGCTGGGTGCCGGTATCTACACCTACATGCCCATGGGGCTGCGCGTGATTCGCAAGGTGGAAGCCATTGTGCGAGAGGAAATGAACCGCGCCGGCGCTGTAGAAGTGTCCATGCCGGTGATTCAACCTGCTGAGTATTGGCAAGAGACAGGCCGTTTCGAGAAAATGGGCGACGAACTGCTGCGTATCAAAGACCGCCACGACCGCGATTTTGTCGTCCAGCCGACCAGCGAAGAAGTGGTCACCGATTTGGCGCGTCAAGAGATCAAAAGTTACAAACAATTACCCAAAAATTTCTACCAAATCCAGACCAAATTCCGTGACGAGCGCCGCCCGCGCTTCGGCCTGATGCGCGGCCGCGAGTTCACCATGAAAGACGCCTACAGCTTTGACCGCGACATGGACAGCGCCAAAGCCAGCTACCAAGTCATGGCCGGTGCTTATCGCAAGATTTTTGACCGTTTTGGCCTGACCTACCGCGCTGTGGCAGCAGATAGCGGCGCGATAGGCGGCGATTTGAGTGAAGAATTCCAAGTCATCGCCGCCACCGGTGAAGACGCCATTGTCTACAGCACCGGCAGCGACTACGCCGCCAACATGGAAAAAGCCGAGGCGGCTGCACCAGTGGCTTCGAGTAAAACAGGTTCGCAAGCCCTGACAAAAACACCAACTCCTGGTAAAGCCACCTGTAAGGATGTTGCTGAGCTGCTCGGCATACCTCTGCAAAACACAGTGAAATCTCTTGTCTTGGCAGTAAAAAATACTGATGCACCTGGTACTGGTAATTTGGGATTTTCAGCACCGATTTCTACTGAATGGAATATTTTTCTTTTACTTCTTCGTGGTGATCACGAGATGAACGAAGTAAAAGTGTCTAAATTACCAGGTCTTGCAGGTTTTCAGATGGCGACGCAAGATCAAATTCAAACTTACTTTGGTTGCCGTGCAGGTTATTTAGGTCCTATAGGTGCAACAGGAAATTGGGGTACTGGATTATTGGATGAATGGCCAGTAAAAGTGATTATTGATAGAGAAGTATCAGTCATGACAGACTGGGTTTGCGGTGCAAATGAGGCGGGTTATCACTACACTGGCGTGAACTGGACGCGCGACTTGCCAGCCCCCGAAATCGTCGCCGACCTGCGCAACGTCGTCGCCGGCGACGCCTCGCCAGATGGCAAAGGCGTCTTGGCGATTGAGCGTGGCATCGAAATTGGCCACGTCTTCTACCTCGGCACCAAGTACAGCAAAGCCATGAACGCCACGTTTTTGGACAACAACGGCAAGCCGCAATTCTTAGAAATGGGCTGCTACGGCATCGGCATCACACGCTTGCCAGCCGCCGCCATTGAGCAAAACCACGACGCCAAAGGCATCATCTGGCCAGACGCGATTGCGCCTTTCACCGTCGTTATTTGCATGGTCGGACCAGACCGCAGCCCAGACGTCAAAGCTGCTGGCGAGAAGTTGTACGCCGAATTGATGGCCGCCGGCGTCGATGTGATCCTGGACGATCGCGGCGAGCGCCCAGGCATCATGTTTGC
>JANMTB010000173.1:0-5374 GCA_031390045.1 Polaromonas sp.
GGTTTCTGCTCAAAACTTTCTTGCGACCATTCAATTACCTCACCATCGTCCGCCGAGACAAAGCCTGCAGGCCCAAACAGATTGGCTTGAATCAATCTACGTTCTTGCATCTCGGGTGTGTCTTCTTCAAAGCCAAAGTGCGTCCACACAAAGTCAAACGAGCCGTGTCCTTTGGGCTGGATGTGGCGCATGGAAACGCTGTTGACCTGCTGCTGAACGATGAGACTGGGGAAAATAGTCGTCATCACAGCGGTAGGGCCGTTCCACCAGGGCTCGGGAACAATATCCAGCAGTCGCGGGTCGTTGAGTGACATCTTGTCTTTAAAGCTGTCAACGCCGCTCACAACTTCTGCATTTTTGCCGCCTTGGCCACGCGTGGAAATCATGGCTGCGTGCCTGAAATGCGCATCCATTTTTAGTTCGGATTTGTTATCAGCGCGCCATAGACCAAACGTTGAAAACCAGGTGTGAAGCAAGCCTGGGTGATAGGGGTCTTTGATGTTTTCCTGCATCAGCTTCCAGTTTCCAGGAATCCGCTGTCGTCTATAACCAAGTATCTTGAGTTGCCGACCACTGAACACGCGGTCGAAATAATGCAGGATAGTGGGACCTAAAAATGCCTCCAGAGATTCAATCTCGTGGTCAAACGAGGCAAATACGACACCGCCTCGCGTTGCCACTTTGAGTTTGTTCAGGCCATGGTCTTCTGTTTTGAAGTCTTTGGGCATGCCGCCATTGATTTTTCCGTCTTGCTTCACGCCACGTTTGAACGGCACACCTTGCAAATCACCCTTGAGGCTGTAATTCCACTGGTGATAAGGGCAGAGAAAATCGGTGCGATTGCCATGACGTTCCCGGCAAAATCGCATGCCACGGTGCGCACAGACGTTTTCAACCACATTGACGCTGCCATCAGGGTCTCGCACCATGATGACAGAGCGCTCGCCAATCACCGTGCGCCTGAAGTCCCCTGAGTTGGGAATTTCTGCCTCCAAGCCCACGTAACACCAATGCCCAGAATAAAAAAGTCTGTCCAACTCTTTCTTGTGCAAATCTTCCCGCGTATAGACCCAGAAAGGCACGCGACTATTACCTTCAGCGGGCCAAGTCGGATCTTTAGGAAACACGGACACTTCAGCAGTTGCAGTCGTTTCTTCTTTCATGGTTTTATCTCTTTGATCGGAAGGCAATTATTGAAGTAATTATTTTTATAAAGCGTCATTTTGAATCCAATACCTTTATATGTAAATGCATGCATCAATATAAGTAAAATCACCATTGTGAATAATGGTAATGGGTAACTCTTTTGGGAACTGTATGGATCTGAGACAAATCGACCTGAATCTTTTGGTGATCTTCAACCAGCTCTTGCTGGATAGACGCGTTTCCAGCTCCGCCGAAAAGCTGGGTTTGACGCAGCCTGCAATGAGTAACGCCTTGAAGCGGCTGCGTGCCTTGTTGAACGATGAGTTGTTCGTGCGAACTGCACGCGGCATGGAACCCACGCCCTATGCCATGCATCTGGCTGAACCCGTTGGGAACGCTTTGAGTTCCTTGCAAAACGCTTTTAGCCAGCGCGATACCTTCGATCCCGCGACGAGTTCGCGCACATTTACCTTGGCGATGACAGATATTGGCGAAATTTACTTCATGCCGCCGCTCTTAGAGGCGCTTGCACGACTCGCGCCTCACATCAAAATCAGCACCCTCAGAAATTCAGCCAGTAACCTGCGAGAAGATATGGAAGCCGGCCGTGTTGATTTGGCGTTGGGACTGTTGCCCAACCTGCAAACAGGCTTCTTTCAACGGCGTCTTTTTTATCAGCGCTATGTTTGCCTGTTTCGCAAAGGACATCCCACAGCGACCCGCCCGATTTCACTAGAGATTTTCTGCTCCTCTGAGCATGTGGGCGTCGTTGCTGAAAATACGGGGCATGGCGAGATTGATGCGCTGATCGAGCGAAGGGGAATCAAGCGTCATATGCGCTTGGTGGTTCCTCATTTCGTTGCGGTGGGTCATATTCTCCAGAGCACCGATCTGATTGCAACCGTACCAGAGAGATTTGCAGACCGTTGTGAAGGACCTTTTGGCTTGGTGACATCATCGCTGCCAATCAAACTACCAGACATCGCCATCAACTTGTTCTGGCAAGCGAAGTACAACCGCGAACCTGCAAATATGTGGCTGCGACAGTTGATCGTGGAGTTATTTTCAGACAAATAGATTTCCATGAATCTAGGTCAGCTTGACAAAATATAGTTTAAGCATAAACTATTTATCTATGAATATACTTTGTTTAGGTGGCGGCCCCTCTGGTTTGTACTTTGCATTGTTGATAAAGCGGCAAAACCCTGCCAATGTCATCACCGTGGTGGAGCGCAACCGCCCGTTTGACACTTTCGGCTGGGGCGTCGTGTTGTCAGACCAGACGCTGGCGAACCTGCAAGTCGCAGATGCGCCCAGCGCCCAGTTGATTGGTGAGTCCTTTCACCACTGGGACGATATTGAAGTTTTTTTCAAAGGGCGTGATGTTCGATCTGGTGGACATGGCTTTTGTGGTATCGGGCGTAAAAAGCTGCTCAATATCTTGCAAGACCGCTGCCAAGAGTTGGGTGTGAACTTGGTGTTTGAGACCGACGTGCAAGACGACCAAGCAGCTGCCGCACAGTACCGTGCCGACTTGGTGATTGCGTGCGACGGCTTGAACAGCCGCATCCGCACCCGCTATGCAGACACGTTCCAACCCGATATCGACAACCGCCGATGTCGCTTTGTCTGGCTGGGCACCAAGAAAAAATTCGACGCTTTTACCTTCGCTTTCGAGAAAACCGAACACGGCTGGTTCGCCGGCCACGCCTACCAATATGACGGTGAGATGTCGACTTTCATTGTTGAAACACCTGAATCTGTGTGGAAAGCGCATGGTTTGGACAAGATGGAGCAAACCGATGCCATTGCCTTTTGCGAGTGTTTGTTTGCTAAGCAGCTCGAAGGTAACCCGTTAATTAGCAATGCCACGCATTTGCGCGGCTCGGCGATCTGGATTCGCTTTCCACGTGTGATTTGCAAAAAATGGGTGCACACCGTGTCCATATCGGGAAAAGAAGTTCCCGTCGTTCTGATGGGCGATGCCGCCCACACCGCACACTTCTCCATAGGCAGTGGTACCAAGTTGGCTTTGGAGGACGCGATTGATTTGGCCAATGAGTTCGAAAAATCAGCTGCTATGGGCTACAACATGACCCAGGTGCTGGAAGGCTACGAAGCCCGCCGTAGCATCGAAGTGCTGAAAATTCAAAATGCCGCCCGCAATTCGACCGAGTGGTTCGAAAACGTGCAGCGCTACAGCGGAATGGAGATCGAGCAATTTGCCTACTCGCTGTTGACCCGCTCCCAGCGCATCAGCCACGAAAACCTGCGCTTGCGGGATGCAAAGTGGCTGGGCGGCTATGAAAAGTGGCTGGCAAGAGATGAGATGGATGCATTGGGCACGCCGCCGATGCTGCTGCCCTTCAAAGTTCGCGACGTTAGCCTCAAAAACCGCGTCATCGTTTCCCCCATGGCGATGTACAGCGCGGTGGATGGCGTGGTGCAGGACTTCCATCTCGTTCACCTAGGAGCGAGAGCCTTAGGCGGCGCAGCTTTGGTGATGGTGGAAATGACCAGTCCGACACCCGAAGGCCGCATCACCCCCGGATGTACCGGCTTGTGGAACGAAGCGCAAACCCACGCGTTCAAGCGCATCACCGATTTCGTCCACACCAGGAGCAGCGCCAAAATCGGTCTGCAACTCGGTCACAGCGGCCCCAAAGGCTCCACCCAGCTGGGATGGGAGGTGACGGATGAACCGCTTGCCAGAGGGAATTGGCCGCTCCTTGCAGCCAGCGCCGTGCCATACGGTGAACAAAACCAAACACCCAAAGCCATGAGCCGTGCGGATATGGATGTGCTCAAGCAGCAGTTTGTTGATGCTACAAAGCGCGCCATCGAGGCAAATTTTGACTGGCTGGAGCTGCACTGTGCCCACGGGTACCTGCTTGCTAGCTTCCTGTCGCCGCTAACGAATGTTCGTACAGACGAGTACGCCGGCTCGGTAGATAACCGCTGCCGCTACCCGCTGGAAGTCTTCAAAGCCATCCGCGCTATCTGGCCGGCCCACCTGCCCATGAGTGTGCGCCTGTCTGCACATGATTGGGCCGAGGGCGGCAATACGGCGGACGATGGCGTGGCGATTGCCAAGCTCTTCAAAGCCGCCGGCTGCGACATGATCGACGTGTCCTCTGGCCAAACCACCCGCAAAGCGAAACCCATCTATGGCCGTATGTACCAAACCCCGTTTGCCGACCGCATTCGCAACGAAGTGGGTATTGGCACCATCGCCGTAGGTGCAATCACCGAGGCAGACCAGGTCAACAGCATCATCGCCGCCGGTCGTGCGGACCTATGCGCCATCGCAAGGCCGCATCTGGCCGACCCCGTCTGGACACTGCATGAAGCCGCCAAACTGCAAAAGCAGGTCGATTGGCCGAAACAATACTGGAGCGGTCGAGATCAAATGTACCGTGAATTATCTAAGCAAAATACATTACAAAATTCAGCACAAATTACGAGTGTAGCCGGCGTATTTGTTGCCTCGACAGCTATGAAAAATATAGTAAATGAAGAGTGAAAATGACAAATAAAAATGAATAATAACCTAGATTTAGAAGCCAGACTGCACGGCACATCGCACAGCGAGCATCCGCAAGAGTTGCGCCTGTGGCTGCGGCTGCTGACCTGCACACAGCTGATCGAAAAGCAAATTCGCACCGAGCTGCGCGTTCATTTCGACACCACCCTGCCGCGATTTGATTTGATGGCACAGCTAGAACGCAACCCCGATGGCCTAAAAATGAACGATTTGAGCCGTCGCATGATGGTGTCTGGCGGGAACATCACGGGAATCACCGACCAACTGGTGAATGAAGCTTTGGTAGAGCGTGTGGTGGTGGATGGCGACAGGCGTTCATTTCGTATCAAGCTGACTGAAAAAGGGCGCGATAGCTTTGCTGAGATGGCCGCAGCGCATGAAAACTGGATCGTTGACGCCTTTAGTGGACTCAAAGCCACCGAACTCATCGCACTGCACAAGCTGCTCGGCCAAGTGAAACAGCACGCTATGAACGCCAAAGACACACCTAAAAATACATCGAAAGAGGACGCGTTATGAAGCATTTTGTCAGTCCAACCAACCCGATGCGCAGCCAATTCAACGCGAAAGCCGCCTACCAAGCCACCCATTTCGCCTGGAGTTACGAACAAGTCGATGAGAAGGGCGGCGTCGGCACCATCACCCTGAACCGCCCAGAGCGCAAAAACCCGCTGACCTTTGACT
>JANMTB010000206.1:0-5250 GCA_031390045.1 Polaromonas sp.
CTGCCAAATGTTGGTTGAACGGCACAACAATATCGTGCCCAGAGACCGCACATCCCTAGAAGCCCTGCCCGGTGTAGGTCGAAAAACGGCGAATGTGGTGCTGAACTCGGCTTTTGGCGAGGCAACCATGGCAGTGGACACCCACATTTTCCGCATGGGCAACCGGACTGGGTTGGCACCGGGCAAAACGCCGTTGGAAGTCGAATTGCAACTGCTGAAACGCATCCCACCCGAATATTTGGTAGACGCGCACCATTGGCTGATTTTGCATGGCCGCTATGTGTGCATGGCGCGTAGCCCGAAGTGCGGGCAATGTCAGGTGGCGAATTACTGCGCGTTCAAAGATAAAACTGCAGTTTAAATGCCTATTTAAGCCTAACTATTCACCGATGCCTGAGACAGCATCTGGTCTTTGGCGATAAAGTACTTACGGGCGTAGGCGACGACTTGTGCATCGCTGGGATGGTCTACGGTTTCTACGCCGAGAATTTTGTCGACCAAGTCTTTGTCATGGGTGTGGATGTGTTTGATGAATTGCAGCTTGGCGTTCGCTGGCCCGACGACTAAGATTTCACTGGCGCCGTCAAGCGCGTGGGCGATGTCGTGGTAATACTTTTGGTCTTCTTTTGCTTTGCCTGCGCCCATTTTGCCGCTTTTGATATGCAGGTTTTTATGGGGATCTGCCGGGAGAATGAGCTGTTTTTCAACCTGCTCTGGGTTAAAGTGCATGACATGCGCCTCGGCATGGTCAAGCCAAACGACAGCGTGATAATAGGTTGAGTGCGACATAGGTTTACTTTCTCTGATAAAAATTTGGTGGTTATAAGCTTCCAGCTTAGGCGCAATGGGCGACCAAAGGTGTCAAAAAATGCTGACGTTGATGTAGGCCAATAGCGCAAACTGGCTGGACGGTCACCGAATTTGAATGTGATGAATCCGATTGACGTAAACTGGCGTTTTCGTTCAAAAACCCTTCCCTCCTTCCCTATATCTCTGAAAGTCTGAATCCATGGCCTCTAGCCTGCTCGCCCTCATCGACGACATTGCCTCTATCTTGGATGATGTCGCGCTGCTCACCAAAGTAGCCGCCAAAAAAACCAGCGGGGTGCTGGGCGACGATTTGGCGCTGAACGCGCAGCAAGTTAGCGGCGTATCGGCCGAGCGCGAGCTGCCTGTGGTGTGGGCGGTGGCCAAGGGCTCGTTCATCAACAAAGCGATTTTGGTACCAGCTGCCATTGCCATCAGCTACTTTGCGCCATGGTTGGTCACGCCTCTCTTAATGATTGGTGGGGCTTTCTTGTGCTACGAAGGTTTTGAAAAGCTGGCGCACCGGTTTTTGCACAGCAAGGCCGAAGACGCGGCGCACCAAGAAGAACTCGTGAACGCCATGACGGATTCTGGCAAAGACATGGTGGCGCTGGAGAAAGACAAAATCAAAGGAGCGATTCGGACAGACTTTATTTTGTCTGCCGAGATCATCGCCATCACCCTGGGCACGGTGCAAGCCAGCCCGCTGACCACGCAAATCACGGTGCTGACCAGCATCGCGATACTGATGACAGTGGGCGTTTACGGCTTGGTGGCGGGCATTGTGAAGCTTGACGATGCGGGGCTACATTTGACGCTAAAGCACACTGCTGGTGGCTTCAAGCACCGCTTTGGACTGGGAATTTTGTGGTTTGCGCCGTACATGATGAAGGGCTTGTCCATCGTCGGCACGGCGGCGATGTTTTTAGTGGGTGGCGGGATTTTGACGCACGGATTTCCGATCATTCAGCGCTGGGTGGAGAGTGTCACAGCGGGACAAAATGGGTTTGTAGGTACGATTATTTCGCTCAGCACCGATGCCGTGACTGGCATTGTTGCGGGTGCGCTGGTTTTAGGAGCGGTAACGCTGTTTAGTCGCTTACGACAAAATCGATAAAACCGCGCTCTACATTGGTAGAGATGAGCTTCACGCGCACTTTGTCACCCACGTTGACTTGTGCGCGCAGATTGACCAGCTTACCTTCAACTGGTGGCGAAAAAATACGCACCCACACACCATAGCTTGAGCTGCCGGTGATAACACCGTCAAAATACTGGCCAATACGTGCCTCTAGCAACAACGCCGCTTCGGACTTGCGCAAACGCCGCTCTACCTTCTGTGCCGCATCTTCTTGCGCGGTGCAATGCATAGCCAGCGCGCCCAATTCGGAAGTGGAATATGGAGGCTTTTCTTTTCCTAAGGCGGCTTTGAGCATGCGCGAGGTAATCAAATCTGGATAACGGCGGTTCGGCGCCGTGGAATGCGTGTAGTCGCGCACCGCCAAGCCGAAATGCCCAATCGGCGCGCTACCCGGCATTTCCACCACATATTCACCGCGCCCCAGGAGCTTGACGATGACGAGTGACAAATCAGGGAAACGCAGTGGGTCTGCCTTGTGCCGCTTGGCTAAAAAGTGCTCTAGCGCTTTGGAATTGGGCTCGCTTGGCAGCGTTTCGCCATATTCTGCAGCTACATTGACGATGCGTAGCCAGCGCTCGGGCGAACGCACCACACGCCGCAGCGACGCCCCGCCGTGCGATGCCAAAAACCGTGCGGTGCAGCCATTGGTCGCGATCATGAATTCTTCAATCAGTTGTCGGCCACGGTTTTGCACTTGTTGGCGAATATCGACGACTTGGTCACCTGCAAAATCGGCTCTGGGTTGGAAGGTTTCAAAATCGAGCGAACCTTCGGTTCTGCGACGTTTACGCAGCTGCTGCGCCAAGGCATCTTGCGTGCGCAACTGCTCCTCCATGCCTTTGACGGCTGCAGCGGCAGCTGGCAAAGCACCCTCGCCATCGATCCAGCTACTCACGGCGTCATAGGCTAGCTTGGCTTGGTTGCGAACCACGGCGCGGTACAGTGTCGCACCGGCAAGCGAAGCATCATGGTGAAAAACCATTTCTGTCACCACCGCCAAGCGGTCTTGATGCGGGTTAAGCGAGGTTAAATCGGTGCTCAAGCGCTCAGGCAGCATGGGGAAAATACGCGCTGATGTGTAGACAGAGGTGGTATTGGTACGGGCGTGTTCGTCAATCGGCGTGCCTTTTTTGACCAAGGCGTCCACATCTGCAATTGCGACGTAAATTTTCACCTTGCCGTCTGGCAGCGTTTCGCTGACTGTCAACTGGTCTAAATCTTCGGAATCGTCATTGTCAAGTGAACACCACAGCAAATGGCGTAGATCTTGCATGTCTGCATGTTTGGCAAGTTCTGCATCAACAGCCTGGGCAGAAATTTTATTTAACTGATGCTGCACGCCCGCGGAAAATTCAGGCAGCAAACCGCGCTCCGTCATCGCATCATTCGCAATGCGCACCAAATCTAAACGATGATGGCGGCGCTGGTTTTTCATTTTTTGGAACCAATAATCAAATTATGCTATAAATTAAATAGCACTATAGGCATAAAATACGCCGGCTAGAGTCGTAATTACTTAATTTTAGGAGCGCAATCGACGAATTTAAGCTTCGCCGCCAAACTTCTTCGTTAAGTTATCAATGTACTTTTCAACCATCTTTTCAAACTCACCCGTGACGATGGGCGTCACCACCATTTTCATCAAACTTGGTAATGGGATTTCCAAGTCGCCGTTGATCTGTAGCACCAAATTGGTTGATTTCTTGTTGTCACGAATCACCCAACTGCCAGACACCAAAGCGTTGCCTTCGTTTTTAACAGGTGACCACATAACCGTTCCTTTGGCTTTGTTTGACACGTATTTCGAGGCATAAATGGTTTGCAAATTCAGCGATGCAATGCCGATTTTCTCCATCTCCCAGCGGTAGGTGTTGTTGCCCAAATCGACCAATTTATCGACTTTAGGGAAGAAGCTGGCCGATGTCGGCACATCCGAAAGGACCGCAAACACGTCAGCCGCGCTGGCTTTGACGTCAAATTCATAGCCTAGGTCGATTTTTACATTCAGGGTCATGGTTGTTCCAACTTTAATAGATCGATCTTTGAGCTTTTTAGCTTATTTAACTTCTTAAGTTAATTTTTAGATATTGGCTGAACTCTACCACCTTGCGCGGCCATTGCGAGGGCTTGGAGACTTGGTAGATACCCTGAGTTGGAAACATGGCTGAACAAACCACGCCAGCTTGGGTGCTTGATAGCGCTGAGTTGGTAAGCAGAGCAAGCGTTTCGTTGCGTGCTGCTTTGACGCGCGGAAGCATCTGGTTGTGGTGAATGGCGCATTGGCGCATTGGCATCGTTTAACGATGCGCAAGTAGCCATTGCATGTTCAAAGAAATGATACTTGTGTTGCGCTATAATGCTATTTAATATATAGCAATAAAGTCAACAAATAAGTCGACTATAGCCAATTATGTATATAAAAAGAACTTATTCGACACTATACCGGGGGGGTGTCCTGTTACGCCGTTTCAGCCATAAGTTCTGCTTTGCGTTCTGCCATCTGTGTACCGAGCTTGTTTAAGTCCATGTCACTAGACTTGGCTTTAGGAAACATTTCATCTTCCTCTTCTTTGACGTGGTGCTTGACGTATTCGATGAGCACCATTACTTTTGCATCATACATTTCACCATCTGGCTCAATATTCTCAACTTGAGCGATTAAGTCTTTCAATGTGGCGTGTTCCACGATGGCCTCGGGCACCAGCTCTTTGTCTTTCAAAGTTTTTTTGAAAGCGGGATAGAAAATTTCTTCTTCAACCTGTGCATGAACCGTCAGTTCAGCACAAATTTTCGCAACAATCTGTTTTTTCTTAGCAGAAGTTTTGGCAGCATCGAATTCTGTAAACAAAGCGTCCACCACCTTATGGTCGGCGCGCAGCAAAGCGGTTGCTTCTAGCGATTTTTCAGATTCTGAATTGTCGGGCTTGGTTGCAGTTTTCATAGTGGTTTCCTTTTTGAAGTTGAGGCATGGGATGGGTTAAAAAATGCTATCAAAATATATACTCTGAAAGAATTTAAAGTAGCGACCAAATTTTATTTTTGAGTAATAGCGAGAAGCGTCAGCGTCGCGCTTTTACGCTTGTAGGACTATCCCCGCTCTCGTCAATTCACAGAAATTCGTGATGTGTAGGCGAATTCTGACTGGCCATTGCGAAATCTGAGTACGACTAACAAGGTCTAGTCCGTCAGCACGCCACAGGCTTAAAACGGAAAATTAATCCAGCCGTTTTAGCGGTCAAGGCAATAGGCAAGAAGGCAACATTCAGTTGTAGATTGCCTATTTTTATCCTTAGCTTAATCTT
>JANMTB010000032.1:0-8499 GCA_031390045.1 Polaromonas sp.
GTGAAAAAATCGCCGATGGCGGGGCGCAGGTAGTCGATGCGCAGGTCGATCGTGCCCAGCTTGCCAAAGCGGTGCAGCCGTGCCGCGATCGGCTCATCCATGTGCCGCGCGCCGATGGCCGTCATCACCGCCAAGCCGCCCATGGCGTCCAGCGCCGCGCTGATCACGCCGCCGTGCACCCGGTGGTGCGTGTAGTGCCCGATCAGCTCAGGCCGCATGTCGATGCGCCCCTGCACCTCATCCGGCAGCACCGAGGTGATTTTCAGCCCCAGCACGCGGTTGAAAACAATGCCTTCTTCAAAAATTTGCTTCACACCGGCGACAAACTCGGGTTCAAACACAATAGTTTCAGTCTCAGGGCTTGGGGTGTTGGCTTGTTTTGACATATCGCTAAGTATCGGTGAAAACCACTTCCCCTTAGCACTACCGTTCGCGCTGAGGTATCGAAGCGTCCACTAGTGGGCTGCCCTTCGATACCTCAGGGCGAACGGCTTAGTGGACAATCGTGGCAAATTTAGAAATATTCAGAAAGCTTTTATGAAATTCAAAATGGCCGAAAACTCCATCTTCGCCATCCTCCTGCGCAACCCGTGGTGGATCAGCTTCCTCATCGCCGCCGGGTTCTGCCTGCTCATGTTTGCGCTCTTGCCCAGGCACCTCGTCCTCTACGGCGTCATGGGCGCCTTCCCCTTCGTCATCACCGGCGCAGTCGCCCTGAAACGCCAGTGGGGCAAGCCCAGCCCCGCCAAACTGCAAACCGAGCTAGACCGACTGTCTGCCCTGTCTTGGCGCGACTTTTCCGCCGAGCTGGAAGGCAAATTCGTCAAACAAGGCTTTGCAGTCACCCGCTTAGATGCCAAGTCCGGCACCGGCGCGGCCGATTTCAAGCTGGAAAAAGGCGGCCACGTCACCCTGGTAGCCGCCAAACGCTACAAAGCCAACACCCACGGCGTCGAAGCCCTGCAAGCCCTGGTTACCCAGCAAGAAGCCCAAGGCGCAGACAAAGCCATGTACGTCTGCCTAAGCCCCGTCACAGCGCAAGCTGCGAAGTTTGCTAAGGAAAAAGGGGTGGTTTTGGGGTGGGTTAGTTAGTAATTGCTACAAAACGACCATTCACGGCTTAGAAGCTCTGCGCCTTGGATGTCCAACAAGAAGCGCAGAGTGCGGCGATTTGATAGCTTGTATGCGCTTTCTTATTTAAGAAGCTTGACCATATTTACGATATAGCTAACGTTGACCTTGCCGCCGTTGTCGATAGCATCGCCAATGGCCATGTTGAAGATTTGTAGGTGCTTCATTTTTTCCAGCTTGACGCCTTGCTGCTCAATAGTCTTTGCCACCAGCTGGATTGTGTCGTGCACAAACTGTGCATTTTCGTCTTCTGAAAAGGGGGCGGGTGGTGTGATTTGTTGTTGCAGAGCTTGAGCCACGGGTGCAGGGATAGGCATATTGTTGACTAGGGCATCCATGGCGCGTATTTGATCAGCGGCTGATGCCTCGGGTGCCAATACATCAAGTGAGCCTACAGGTAAGCCTAGGTCGCGCTCAAATCGTCGCGCCGATTTCTCAGTGACTTCCCTTGTTGGATTCGGGCCTCCCATTTGAACTAAGAATGACGGCTGGCGGTAGCTGAGTCGTTTGGCCAATTCAGTCCAACCATAGGTTCCGGCTAGTTTACGAAGGTTTGCTAATCTGTTTTCAAAAACGGTCATGGTGCTCTCCTTTTTAGTGACTGTTAGCAAATTATATGTATATTTGCTAAATAAAACAACATATTTAACTATTAAATAAATATTTGAGATTTTTTGGCAAATTTGCACAATAAATATAAGCGTTTGTACTGTTTTGAGCGTAAATTGGTGTGTAATCTCGTAGATAGAGGTTTAAAAAATAGAAAAAAGCTTTTTTTGACGTGCTTTATGTCTTTAGCCGGTGTATTTGTTGCTCAAACAGCTATAAAATATATAGCGCAAATAAGTGAGTGTTGGCAATTACCCTCAACCACTTCGAAAGTCGGATAATAGCTACTTAGCCTAGGAGCAAACCCATGAACAGCATCCACATCACCCAAAGCCCTCTACTTATGAGCGGCACGCCCTGCTTTGTGGGGACGCGCGTGCCGGTGAAGAGTTTGTTTGACTATTTGGAGGCTGGCGACAGTTTGGAGACGTTTTTAGAGCAATTCCCCACTGTCAGCCGCAGCACAGCCGTGGCGGTGCTTGAAGAGAGTCAACAGGCTTTGCTGGCTGCTTGATGCGTTTGCTGCTTGACGAATCAGTGCCCAAAGCACTGGGGTTTTTGCTAGAGCCGCATTTTGTGCGCACTGCCCAGACCGCCGGTTTTGCTGGTTTGCTCAATGGCGAGCTATTAGCCGCCATGAAAGCGGCGCAATATGACTTGCTGGTCACGTTTGACCAAAACCTGCCGTATCAGCAAAACGTCAACCTGCCTGTGTCGGTGATGGTGCTGAAAGCGAATGACAACCGCGTTGCGACAGCTTTGAGGTTTGCACCGTTGATACTTGCGGCTTTAGAAGCTGGTTTAACGCAGCGCCTGCAGATTTTTACATTAAGCGATTAAACTGAGCAATTTACGCACTTAGCCGGCGTATTTATTGCCTAAACAGCTATAAAATAAATAGCAAAATAAGCTCAAATATGCGCCGCTTCGCGCAAAGCCTGACTCGCCCACTGGTTCAAACTCATACCTTTTACCTGCGCCGTCACCAAAGCTGCGCCATGCACTTCGGGCGGAACGCGTAGCATCAGTTTGCCGCTGGCGGGTTTTTGGGCGGGGCGGTTTAGCTTTTCGCAGGTGACTAAATAATCATCCACCGCTGCGCCAAACGCATCGCGCAAATCTTGCACGTTGTCTGCGTGAAAGCCAATCACATCGGTAATCCCAGCAATATGTCCAACGAAGCAGGCGTCTTCGTCGCTGTATTCAATGTGGGCTGCGTAGCCTTTGTAGGTCATGGGTTTCATGGGTGAATTATGAGTCAATTTCACTGTATTTAAAAGCAGTAAATCGCTAAATGTAGTCAAGTGCGTTAAAATGCTGTTTTATAGTGCTAAATGTGCCTCTAGCCGGCGTATTTATTGCCTAAACAGCTATTAAAAATATAGCAAAATTTTACCCTTCAAAAGCCCCCAAATGACCCAAGATTCAACCCCAATCCAACCCACCGACCCCAAAAAACCAACCCTGTGCGAGCCCTGCGCTGGGATTCAGCAAAACTGGCGTCGTGCGCCTGGGCATGTGGAGTTGATTCAGGGGGTTAACCGCAAGGCGGAGCGTAGCCATGGGCAGGTGACGATTACGCGCTACTGGTGTGAGCGCTGCGGCACGGCTTGGGATTATGAGAACAACAAAGTCAAGATGGACGCGGGCTGGTCGGTGGTGCCGGGGGCGAGAAGGGGTTAAAACTTCGAATTTTAGGGATGATTTAGGCCTCTAGCCGGCGTATTTATTGCCTAAATAGCTATTAAATTTATAGCAAATTGTGTGGTTTCGTGCGAGTATACTGAGTTCACTGAAAGCAAATTATCCAACAAGCTGTTGGATAATCGGATGTAGAAGTTATGCAGCAGACTACTGATAATATATGCCTATGAGCAGCTCTTCCATTGATCTCACCTCCCTGCGCAAAGCTTTGGCGCAGTTGAGCGAAGCGTTGGTTTTTTGGCATGGGCGCGCTGAGGGAGATGCGCTGAAGCCGCATTTGCGCTCAGCGGTGATTCAAAGTTTTGAGTTCACCTATGAGCTGGCTGTCCGCAGCACCCGCCGAGTGCTGATTGAGCGGGCTGAATCAGCAGATTTAGTGAATGATTTGAGCTTTAGCGACTTGTTGCGCCGCGCTTTGGATGCTGGCTTGCCTATGCCGCTGGACACATGGCGGCACTGGCGCGACATGCGCAACGCTACTTCCCACGCTTATGACGAATACCGGGCGAATGAGGTGGCTTTGGCAGCGGCAGAGTTTGCTGCAGATGTGACTTTGCTGCTGAAGGCGCTGGAATCATGATTGAAAATATCTCTCTGACCGACCAACAAACCGCCGAAGTTTGCGACATTTTGCGGTCTGTTTTGATGCAATCGCCTATAAAAACACCCGAAAGCAAGACTATAAAAGCTTGGGTTTTTGGCTCACGCGCTACGGGGCGGGCTAGGCCGTATTCAGACTTAGACATCCTCATCTCCAGCCCCGCACCGCTGGATTGGCGCGCCAGAGCCGATTTGCAAGACGCTTTTGAAGCCAGCAACTTGCCGTTTCGCGTCGATGTGGTGGAAGAAGCCCGCCTAGCACCCACCTTAGCGCCTCGTGTACTGGCAGAGCGGCAGTATTTGCCGATTTAACAGTTTTAGGGCTGCTTCATGCCCTTATTTCCTATCTAGCCAGCGTATTTATTGCCTAAGTAGCTATTAAATATATAGCGTTTATGGGCTTATTGCTTTGCTATTAGTAAGCTAAATTGCATAATTGCTTCATTTTAAATAAGCAATAAATTGACATTTGCTTTTAATTAAGTTAGCATAAAAGCCTAATTTGATTACCAATAGGTTAGCAGAATGTCTTCAGAACTTAACTATCTACGTCTAGAGCAGCTTCAGGCTTCGTTGGATGCTTATGGCGATTTGCGGGCAAAAAGGGTGCCGGCACGTGGCTGGCTCAAAGAAATCCGCGAGGCTTTGGGTTTGACTGAGCGCCAGCAGGCCGCGCGACTAGGTATGACAGGGGCTGGTTTACACCATTCTGAGCAATCAGAGGCGGATGAGCGCATTTCATTGGGTCAGCTACGCAAAATGGCTGACCGATTGGATTGCGACTTGGTTTACGCCCTTGTGCCGCGCCAAGCATTGACGGAAGTGGTGCAGCGCCGCGCGCAGCAGCTTGCGGCTGAAGAGGTGCGCGGCGTGGCGCATACGATGAGTTTGGAAGACCAGCGCCCTACGAACGAGCGCATTCAAAAACAAGTGGCGCGCCGAACCGAGGAGCTGCTGCGCGGGAAGTGGTCTGAGTTATGGCGTTAAATATGGCGCTAAATCTGGACATACTCGACGAGCTGGACGGCCAGACACCGCTGCACCCGGATGAAACGGCGGGTCTGCTGCCGAGGCATATCGACACAATAGGCGCATTGAACGACTGGGAGCAAGAAAACATCTTGTTGGCAACCAAGTGGCTCAAGCGTGCCAAGATTGCGGAGGTTCTCACTGAAGATTTTTGCCGTGATTTGCACAAAAGAATGTTCAACAAGACTTGGAAGTGGGCGGGCACGTTTCGAAAGTCGGACAAGAACATTGGCTGTGATTGGACATTGATCGCCGTCAAGCTAAACCAGCTGATGGGCAATGCGCAATATTGGGTCGACAACAACACATTTCCATCCGATGAGCTGTCCGCACGGTTTCACCATGCGCTGGTCTGGATTCACCCTTTCCCAAACGGCAATGGCCGGCATTCGCGCATGATGGCTGACGCCTTGCTGAAACAATTGGGGCAACCAGCGTTCAGTTGGGGCGGTGGCGGCAATCTGGTCAGCGCTAATGAGGTTCGGGCGCGGTATCTTGCGGCTTTGCGTGCGGCGGACAAAAGTGATTTCTCTGAGTTGCTAGCTTTCATACGTAGTTAACGTTCGCAGTTGACAAGGTCAG
Source organism: Polaromonas sp. (assembly GCA_031390045.1). GTDB lineage: Bacteria > Pseudomonadota > Gammaproteobacteria > Burkholderiales > Burkholderiaceae_C > Aalborgiella. The sequence continues at coordinate 5,656 of JANMTB010000032.1, forward strand.
CCTGCACGCGGGCTGGTCGGTTTTGCCGGCTAGGGATTAAATCGTCTGAAAACTGCGATTTTATGGGTTAAATCTGACTCTAGCCGGCGTATTTATTTCCTGAGCAGCTATTAAATGTATAGCGAATAAGTCCTTGGAAAACATCAAAGCTGCTTTTCGCGTAAAGTGAAGTGACCAGTTTCGGTGATTTCACAGAAATACGAGGACGTTTCCTATGAAGAAAGCTGCCCATCCGACTCCTGAATCCATTGATTCTGATAAACCCAAGCGGGTCTCCCCCAACAACCCTTGTCCCTTCTTGCGCGCCTTGGTGTCGCAGGGGCAGTTGCCCAACGGCGATGTGTCGCTGGCCGAGGTGACGCGGGTTGTCGTGGAGGTGGCGGCTGCAGGGGACAGCCACGAGAAGCTGCCGGCTGCCGCAGTGGCAGCGATCGCCTTGGCGGCCAATGGCTTGTCGCCGCTGCAGCTGACCCGCAATGTGCTGGGCGGTGTGACTTTGAACGAGCTGCGCAACGGGCCGCTGGACAAAAAGGGCGCGGGGTCGCGTATTTTGGATGCGAAGGCCAAGGTCAAACCCGCCGAGCTGGCGCGGCTGGACGAGTTTGCCAGCGACAAGCAGGACGCCGATGGCAAGACCGAGCGCGAGCTGGATTTGGCCGAAATTACCCGCATGATGGACGCCAACTATGAGCGCGCAGCGGGCCACCGCCGCCTCATCGACCGCACGCTGATGGACGGTGAGTGGCCGATTTTGCTGAAGGTCATGGGGAAGCGAGGGGGGAAACAAGCAGGGAAGCAAGGCAAGTCAGGGCTGTACCTGAGCTTGAAGGACGTGGCCGACTTGTTTGAAAAGCGCACGCTGCCCAAGCGGATGATGCAGCGGCTGGAGCCCAAAAAAGCGGCAAAATCTTGATGCAACCAAATCGACACATTCCACCCAACTTTTAGAAGCGTTCTTTCAATGCCTCAAGACCAGCAAGCCACCCCACCATCCGCCGCAGCAAGCAGCGCCAAATGGCCCGTCCAGCACCCGGACCGGCTGCAGCTTTACTCGCTGACCACGCCCAACGGTGTGAAAGCGTCCATCATGCTGGAGGAGACAGGGCTGGCGTATGAGCCGCATTATGTGGACTTTGAGACCAACGACCAAATGTCGCCCGAGTTTTTGGCGATCAACCCGAACAACAAGATCCCGGCGATCGTGGACCCGAACGGACCCGACGGCAAACCATTGACCTTGTTTGAATCGGGCGCGATTTTGCAGTACCTGGCGGAAAAGACCGGGCAACTGCTGCCGCAGGACGCGGCGCAGCGCTACCAAACCCTGCAATGGGTGTTTTGGCAGGTGGGCGGCGTGGGGCCAATGTTTGGGCAGCTGGGGTTTTTCCATAAATTTGCCGGCAAAGACTATGAAGACAAACGCCCTCGCGACAGGTACGTGGCTGAGTGTAAGCGCTTGCTTAACGTGTTGAACCAGCACCTCGCCACCCGCACCTGGATGGTGGGCGAGACCTACACGATTGCCGACATCGCCATCTTCCCCGCAGTGCGCAACCTGCTGGAGCATTACATGGCGGGCGAGCTGGTGGGCATACAAGACTACCCGCACGTCACCCGCGCACTGGCCGCCTTTGTGGCGCGGCCGGCGGTGGTGCGGGGCTTGGGGATTCCGGCGCGGGGTGATGGCGTGGGCGGCTGATGGGTGGAATGGCTGCAAATTTACTATCAATTTAATAGCTACTCAGGCAATAAATACGCCGGCTATTGTCTAAATTTATCTCTAAACGGTTGCTTTACAACAATCAGGCACAATCTAAGGGAATGGGTCACACAGCTGGCCACGGAGAACCCTAGATGCATCGTCGATTTTTATTAAGCGCAGCGCGCTACATCACTTTGGCTGCTGTGGCGATTGTCGCCTTGGGATGCAACACGCTGACCGCGCAGCCGCGCTTCACGATTTCCAAAGACCAGTTGCAGCAGGTCGTGGCCAAGCGCTTTCCGATGCGTTACCCGGTAGCGGGATTGTTGGATTTAGCGGTGCAAGCGCCTGAGATTCGGTTGCTGCCTGAGCTAAACCGGCTGAGTGCGACCATGCCAGTAGAAGCCAGCGGCGTGGCGCTGAACCGCAAGCAAGCAGGCACGTTTGAGGTGGAATTTGGTTTGCGATACGAAGGGAGTGACCGCTCACTTCGTGCCACAGCTTTACGCTTTAAGCGATTGGACTTTCCAGGCTTGCGGCCTGAAGCATCGCAAATGCTGAATTTGTATGGCCAAGTCTTGAGTGAACAGGCGCTCTCAGAGGTAACGCTGCATCAGCTGCGGCCGCAAGACATGGCGATGGCGGATGCGATGGGCATGCAGCCGGGTAGCATCACGGTGACGGATAAGGGGCTGGTTTTTGATTTTGTGGCCAAGTAGCTGCCGCCATGCCCTTAAACACCTTGAAAACCAAGCTGGTTGACAAGCTGGGCGTGCATCCGGATGTGCTGAAACTGGGTTTGGTGAGTTTTTTGACCGATCTCAGCTCAGAGATGATTTTTTCGGTGTTTGCGATATTTTTCACCACCGTGGCAGGCGCGTCTGCCGCGCTGCTGGGTTTGATAGAGGGCTTGGCAGATTTGTCGGCCTCGTCGCTTAATTATTATGCGGGCTGGTTGTCTGACCGAAGCGGTAAGCGCAAGGTTTTCGCACTGGCTGGGTATGGGTTTTCAACGCTGGCCAAAGTGATTTTGCTGGTGAGCAACTCTGTGACGGGCTTGAGCCTGTTTCGGGTGATTGAGCGGCTGGGCAAAGGTTTCAGAGGGCCACCGCGTGATGCGTGGCTGTCCAGCGTGGCGGGCA
>JANMTB010000042.1:0-14050 GCA_031390045.1 Polaromonas sp.
ATGTCAATGCCATGTTTGTGGGATTTGAAGGTGGTGATGCGGGGGGCCGTGCGCGATGTCTGCCTTTGTTGGGTGTTCTGAAGCGGGTCGAAAACCGCAAACTTTGATTTCATTCAACGATTACTCAAGTACTTTTAGCTACCATGCCCCAGCAAATTAACCTCTGTACGCCGATACTATTAACGCCTAAGCGTTATTTTTCAGCTCAAACCATGGTTCAAGCATTGGTTATTTTCGTGGGCTTGGGGGGCGTCTTGTGTGCATATTGGGTTTGGAGTTTGAATACGGCCAGCGAAGGATTCAAAAATACAGTTAGTATGCAGTCCCACGAACTTGAAGGTTTGCAGTCTGCGATAAAGCAGAGTAAATCGGGCGGTGCGCCAATCGAGGCGCAGTTGACGCTGGATATTCAGGGGCGACGTGCGGAGTTGTTAAAGCGAGAAAAATTGTTGCATGAGCTGCGCCGTGGCTTGTTTCAGCCGAGCTGGGGGCATGCAGCCCGGCTACAGCTGGTCGCTGAAAGTATACCGAAGCAAGTATGGGTCACAGAGCTTAAAGCCGATGACGATAAGCTGGAGGTCAGTGGTTTTACGCTTGAGCCTTCGGCGCTCAACGATTGGGTCGCAAAGTTGGCGGTCAGTCCTCTGTTGGAGGGGCAAAAGCTATCAACGGTCAGGGTTGAAGATGCCACCACGTCGATGGTTAAAGAGGTCGGCGGTGCTGCAGCCCCTGCCAAAAAACCTGTGGGAAACAACGAGTTGCGTCAAATATGGTCTTTCAATTTGGTGAGTTCAGTGGCTAAGCCGTTGGCCTTGGTTGGGGGTAAGCCATGAAGAATTGGTGGAAAAAACAGTCTGTGCGCATCGACGCTTTGAGTTTGCGTGAGCGTGTATTCTTGTTTTTGGCTGTCATAGCAGTCTGTCTGGCGTTTGCAGATCTGGTGTGGTTGGAGCCGGCGAAAAAGGTGCATCGGCAGCTGAACCAGCGTTTTGACAAGCAGGGAACAGATTTGCAGCAGGCACGCAAAGAGTTGGATGCAGTGGCCACGCCACTCGATACGAGCAAGGCGCTCAAAAATGAGATCGCAGCGGCTAAAACCCGTTTGGATGCGGTAAATAAGTCCATCAAAGAGGTGTTGCCGTCGGCGACTCAATCAACACCCTTGGCGCAGGTGCTGGTTCATGTCTTGCGGCGTCACGAGGGGTTGACGCTTGTGAGTACAGCGGCTTTGTTTCCTGAAGCGGCTGTGGCGGGAGCGGCGCAAGCCAGCCAACCGGCTGGGCCAAGCGCGCTTGAACTGCCTCAAGGGCTCACCCGACAGGGTGTGGAGTTGACCGTGTCTGGTTCTTACGCGGATTTAACACGCTATGTGCAGACACTGGAAAAGCTGCTGCCGCATGTGCGCTGGGGAACGATGCGGCTTAAGAGTGAGAAGCTGCCTCCCGAGTTGACGCTGCAGTTGTATTTGATAGGGGTGGAGCCATGATGGTGTGGGGCAAATCAGCTTCGAGCAGAGCGATGGCGGTGAGTGTGCTCATGGGTTTGGCGTTGTTTTTCGCACTCGGTCAAGCGGGTGCGCAGAATCGGCGGGATCCCACATTGCCACCGGCTCAAAGCGGCGTTGCTGGCGCTGCTGCATCTTCGGGTAAATTTTTGAGCGTTGACACGGGTGCTTTGACTGTTATTGTGCGAGAAGGGCGACCTTACCTGGCAGTCGGCATGCGTCTTTACGCTCAAGGGGAAAAGCTGGGCAAGGCGCGTATTGAGCGCATCAGTGAGACCGAAGTCTGGTTCCGTGAGGGGGGCGTGTTGTACAAGGTGCCTAGATTTGCGGGTATTCAACGTCGAACATCGACAGCAGTAGCAGCGAAGCCAGAATGCCTGGCAAATTCCAAAAAATCGTCACTGGCAGCAAATTGCGCCAATGTTCAACCGTGAAGGTTCTACCAATGACTCCAAAAGTAATTAATATGGCAATGATCGATACTCCAAAATCTACACCGTTCGGGCGCGCATTGCCGACAAGGACTTTCGCCATAACCAGCTTGTGCGTTGCTATCGGCGTGGGCTTGCTCGCTGGTTGTGCGTCCGATCGGGCGATACGCATACCTGATGTGAGTGAGGCGATTCGGGCAGATTTGTCATCACTTTCCGCGCCCAAGCCTGTCGCCGTTCCATCCCGTATTTTTGAAGCGCTTGCAGAGCCGGCACCCCCAGCAGTGCCGTTGGCAGCTGAGCCCAAGATCGATCTGCTGGTGAACAATGCGCAAGCGCGCGAGGTGTTCCTGGCCATCGTTGCAGACACACGCTACAGCATGTTGTTGCACCCAGATGTCGCAGGAACACTTTCTGTGACTTTGCGCGGTGTTTCAGTGATTGAGGCGCTAGAGTCTATTCGCGATGTGTATGGTTATGATTTCAAGGTGGAAGGCCGACGCATTACCATCTATGCGCCCACATTGCAGACACGTATTTTCAACGTCAATTACCCGCATTCGCAACGTACAGGAAGCAGCGAGTTGCGCGTGGCGTCTGATGCCTCTGCGCAAAGCGCACCTTCAGGTGCTGCTGGTGCGGCAGGTGCAGCAGGCGCTCAGCAAAAGTCGGACGGCAGCCGTGTGGTGACAACATCCAAAACAGATTTTTGGGCGGAGATCGCAGGCGCTGCGCGTGGACTGATCGGCAGCGGTGAAGGCCGCAGTGTGATCACCAGCCCACAGGCGGGTATCTTGGCGGTGCGCGCCATGCCAGACGAGCTGCGCCAAGTCGAAAAATTTCTCAAAGCAGCACAGATCGCTGTTGAGCGACAGGTCATGTTGGAGGCAAAAATCGTCGAGGTCGAATTGCGTGATGGTTTCCAGAGTGGCATTGACTGGTCTGGTCTGAGAAAAGGCAAAGATGCAACGGGTTCGTTGGGCTTACTCAGTGGTGGCAGCGGCAACACCTTGATCAATGGGTCTCAGGCCAATCTTCCAGGCTTCGCGAATGCGGCTGCTTTGCTGGTTGACAGTGTTTCGCTTCCGGCAACGGGGGCAGGCCTTTTTGGCCTTGCGTTTGCCACGACGGGTTTTCAGGCGGTGCTTGGCTTCCTGGAAACCCAGGGCGATGTGCAAATATTGTCCAGTCCCCGCATTGCGACTTTAAACAACCAGAAGGCCGTGTTGAAAGTTGGCGTGGAAGATTTTTTTGTGACTGGCGTAACCAGCGGAACGACTTCGAATTCCGGTACCAACTCAACGGGTACGACGACACCGCCTACGCTGACATTGACGCAGTTTTTTTCCGGCATTTCTCTTGATGTAACACCTCAAATCGACGAGGGTAAAAACATCATGCTGCACGTCCATCCCTCTGTGACGACCGTGCAGGAAAAAACCAAGCAAATCGATCTGGGTACTGGTGGCAATTTCCGCTTGCCGTTGGCGTCTACTAGTGTCAACGAGACCGACACATTGGTCCGGATATTGGATGGCAATATTGTGGCTATCGGTGGTTTGATGCAGATTGAATCGAATCGCAAATCGTCTGGTCTGCCTGGAACCAGCGAAATTCCGTTGCTGTCCCAGCTTTTGGGAAACCGTGCTAATACCGGGCGCAAAAAAGAAGTGGTGGTACTGATCAAGCCCACCATCATCCGCACAGCGCAGGATTGGGAAGCTCAAACCCTGCGCACGCGAGCGGTCTTGGACGATATGGATACTGCGCGCGCGCGCGTCGTTCGTATCGATGGCTCGGTGGATAGCAGCAAGCCAAAAAGCCAAGTGAAGTGATCTATTTACAGCATTTTTCATTGCGCGAGGCGCCGTTCTCGATAACTCCGGATAGCGCCTTTTTCTATCCACACGAAGGCACGCAGGCTGCACTCAATATGCTGTTGGTGGCGCTTCGCAGTGGCGAAGGTTTCCTGAAAATTGTGGGTGAAGTGGGGTGTGGCAAGACGGTTTTATGCCGTCAGCTGCTCAAAACCCTGCAGGGCGAATGTGTCACCGCCTATATCCCCAACCCGGATATGGGTCCTGATGATTTGCTCATGGGCTTGATCACGGAGTTGGGCGTTGAAATAGCACCCCCGATAAGCCGTCACAAAGTATTCAATGCCTTGCGTGACTTTTTGATGCTGCGAGCAGAGGCTGGGCAGCGCGTGGTGGTGTGTATTGATGAGGCCCAGGCCATCCCGATTCGTACGGTGGAGAGCCTGCGTTTGCTATCGAACATGGAGACGGAAAAACGCAAGCTGTTGCAGTTGGTGTTGATTGGACAACCTGAGCTTGATGAGAAGCTAGCCCGGCCCGAAATTCGACAGTTATTGCAGCGCATCACCTTCAGTGAGTACCTGGGGCCGATGGCGGAAAATCGAGTGTCGGGCTATCTGGCGCATCGGCTGGCCACAGCCGCATTGACGGATGCCACCGACATCAGGGTTTTTGATGCTGATGCATCGTTGGAGCTGGCTGGTCTTACCGGTGGTGTGCCGAGGCTGGTCAATATATTGGCACACAAATGTTTGATGTTGGCGTATGGCGAGGATCTGCACCGTGTGACTGTGCGCCACGTACGCATCGCGGCAGCCGACACACCGGGTGTGCGGATGCCGGTGGCTTCAACGCCAGCGCCGGTGTCGGTGTCGTGGTGGCGTAGCTGGCGTCGTAAGAAGCCCCGTGACTCGAGCGGGATCGTCAGACAAAATCGGGATGATCATTTCGGAGGGTTGCAATGAGTGTGATTAATAAAATGCTGCGCGACCTGGATCGTCGGCAGGCGGATGGTGCGACGCCGGTTCAATCTTGGGAGTCGCGTACAGGTATGACGCGCGATGCTTCGAAAATCGATTATTCTGTCGGAGCCGAACGCAAACAAAATTCAACCTCTTTCGCTGTGCTGATGGCGGTCTTGCTCACGGCACTGGTGTTCAGTGCGGCTGCAGGTGGGTGGTGGTATCTGTCGCAAAACCAATCCACGCAGCGGCCGGTGGATCAAGCGAAACAAGTATCAATACCCGTCCCTTCAGTTGCTGTGGCAGTGGTAGCGCCCGCTCCTGTACCAGTACCGCCTGCACCCATACCGCCTGTCGTGGTTGCAGCGCTAGCACCGGCAACAGTGCAGCCTGTTGCCGTTGCGCCGATAGCGCCTACGACTGCACCAGCCGCTGTTGTACCCGCAGCGCCAGCAATACCCATAAATAGCAAACCAGCGGTTGTCGTGACGCCAGAGCCTGCGCCTTCGCCGGTCCAGCCAAAAGCGGTGGTGGTCGCTGCACCTGCCATACCTGGCAAAATTGTGCCACGGTTCGCGACGCCGTCGATCGCCCCAGCACTTCCTGCTGCCGCCGCAAAGCTGCCTAAAACTGAGTCAGTTGCGCCCACTGATGCGCCCTTGAAAATAGACCGCCCTGTGCCACTGGCATCAAAACTAAATGTGACTTCAAACCCAGCTGTCGCTGCACCCGCCCGTCCCGTTGTTGAGCGCCCCGCGAATGGCGCGCCGACTGCCGCAGCTGCAGTCTCAGAAGTGCCAACAAACGCCTCGCGGCCATCTCCAGCGACGGAGGCGTTAGCGCAGGCGCAGAGTCTTTGGAACTCGGGTGCCCATCAAGAGGCTATTGGCCTAGCGCGTGAAGCACTGGTGACTGCAGAGCGTACAAACCTTGCCTCCCCGTCCGCTGGCAATAAGTCAATGCTGGCCTCGCTGGCGCGTGAGTTGGCGCGTATGGAGATGGCGCAGGGAAGGGTCAGAGAAGCGCTAGAGATGCTGACAAGGTTGGAGCCGGTTTTATTTACAAATGCGGATGTTTGGGCTATGCGGGGCAACGCCGCGCAGCGTTTGGGGCGTCACGCAGAGTCGGTTGCGGCTTATGTGATGGCTCTGAGACTGCGACCCAACGAAGCGCGATGGATGCTGGCCGCAGCGATATCTCTTGCCAACCAAGGGCAAATGGCGGATGCCGCAGAATTGACGGAAAGAGCGCGTGTGGGTGGCGCATTGACACCCGAGGTGGCAGCCTATCTCAAGCAGTTGGGTGTTCCTATGCGAGAGCGTTGATTGGCTGTTTCCTTTAGCCATTCAAATTGCTCTGACATCATGACCACCATGACTGCACTAGTCGCACTCCAACATATGCCGCTGTCGCCAAAAGAACCACATAGGTAACCGGCACACGCCAGACGCGGCCAAAGAGGCGCACCGACAAGTGGCTGCACAATTTGGTCCAACCCAGTTTTTCCAGCCACGGCAAACGCATGGAAAACAGCCAGCTGATGAGCAACACAGCAAGGATGGCGAAGAAAACCCAGCGGAGCATCATAGTAAGTACCTCACAAGGTGTGGGTGCGGTCACCCGCGCTGAAACCGATGGTATCCCACGGCTCGCCGGTGCAAAAGCCAATCACTTTGAACAATTCGCCCATTTCATGCTCATTGATGAGTTTCAGCGCGTTGGCTCGGTTCGGCAAATCTGCGCCTTCAAGCGCCAAATGCAAACCGCAGTTCAGTAAAAACCGCCCTTGGCTGGCGTAGCCCAGCGCGTTCAAACCTTCATCTTGCGCTGCCAAGGCGATGCCGGTGAAATTGACGTGGGCAGTGATATCTTTGCGACCGACTTGATCCAGCGGGTCGCCATCGGCCTGATGCCCTTGGTGGCACATGACGGTGCCCATGTAGCGCTGCGGGTGGAAATACTCGGCTTCGGGGAAGCCGTAGTCGATGAAAAATGCCGCACCACCTTGTTGACTGCTGGTCAATTTATGCGCCAAGGTCCGCATAAACGCCTCGGCTTGGGGGTGAATTTCGGTCAAATAGTCGTGTTCGCCTTCAATGTCTAGAGGAGGGTGTAACTCGGTAGGACGGTCTTGCCAATCAAAAGTGCCATCTGCTTTAACGATCACGCCGCGTTCATACCAGTTACTTTTGACGCGCGTCAGCAGCTTCACCGGCATCGCATCCAGCACCTCGTTGCCCACCACCACGCCTTGTATGGCATCAGGCAGCTCGTTCGCCCAACGTACTGCGTCACCAAACGCAGCCAAAATTTCTTGCTGGCGTTGCCGTAGCGAGCCGGACAAATCAACAATCGTGTAGCGGGTCACGGTTTGGCCGAGTTGCTCTAAGCTGCTCAACAATTGCAGCGCCAGCGCGCCCGAACCTGCACCAAACTCCCAAATCTCGGTGGTTTGGGTGTGTTGTAGCGCTTGGGCGACTTGTTTTGCCAAGGTTTGTCCGTATAAAGGCGTTAATTCGGGGGCGGTGACGAAATCGCTGCCTGCTTCAATATCTTTAGTGGGGAAAAGCCCAAATTTACGCAGATCATTCACGTAGTAGCCCAAGCCGGGCGCGTACAGCGCCAGTTCCATGAAACGGTCAAACGGCAGCCAGCCACCGTTGTTTTTAATGACGGTTTCAATGTGGCTTTGTAGAACGGAAGGGGCGACCTTAGACGGTGGGGCAGGGGGCATCGTTAAAATGGGTGTATTTTCCAAAACAAGCGCTATTGTCCTGCATGTCATCAACTTCCCAATTAGCATCTAATGCACCTGTGGTTTTAGTCACCGGCGCTGCCAAGCGGCTGGGGCGCGAGATCGCGCTGACACTGGCGAAACACGGTTGGCGGGTAGCGGTGCATTATCGGTCTAGCGAGCAAGATGCTATAAATACTATAGCTGCTTTAGAAATAAATACGCCGGCTATAGCTGAAAATACCTCTAAAATGGAAGTAAATTCGGTAAATATACCGCATCACGCTAAATTTCAGTGCGATTTGAGTGATGAAGAGGCTGTGCGATCTCTGTTAGGGCGTGTTGTCAATCAATTTGGCCACGTCGATGCGGTGGTCAACAGCGCTGCGATATTTGAGCATGATGCGGCATCAACCTTCAGCTACAGCGCGATGCACAAGCATTTGGTCACCAATACGGGCGCGGCGATTGTACTGTCGCAGGCGCTGCATGAACATATTGCAGCGCGTAAAACCGCAGGTGAGGCAGAGGCGCAGGGCGCGGTGGTGAACTTGCTAGACCAAAAACTGTGGAACCAAAACCCCGATTTTTTCAGCTACACCCTGAGCAAAGCCGCCTTAGAAGCCGCCAACACCATGCTGGCGATGGAGCTTGCGCCCGTGGTCCGCGTGGTTGGCGTGGCACCGGGGCTGACGCTGACCAGCCACATGATCAGCGATGCCAAGTTTCAAGAACTGCACAAAATATCGCCATTGGGGCGCTCATCCACCCCGCAAGATGTGGCGGATGCCGTGCGTTTTGCGCTGGAAAACCGCTCCATCACCGGCACGACCTTGTTGGTTGACGGAGGGCAACATTTGATGCGTTTTGCGCGTGATTTTTCGCTGATGGATACGTCGAAATGAGTCAAAATGAATAAAAATAATCCTCTCAATGTCCAAGGACGGCAGATCTTGACGCTGACAGGCTTGCGTTTCAACACCAGCTTGGGCATTTTGGAGCACGAAAAGTTGGTGCCACAACCGATTCAGGTCGATGCTGAGCTGAACCAAGGCTCGCAGCCGCTGCTGCCAAGTGACGACGACATCAACCACGTGCTTGATTATCGCAAGGTGCGGCAAATCATCATCAGTGAATGCACGGCTGAGCACGTGAATTTGCTGGAAAGCCTGATCGGCAAACTCAGCCACCGCCTGATGCAGCTGCCCGGCGTGCTGGGCGTGCGGGTGAAAATAGCGAAATTAGAGATATTTGACGACTGCGAAGTGGCGATTCGCATTGAAACGGGGCAGTGGTGAATTCATCCGCCCCAATGACTGAAATTTGGAGAAAATTATGAGCGCAGTATGGATAGACGATGAAGTAGTCGTCGACAAAAAAGCAGAACAAAAAATTGAACGCAAAATCGAGCTGGAATCGCAAAAGCTAGAAAAACGCCTGTGCCGCAACGTCGGCCAAGCGATTGTGGACTTCAACATGATTGTAGAAGGCGACAAAGTGATGGTCTGCGTCTCTGGCGGCAAAGACAGCTACGCCATGCTGGATATTTTGATCAAAATGCAGCAGCGCGCGCCGATTCATTTCGACTTGATTGCCGTCAATCTGGACCAAAAGCAACCCGGTTTTCCTGAGCACATCCTGCCCGATTACCTGAAAAAGCTGGGCGTGCCGTACCACATTGAAAACCAAGACACGTACTCCATCGTCAAACGCGTGATCCCCGAAGGCAAAACCATGTGCAGTCTGTGCAGCCGCTTGCGTCGGGGTATTTTGTACCGTGTGGCCGAAGAGTTGGGCGCGACAAAAATTGCGCTGGGCCATCACCGCGACGACATGCTGCAAACCTTCTTTTTGAACATGTTTTTTGGCGGCCGACTCAAAGGCATGCCGCCAAAGTTGGTGAGCGACACCGGCAAACACGTCGTCATTCGCCCCATGGCGTATGTGAACGAAAAAGACATCGTGCGCTGGGCAGCGCAGCAGCAGTTCCCTATCATTCCGTGCACCCTGTGCGGTAGCCAGCAAAACCTGCAGCGCGTACAGGTGGGCAACATGCTGCGCGAGTGGCAAATCAAATACCCAGGACGGATTGAAAACATGTTCAGCGCCCTGCAAAATGTCGTGCCGTCACATTTGATGGATGGCAAGCAGTTTGATTTCAAAGGCCTCAAAGCAACGGGTGTGGCTGACCCTGAAGGTGACAAAGCCTTTGATGCGGACGAGTTTCCTGCCCCTTCGTTTGCAGGTTCGCCTAGTTTGCAAGTCGTTCAACTCTAATGACTACAGCAGCGCCAATGACGATGAACATGACGTTGAAGCCCATGCAAGAACCGACCCGTATTTTGGCCATCCGCCACGGTGAAACCGCTTGGAATGTGGATGTCCGCATTCAAGGTTATACCGATATTGCGTTGAATGCACGCGGCAGAGATCAAGCGCTGAGATTAGGCGCAGCCGTCGGTAAAAGCCACGACAGCGAACCTGTTCACGCCATTTACAGCAGCGATTTGAGCCGTGCGTTTGACACCGCACAAGCGGTTGCCAACAACACGGGTTTAACGGTGAAGGCAGATGTGGGTTTGCGCGAACGCACGTTTGGCATTTTCGAAGGTAAAACGTTTGACGAAGTGATGCAAACGCACCCCAAAGACGCCAATCGCTGGCGCTTGCGCGAGCCGGATTATTGCCCAGAGGGTGGCGAATCTTTGAGCCAGTTTCGCACGCGAATTTTGAGCTGCGTTGAAGCCTTGGCCGTACAACACCCGGGCGAGCAAATCGCAGTGGTCGCACATGGCGGGGTGATGGATGTGCTGTACCGCGCTGCCACTGGCCAAAGTATCCAAGCCCCACGCTCTTGGGCGCTGGGCAATGCCGTCATCAACCGTTTGCTGTGGACGCCAGCTGGCTTGACCTTGGTCGGCTGGAACGACACGTCGCACCTTGACGACGAAGCGATGACCGAGACGCATTCTTAAAAAAGTATTCTTGTAAAAAAAAAGAAAGAAAAAGGAAGAAAAAAGCATGCTCTGGATCAAAGCTCTTCACATTGTTTTTGTCGCTAGTTGGTTTGCAGGTTTGTTCTATCTGCCGCGTCTTTTTGTCAATTTAGCATTAGTGCCTGCAGATTCAAGCGCAGAGCGCGCGCGCCTGCTGTTGATGGCACGCAAGTTGTACCGCTTCACGGTGATCTTGTCGTTTCCCGCTGTTGCCTTGGGCGTTTGGCTGTGGCTGGGCTATGGTATTGGGCGCAATACTGGGGAAGGAAGTGGGCAGTATTGGATGCATGCCAAGCTGGCCGTGGTGTTATTGGCAATTGGCTACACCCACAGCTGCGGCAGTTTACTGAAAAAACTAGAAACCAACACCTCCAAGCGCAGCCACGTGTGGTTTCGCTGGTACAACGAAGTGCCGGTTGTTTTGCTGTTGGTCGCGGTGATTTTGGTCGTGGTCAAACCTTTCTAAGTCATTCAAAACCGGTTAAAGCTTTGACTGCCAAAGACACACGCAAAACCTCTGCTTGGCCACTGGCCTTGTTTTACATAGCATTGGTGGTTTACGCGAGTCTTTACCCTTTCGACACTTGGCGCAACCCGGGCGTTCTGCCTTGGGCGTATTTGACGCAACCACTTCCCAAGTATTGGACCTGGTTTGACGTGCTGATCAACATCGCCGGTTATGCGCCTCTGGGGTTTTTGGGCGTTTTAACCGCACTTCGCACCGGAAATGGCAAGTTTGCCGTCGTTTTAGTCACTTTCCTCATCTTGTTACTCGCCATCTGCCTAGAAGGTTTGCAGAGCTACCTGCCGTCACGGAGAGCGTCTAATGTTGATTTATGGCTCAATGCCTTCGGTGGCTGGTTGGGGGGAGTCACAGCTTTGCGTTTGGAAAGACTGGGCGCCATCGACCGTTGGAGTCATTTTCGCCGCACGTGGTTTGTGACTCAAGCGCGCGGCGCATTGGTGTTGTTGGCTTTATGGCCAGTTGCTTTGTTTTTCCCTGCTTCTGTACCTTTGGGGTTGGGGCAGGTGCTAGAGCGGGTGGAAACCGCATTGGGCGCAGCCTTGTCGGACACGCCCTTTTTAGAGTGGCTGCCGATGCGCACGGTCGAGCTGCAGCCGCTCTTGCCCGGCGCTGTACTGCTGTGCGTGCTGTTGGGGGCGTTAATTCCAGTCTTGATGGCTTATTCTGTGTTGCGTAACTTTGTACAAAAAACTATATTTTTGATAACATTATTGGTAATTGCTATTTTGGCTACAGCTATATCGGCCGGCTTAACGTATGGCCCAGACCATGCGCTGGCTTGGTTAACGCTGCCGGTTAAGTTGGGTTTGATGGGGGCAGCTGCAGTGGGCGTGATGTGCTTGTTTTTGTCGGCCCGAAGCTGCATTGCTTTGCTGTTGCTGGCCTTGGTTGTTCAGCTGTTTGTGCTGAATTTAGCGCCCGCCAGTGTGTATTTCGCGCAAACCTTGCAAACGTGGGAGCAAGGTCGGTTTATTCGCTTTCATGGCGTGGTGCAGTGGCTGGGTTGGTTGTGGCCGTATGTTGCTGTGGCCTACGTGATGGTGCGAATTTCGAAACCAATTGTCAATTAACGCTATGTTGAAAGCCGTGACTACTAAAATACAACATGCTTGAAAATAATTTACCTTACTACGAACGGCACATCTTTTTCTGCCTCAATGAGCGCAAAAGTGGCGAAAACAGCTGCGCTCAGCATCACGCACAAGAGGGTTTTGATCGATGCAAAAAACTTGTCAAAGACGCTGGTTTGAGTGGTGTCGGGCAAGTTCGCGTGAACAAAGCGGGCTGCCTAGACCGTTGCGCTGGCGGCCCGGTGGCGGTGGTTTATCCAGAAGGCGTGTGGTACAGCTTTGTTGATAACCACGACATTGAAGAGATCGTCGAATCGCACCTGAAAAACGGCCAAGTCGTCGAACGTCTGGTGTTGCCGACAAGCATTGGCCGATAAATTGATATAACTGGTTGATTTAATTGGTATTTTTGTTTAAAAACTGCCAAACTCGACTTTTGATGTATTTTGAAGAAAAAAACTCATCTAGCCGGCGTATTTATTGCCTAAATAGCTATTAAAAATATAGCAAAATTGACGTTCCCATTTCACCTATTTTGAAGCCTCTCATGTCACATTCACTCAAAAAAGCGCTGTTGAGCGCTACTTTTCTCCTGATTTCATTCACTGGCGTGTCAGTACATGCACAAATGCCTGCATCAGTCATTGCACCGCCCGAAGTTGCCGCCAAGTCGTATTTGCTCGTTGATGTCACTGCGAATCAAATTTTGGCCGCTAGAAACGTCGATTCACCCATCGAGCCCGCATCGTTGACCAAGCTGATGACGGCTTATTTGGTCTTTGACGCGCTCAAAGCCAAGAAAATCGACCTGAAACAGACGCTACCCGTCAGCACCCGCGCCTGGAAAATGCCGGGTTCGCGCATGTTTATCGATCCCACCATGCAGGTGCCGGTGGAAGATTTGATCAAAGGCATGATTGTGCAGTCGGGCAACGACGCCACGGTTGCTTTGGCTGAGGGCGTGGGCAGTAGCGTTGAGCGGTTTGTACAGCTGATGAACGAGCAGGGCAAGGTCTTGGGGTTGAAAAGCACAGCTTACAAAAACCCAGAGGGCTTGACCGAAGCAGGTCACACCACCACCGCGCGTGATTTGAGTGTATTGGCCACTAGGCTGATGGCTGATTTCCCCCAATACACCAGTTACTACGCGATCAAAAAATACCGCTACCTAGGTACTCCAACGACGAACGACGGCAACCGCAACTTGTTGCTTTTCCGCGACCCTACCGTCGATGGCTTGAAAACCGGCCACACCGAGGCTGCGGGTTATTGTCTGATCGCTACCGCCAAGCGTGAGTTTGCGGGCTTGGGCGTCGGCACCGCGCCTGGCAGTCGCCGCTTGTTGGCCATCGTACTAGGAACAAACAGCGAAAATGAGCGCGCCAACGAGGCACAAAAACTCTTGAATTGGGGCTACACCGCCTTTGAAGCCGTCAAATTGTTCGACGCAGGGCAAGCTGTCGTCACACCCAAAGTCTGGAAAGGCGTAGAAAACACCGTCAAACTGGGTCGCAACGAGGCGATTGTGGTCGCCGTGCCCGCAGGCAGCGCCGCCAAGATCAAAACCAGCATTTCAAGAGCTGACCCCTTGCTCGCGCCCTTGGTAAAGGGCCAACAAACGGCGGTTTTGAAGGTGTCCATGGACGACCAACCTATGCTTGATGTACCGCTCGTAGCACTAGAGGGCGTCGCGCAAGCGGGTTTGCTGGGTCGGGTGTGGGACGCGATGCGCTTGTGGATTAAGTAAAAAACCGCACAAATTCAGGAAAACTGCTATACTAGAAGGCTTTTCGGAATTTGCCGAAGGGGTTGCCGTCTTCGTAGATTCACGAAAATTCTAGTGAAGAAGGTGTTATTTCCACACGTTTGGGAACGTTTTTATTTTTAGGATGTTGCAGTGCCAACCATTAATCAGTTAATTCGACAAGGACGCGAGGTCGAGACCGTCAAGTCCAAGAGTCCTGCTATGCAGAACTCGCCACAGCGCCGTGGCGTGTGTACACGTGTGTA
>JANMTB010000054.1:0-18468 GCA_031390045.1 Polaromonas sp.
ATATGTTTAACATTCAAGACATCACGGGCGGCGGCGCAGCTCAAGGCGAGATTGTGGTGCTGCGCGCACAAGACAAACAATTGCGGGTGGTGGGGCGAATACCCACTTAACGATTCACTACGTGATTTAAATCAACTTTACAGCCTGAATCGCACTGCGTACCGCCCCCTCCAGCGTCGCAGGATACGGCCCAGCGACATAATCGCCACACACCAGCAAACCTGGGGCGATTTGGTTGCTGGGGCGCTGCAGGCCTAGTGTGCAGGCGAAGGTGGCGCGTTTTTCTATGATGGTTTGAATGGGTTGCAAATCGGGCAGGTTCAGCTGCGTTTTGCCTTGCTCGATGACTTGGCGCTGCAGCTCTTTACGCTCACCTTGGCTGGCGCTGATGACGAAGGCTAGCAAACCTGCTTCGCCACCCAACTGCCCACGGTCAAAAACGAACTGGGCTGGGTTTTTCCCAGCGCTGGGCGTATCACTTCGCAAAGCCAACATCGGCTGAGACAACTTCGCGCCTTTTGAGTAGGCGTAAACGGTGGCAATCGCTTCATATCGCAGCGCGTTTACACTGCTTTGCCACGTCAGAACCTCGCGTCGCATTAAATGCTCTAACTCTTTTGCTATGTTATTTGTAGCTGAATAGGCAATATTTATGACGGCTATGACCATATTGGAGGGAGATCCGGCCAATATCACAGCGTCAAACGTCTGTTTCGCAGTTGCAACGCTATTCGTAGTCACTTGCCATCCAGCAGGGCTGTAATCAACCGATTCAACCCGTTCCCCTAAAAGCACCTTGCCACCGTGTCTGACCAGCCAAGCGGCGGCGGGGTGGGGGAAGAGGTTGGACAAATCACGTTTGGGAATCAATAAATTGGCGCTGCCGAAAGATGTTTTGCTGTCAATTTGCACACTGGGGCTGAACATCGCATCTTGCAACACCCGCAGGAAAACCTGCGCGCTGGCGTCAGCCATCGGTGTGTTGAGTGCCGAAAGGCACAGCGGCTCAATCAGCTCAGCCATGACTCTGGGAGTTATGGCAGGGTTAGATTTTTGGCAAAGCTGCAAGACGCTGAGGTGCTGCGAGCAGGTAAATCCAGCTCTTTGCCAGCCCGATGCAGCGCGTAGCAAAGCAAGCTTATCCCCCCAAGTCCAGCCTTTTGCAGTCACAATGCCCCAAGCTGCGTCTAATCCGACGATCCATGGTGCAGGCCAATCGGGGAGTTTTAAGCCCGTTTTGTCAGGGTATTGCAGCGTCAGCGGCATTCGTAATAGCGCGTTTTCAAGGTTCACACCCACGGTTTGCATCAGTTTCAAGGTTTCAGAATACGCACCGATGAGGATGTGCTGGCCGTTGTCTAACGCAACGGGTGTGCCGTATGGCAATGTCGCTGTATGCGAACCGGAAACAATCCTAGCCCGTCCGCCTAGAGCGTGAGATGCTTCAAAAACAGTAGCATGGTGCCCCGCCTGCGTGGCAGCTAAGGCAGCCGCCATGCCCGCCCAGCCGCCGCCAACGATGGCAATGTTTTTAGATGCGGCCAAGTGCCTGAACCTTCCAAGCCAGCCACATTTTGCGCAGCGGCGTGAGCTTGATGCGCTGCGTCATCACCGCAAAGTTATCGCGCTCAATCTCGCGCAGCAAGCTGCGGTAAATGCTCGCCATCATCAAACCCGGCTTTTGGGTGCGAAAGTCAGCTGATGGCAGCATCCGCATGGCTTCCTCGTACAAACCGTGCGCCCGCTGCGCTTGAAACGTCATCAATCTTGCAAACCGTGGCTGAAAATCTGGCAGCACTGTTTTGACATCGTATTTCAGCAGCTCGTGCGCTTTCACGTCAAACTGCTGCAGTTCACTCATCGGCAGGTAAATCCGTCCACGGCGTGCGTCTTCACCCACGTCGCGGATGATGTTGGTCAGTTGGAAAGCCTGCCCCAGCTTGTGTGCATAAGCCGTCGTCGTCGGGTCCGTCTGCCCAAAAATCTTCGCCGCAACCTCGCCCACCACACCGGCGACCAAGTGGCAATAGTGCTGCAAACTCGCAAAATCAAGGTAACGCGTCTGGTTCAAATCCATCTGACAGCCGTCAATGACGGCCTGCAAATGCCGCTGTTCGATCCCGTAAATCGCGCAATGCGGGATCAGCGCCTGCATGACGGGGTGCGTCGCATTGCCTTTGAAGGATTTATCCACCTCTGCCGCCCACCAAGCCAACTTAGTAGCTGCCACCCCATGGTCCACCATCTCATCCACCACATCGTCCACCTCCCGGCAAAACGCATAAAACGCCGTAATCGCCGCGCGGCGGGGTTTGGGTAGGAACAGAAAAGCGTAATAAAAACTGCTGCCAGAAGCGGCAGCTTTCTCTTGGACGTATTGCTCAGGGGTCATGGGCAGTATTGTTACATTGATTTAATGGTACGGATAAATGATAATTTTGCTATAAATAAAATAGCTGCT
Organism: Polaromonas sp.; assembly: GCA_031390045.1. Lineage (GTDB taxonomy): Bacteria > Pseudomonadota > Gammaproteobacteria > Burkholderiales > Burkholderiaceae_C > Aalborgiella. The sequence goes on from JANMTB010000054.1 coordinate 2,462, forward strand.
TAGGCAATAAATACGCCGGTTAGATTCATATTTAATCCCGTTTTTACTACATCCACAGCGCCCGCCACCCAATCATCAGATAATCCAGCTTTGACAGCTTGGGGCGCTTAACCAGCATCGCATAATCCAGCGCTTTGATTTTGTCCAAGATGCGCAATCCGCCTTGAACGACGAATCTGAGCTCCCAGCCGGCTCTGCCGGGGATTAAATGGACTAATTTAGAGCCTTTTTGCATCATAGCCAGCGTATTTGTTGCCTGATCTGCTATCAAATCAGTAGTATTTTTAGTTTGTTTTAAGCTCATCAAGTCTGCGCGGTTGACGCCAAACTGGGCGCAGGCGTCTTCTGGCAGGTAAAACCTGCTGCGTGGGATGTCTTGGCTGATGTCTTGCCAGAAGTTGATGAGTTGCAGGGAGGTGCAGATGTCGTCGCTGTAGCTCAGCGCCTTTGCATCGGTGATGCCATAGAGGTGTAACAACAGGCGGCCGACGGGGTTGGCGGAGCGGGTGCAGTAATCTAGTAGTTCAGCTTCGGTTTTGTAGCCTAGGCCATCGCGGGTTTTGCGGATGTCTTGTTCGAAGGCGCTGAGTAAGTCGTCTAAGTGCTTGATAGGTAACGAGAATTTGGCGATGGCGGCGGTTAAAGGGGTGAAGATGTGCGGCCAGCGGGTTGATGCAAATGATGCGTTTGGCGCGTTTTTTGACGCTGCTACTAAATCGGTTCGAAAGGCTTCTAGGTCGTTCAAACGCTCCTCTGCGGTGGGGTTGCCTTCGTCTGCAAGGTCGTCAGCGGTGCGGGCAAACCAGTAAATCGCGGCTATGGGAGGGCGCAAATGGGGCGGGCAGAGCCAGCTGGCTACGGGGAAGTTCTCGTAGTGGGTGATTGGTTCTGCTTTTTGTGGGGTTGGCATGGGGATAGTTTAGTGTTAAGTTTCAGTCGCACATGACTAGCCCGAACTCTCAGGTTAAAATAGAGAGCTAACCAATTTTGAGGGCACGCTTGTAACCAATCAAGCTGCAAAGTTTTGAGTTTTTCGATGCGCGGGTGGCGAAATTGGTAGACGCACCAGGTTTAGGTCCTGACGTCCGCAAGGATGTGGGGGTTCGAGTCCCCCCCCGCGCACCATCGATAAACTGTTTTTGATTTATTTTTTTGACACATTTAAGTGAGAACGCCATGGCTGTGACTGTTGAAACCCTAGAAAAATTAGAGCGCAAAATCGTTTTGACGCTCCCTACCAGCGTTATCGCGACTGAAGTTGATACGCGTCTGAAAAAGATCGCTCGTACCGTCAAAATGAACGGTTTCCGCCCAGGCAAAGTGCCTATGAATGTGGTGGCACAGCAATACGGCTACTCGGTGCATTACGAAGTGATGAACGACAAAGTGGGCGAGGCATTTGCCGTGGCCGCTAACGAAGCCAAATTGCGTGTCGCAGGTCAGCCAAAAATCACTGAAAATGAAACTGCACCTGAAGGCCAAATGGCTTTTGACGCGGTGTTTGAAGTGTTCCCAGAAGTCAAAATCGCTGATTTGGCGACCGCTGAAGTCGAAAAATACTCGGCTGAAGTGACGGACGCTGCCATTGACAAAACCCTAGACATTTTGCGCAAGCAGCGCCGCACCTTTGCCCAACGCGCGATTGACGCACCTGCGCAAGACGGCGACCGTTTGACAGTTGACTTTGAAGGCAAAATCGACGGAGAAGTGTTCCAAGGCGGCAAGGCTGAGGCTTACCAGTTCATCGTGGGCGATGGCCAGATGTTGAAAGAATTTGAAGAAGCAGCCCGTGGCATGAAGTCTGGCGAGAGCAAGACTTTCCCATTGGCTTTCCCAGCGGATTACCACGGTAAAGACGTAGCTGGCAAAACAGCAGACTTCATGTTGACCATCAAGAAGTTGGAAGCAGCCCATTTGCCAGAGGTGAACGATGCTTTGGCCAAATCACTCGGCATCAAAGACGCGACAGTCGATGGTTTGCGTTTAGACATCAAGAAAAACCTTGAGCGTGAAGTCAAAGCACGTTTGCTGGCTAAAAACAAGCAATCCGTGATGGATGCTTTGGTCGCCAAAGCAGAGTTGGACTTGCCAAAAGCCAGCGTGAAAGCTGAGCTGGACCGCATGGTTGAAGGCGCTCGCGCTGATTTGAAACAACGCGGCGTCAAAGATTTCGACAAAATGCCCATTCCAGAAGACATTTTCCAGCCTCAAGCTGAGCGCCGCGTGCGTTTGGGCTTGGTAGTCGCTGAGTTGGTGAAAGCCAACAGCCTGCACGCCAAGTCTGAGCAAGTGTCTAGCCACATTGAAGAACTCGCCGCCAGCTATGAAAAGCCGATGGACGTGATTCGTTGGTACGGCAGTGACAAAAACCGCATGGCGGAAGTTGAAGCCATCGTGATTGAAAATAACGTGACTAATTTTGTGTTGTCAAAAGCCAAAGTGACTGAGAAAGCCACGACTTTTGACGAGTTGATGGCACAACAATAAGTACCTGATTTACAAATTTATACTGGGGCTTGTGTTTTCGGACACAAGCCCCATGTCATTTAAGCGACCATTCTTTTGGTACAGTACATCTTTCTCTTTAATTCGGAGCCCACATGAGCAATATTTATTCGCAATTCGGTACACAGATGCAATCTCCTTCCATGGGGCACACACAAGAGATTCAAGGTTTGGGCATGGTGCCTATGGTGATCGAGCAATCGGGTCGTGGTGAGCGCTCTTACGACATTTACTCGCGTCTGCTCAAAGAGCGCGTGATTTTCTTGGTCGGTCCGGTTAACGACTATGTGGCTAACTTGGTGGTAGCACAGCTCTTGTTCCTGGAGAGCGAAAACCCTGATAAAGACATTTCTTTTTACATCAATTCCCCAGGCGGTTCGGTTTCTGCAGGTATGGCTATTTTTGACACCATGAACTTCATCAAACCAGAAGTGTCTACGCTGTGCACGGGTATGGCTGCAAGCATGGGATCGTTTTTGTTGATGGCCGGCGCGAAGGGCAAACGTTTCTCATTGCCAAACTCTAAAGTCATGATTCACCAGCCATCAGGCGGCAGCCAAGGGCAAGCCACTGAGATTGAAATCGCAGCGCGTGAAATTTTGAAAACACGCATGCAATTGAACAAAATCTACGCAGAGCGCACAGGACAAACACTGGCAAAAATTGAAGCCGATATGGAGCGTGATTACTACATGACGGCAGATGAAGCTAAAGAGTATGGCTTGATTGATGCGGTGATTACAAAGCGCCCTTAAAACAGAGCGTTGATCTGAGCGTTTGCTGCTTTTGTAGTAGCGGCGGTTAAATGGTTGATTAATGGTCAATAAATGGCCATTTACCGGCTATTCTGTACCTTTTTGGTTATCATTGCTTATTATTTGAAAAAGGTGCTTCTATATGGCCGAGAAAAAAGGCGCATCTGGCGAGAAAACTCTGTTTTGTTCGTTTTGTGGAAAAAGCCAGCACGAGGTTAAAAAACTGATTGCTGGCCCGTCGGTGTTTGTCTGCGACGAGTGTATTGAGCTGTGTAACGAGATTATTCGTGACGAATTACCCGTTATTGCCGCTGAAGAAGCGCGAAAAGCACGCGGTGATTTGCCGACGCCGGCTGAAATCAAAGCCAATTTAGACAATTACGTGATCGGTCAAGACGTTGCTAAACGCACGCTGGCTGTCGCGGTCTACAACCATTACAAGCGGTTGCAGCACAAAGAAAAATCGAAAAAAGACGATGTTGAGTTGGCAAAAAGCAACATTTTGCTGATAGGCCCCACAGGTTCTGGCAAGACGTTTTTAGCGCAAACTTTAGCGCGAATGTTGGATGTGCCGTTTGTGATGGCGGATGCAACAACACTGACGGAAGCTGGCTATGTCGGTGAAGACGTGGAAAACATCGTCTCCAAGCTGCTGCAAAGCTGTAATTATGAAGTGGAGCGGGCGCAGCGCGGTATTGTTTACATTGACGAAATTGACAAAATTTCACGCAAATCGGACAACCCATCCATTACCCGCGACGTGTCGGGTGAGGGCGTGCAACAAGCGCTGTTGAAACTGATTGAAGGTACGATGGCGAGTATTCCACCGCAAGGCGGACGCAAACATCCAAACCAAGACTTTTTGCAAATCGACACCACCAATATTTTGTTCATTTGCGGCGGTGCATTTGCAGGTTTGGAAAAAGTTATCGAAAACCGCACCGAAGCATCAGGTATTGGTTTCAGTGCCACGGTGAAAAGCAAAGAAGTGCGCAGCATCACCGAAGTGTTCAACGAAGTGGAACCTGAAGATTTGATCAAGTTCGGCATCATCCCTGAGCTGATCGGTCGTATGCCGGTGATCGCCACGTTGGCTGAATTGAGCGAAGACGCTTTGATGCAAATCTTAACTGAGCCGAAAAACGCTTTGGTTAAGCAATACAGCAAATTGTTGGGCATGGAAGGCGTGGATTTAGAAATTCGCCCTTCTGCACTCAAAGCGATTGCCCAAAAAGCCTTGAAACGTAAAACTGGTGCTCGTGGTCTGCGCTCCATCTTGGAATTAGCGCTGATCGACACCATGTATGAATTGCCGAACCAAAGCAATGTTGCAAAAGTGGTGATCGATGAATCAACGATTCTGGAAAACAAGCCGCCATTGTTGGTTTACCGTGAAGCTGCTAAAAAAGCTTAGAAACGCAACTATAGATTTTATTGAAGGATACTGATGTCCGCACCTATTGCATTACCTGCTAGCCCTTTAGATTTACCGCTGTTGCCATTGCGTGACGTGGTGGTGTTTCCGCACATGGTTATTCCATTGTTTGTGGGTCGCCCAAAAAGTATCAAAGCTTTAGAACTGGCGATGGCGGCTGAACGTCGCATCATGTTGGTCGCGCAAAAAACGGCTGCCAAAGACGAACCGTCAGTGACGGACATGTTTGATGTTGGCTGTGTCTCAACAATTCTGCAAATGCTTAAGCTGCCTGATGGCACGGTGAAGGTGTTGGTTGAAGGTCAACAGCGTGCCACCGTGAATCGTGTTGATGATGCTGAATCGCATTTCACAGCCAACATCACACCGATTGAAACGCAAGATGTGAAGCTGACAGCCAAAGGCGAAAAAACGCCGGAGATAGAAGCTTTGCGCCGCGTGGTGATGCAGCAGTTTGACCAATACGTCAAACTCAACAAGAAAATCCCGCCAGAAATATTGAGTTCAATTTCTAGCATTGACGACCCAGGCCGTTTGGCGGACACGATTGCTGCTCACTTGCCTTTGAAGCTTGAAAACAAGCAAATTATTCTAGATTTGTCGGACATCAAAGCACGCTTAGAAAGTTTGTTCGAGCAAATCGAGCGTGAAGTTGATATTCTCAATGTCGACAAAAAAATCCGTGGCCGTGTCAAGCGCCAAATGGAAAAGAACCAACGCGATTTTTATTTGAACGAGCAAGTCAAAGCCATCCAAAAAGAATTGGGCGATGGTGAAGAGGGTGCTGATGTTGACGAGTTAGACAAAAAAATCAAACTCGCCAAAATGAGCAAAGAGGCGTTGAAGAAAGCGCAAGCAGAGCTCAAAAAACTCAAGCTCATGTCGCCGATGTCTGCTGAAGCCACTGTGGTGCGCAACTACATTGATGTGCTGATTGGTTTGCCATGGGCGAAGAAAACCAAAATCAAACACGATTTGCCTGAAGCCGAGAAGGTGCTGAATGAAGACCATTACGGCTTGGACAAAGTCAAAGACCGTATTTTGGAATATCTCGCGGTGCAGCAGCGTGTTGATAAAGTCAAAGCGCCCATTCTGTGTTTGGTGGGTCCACCTGGCGTGGGTAAAACATCGTTGGGTCAATCTATTGCCAAAGCTACGGGGCGTAAATTTGTCCGTATGGCTTTAGGTGGCATGCGTGACGAGGCCGAAATTCGTGGCCATCGCCGTACCTACATCGGCGCTTTGCCAGGCAAGGTGTTGTCGAATTTGAGTAAAGTGGGTACGCGTAATCCGTTGTTCTTGCTAGACGAAATCGACAAACTTGGGACTGAATACCGTGGCGATCCTTCAAGTGCGTTATTAGAGGTTTTAGATCCTGAGCAAAACCACACCTTTGCGGACCATTACGTCGAAGTAGATTTTGATCTGAGTGATGTGATGTTTGTCGCGACCTCAAACTCCATGAACATTCCTTCGGCTTTGCTGGATCGTATGGAGGTGATTCGTCTGGCCGGTTATACCGAAGACGAAAAAACCAATATTGCCATTACCTATTTGCTGCCCAAGCAGATGTCAAACAACGGTGTGAAAGCCAGCGAATTGAAGATTCCGTACGAAACCGTGCGTGACATCGTGCGCTACTACACGCGCGAAGCGGGTGTTCGGTCTTTAGAGCGCGAGTTGTCGAAAATTTGCCGAAAAGTCGTCAAAGGCTTGTTGCTTAAGAAATACAAAGCACCGGTTGTTGTAACACCTGACTCGTTGAATGATTATTTGGGCGTACGCAAATTTAGCTACGGCCGAGCTGAAGAGCAAAATCAAATTGGCCAAGTGGTTGGCTTGGCTTGGACAGAAGTGGGTGGCGACTTGCTGACCATTGAAGCCGCTATCATGCCTGGTAAAGGGGTCATCACGCGTACGGGTTCGCTGGGCGATGTGATGAAAGAGTCCGTCGAAGCAGCGCGTACTGTGGTGCGTAGCCGCGCCAAGCGCTTGGGCATCAAAGAAGAGATGTTTGAGAAGCGTGATATTCATATCCACGTGCCTGATGGCGCTACGCCTAAAGATGGTCCGAGCGCGGGTGCAGCGATGACGACCGCATTTGTTTCTGCGTTAACAGGTATTCCGGTACGTGGTGATGTGGCGATGACGGGTGAGATTACGCTACGCGGCGAAGTGACTGCGATTGGTGGATTAAAGGAAAAACTACTCGCAGCTTTGCGAGGTGGCATCAAAACCGTGTTGATCCCTGAAGAAAATGCCAAAGATTTGCAAGACATTCCTGAAAACGTCAAAAACGGTTTGGAAATCGTACCTGTTCGTTGGATCGATAAAGTCTTAGAGTTGGCTTTGGAGCGTATGCCACAACCGCTGCCAGATGTTGATCCATTGGTTGAAGCTGCAGCTGCTGTTACAGGCATGGCAGCAACGCAGTCTGCACCTATAGAATCTGTGAAACATTAATTCGTAGACATTAATTCATAGAGACAGAAAAGCACGAAAAAATAGACTATAATTCGTCTATCGAAATGCGGGAATAGCTCAGTTGGTAGAGCGCAACCTTGCCAAGGTTGAGGTCGAGAGTTCGAGACTCTTTTCCCGCTCCAATTTTTCAAAAAGGGAAGCTCAGGCTTCCCTTTTTTGTAAGTAATATCTGTACGGTAAAACGTATTCGGTAAAAACGGTCAATACCAAGCAACTGCTAAAATATTGATTCGTTTGGTAGAGTTTTGGCGCAGTAACAAAGCGGTTATGTACCGGATTGCAAATCCGAGTAGGTCGGTTCGACTCCGGCCTGCGCCTCCAAATTGCCCAGTTTTGTGTATTTACATGCAAAACTTGACAGCCTCGATGGTGGAATAGGTAGACACAGCGGACTTAAAATCCGCCGCTTTCGTTCATAGCGGGCGTGCCGGTTCGATTCCGGCTCGAGGCACCAATCAAATTCAATTTTTAACGCTAAATATGCTTATAGACGGCGTATTATATGTCTATGATGCTATTAAGAATATAGCAATTTGAGACCCCACTTATTTTATGTTTTTTACATTTGGGAGTTCGCATCTCAAATAGCCAATTACCGTCAATTTGCGGTATCCTTAGACCATATTTCGCTGATTTGTTACCACTATGACACGCTATAACGCCCCTTTTGAAATTCATGTGCATGGCCAAGTCGCCTTGTTACCCAGCGTTAAATTTGAGCAAATTCAAGATGCGCTCAAGCCGTTGTGGAAATATGCGGGTGCGAAATCTCTTACGGATGGTGCGACTAGTTCGTATGAGGAGGAGCCAGGCATTAAATTTGATGCGGCAGAACACCTGTTGCAAATGTGCTGGACCGTGCCGGGCGACGAAGATTTCCGCCAATCGCTGGATGAAATGTGTATGAATCTCAACGAGCTAGCCGAGAGCGGCGCAGCGATTGAGGTCACTTTTTATGATACCGAATTTGATGACGAAGACCGTGAAGACGATCCTGCCGCTGAAGATGACTCCCGAGACGATTTTTTGATGCTGTTTGTCGGCCCAACACCCGCTGCTATCATGCAAGTGCAACGCGATTTGTTGGTACAAGACGTCGTGAACTTGATGGAGCGTCATTTTGATGGCTCTGAGCTTGCTGGCGTTGTAGCAGAAGTCGATAAATTGTTTACCGAGCGTTTTGATGCTTTGGTAAATTCTCTAGAGCTTGGCAAACCGCCACGTGGTTACGGTGGTAGTGGTGGCAGTGGTGGCGGTTCCGGGCACGGTGGTGGTCGTCGTCCAAGACATTTACATTAATTTTGTGTAGACCAATCGTCGCGTTGAATTTTTTGATTAAAGGTAAGCGACAATGAGATTGAAACCACCTTCGGTTTCGATTTTTTTGATGAGAGCTGACCTATGGCACTTTTTTCTCAAGATTCACTGAACCCCGGTGTTAAAAAACGAGAGGTCTTTGGTTGGGCGATGTACGACTTTGCCAATTCTGGCTACACCACCGTCGTTATCACCGCTGTTTTCGCCGCTTATTTTGTGGGTGGAATCGCTGGAAAAGCCGAGTGGGCCACGTTTGCATGGACGGCAGCACTCAGCGTGTCCTATGCCATCGTCATGTTAACGATGCCCAGTATCGGTGCTTACGCTGATATGCGTGCGGCCAAAAAACGCTTTTTGGTGCTCACCACAATAGCTTGCGTCGTCGCCACAGCTGCCTTGGCGTTTGCGGGGCCAGGCAGTGTGGCTTTTGCAATTGTGTTGATCATTTTGTCGAATACTTTTTATTCCTATGGCGAGTCATTAACTGGTTCTTTTTTGCCAGAGCTAGCGCGTCCAGAAGCGTTCGGCAAAGTCAGCGGCTGGGGTTGGAGCTTTGGCTACTTCGGCGGTATGCTGGCTTTGGGTATTAGCTTGGGTTATGTCTTATGGGCGCAAAGCAATGGCATTCCCGCAGACAAATTTGTACCAGTGACCATGCTGATCACGGCGGTGATTTACGGTGCAGCGGCTAGTGTTACTTTTTGGTTGTTGAAAGAGCGTGCATTACCTAACCCAAATGCGATGCGTCAAAGTGGTTTCAAAGCCTCATTGGATCAATTGAAAACCACATTTAACCAAGCCAAACGCTACAAAGACTTCATGTGGTTTTTAGCCTGTGGAGTTTGTTATCAAGGCGGTGTAGCCGTCGCTATTACGTTAGCAGCGATTTATGCTGAACAAGTCATAGGTTTTTTGCCGCAAGAAACCATGGTGCTCATTTTCGTATTGAATCTTGCCGCTGCTGTTGGGGCTTTTAGTTTTGGTTATTTCCAAGACAAAGTTGGCCACAAAATTGCTTTGGGTGTTACGTTAGTTGGCTGGATTGCGACCTGTGTGATTGCAGCTATCACCACGACAAAAGGCGGTTTTTGGTATGCCGCTGGTATTGCTGGGTTTTGCATGGGTAGTAGTCAATCCGCTGGACGCGCTATGGCGGCCATGTTTGCACCACCCAAGCAAGTCGGTGAATTTTTTGGACTGTGGACGTTTGCCACGCGCTTGGCAAGCATCATTGGGCCATTGAGCTATGGAGCAATTACTTGGATGACTGGTGGCAATCAACGTATCGCCATCATGTCAACGTCGGCGTTGTTTATTGCAGGTTTGTTGCTGCTTATGCCTGTGAATGTCGCGCGTGGACGCGAGGCAGCGTTGAAGTCATGAACGCAGAAGAGTCTGAGAGTTTAAAAGTATGAACCAACCAACATTAAATTTTGTCGATTGCCCAGACGCGCAAGGTCAGCATCGCATAGCTTATTGGCAGTGGGGCGATGCAGCCTGCGATTACGTCATCATTTGTGCGCACGGTTTGTCGCGCCAAGGAAGAGATTTTGATGTCCTAGCGCAAGCACTGTGTGACGCAGCGCCAGGCAGGGTGCGCGTCGTTTGCCCTGATGTTGTTGGTCGTGGTAAAAGCGATTGGCTCAAAGACCCCATGGGCTACCACATTCCGCAATATGCGTCAGATATGGTTACATTGATCAATCAGCTGCAACCCAAAACATTGGATTGGGTAGGCACCAGCATGGGTGGCTTGATTGGTATGGTGATTTGTGGACAACCAGATTTACCATTGCCCGTAAAAGTCAGAAAACTCGTTTTAAATGACGTTGGCCCAGCGCTTGAATGGACAGCCATTCAACGCATTGGGCAATACATCGGTAAAACGGGTCAGTTCGATAGCGTGCAGCAGGCTGCAGATGCCATGTGGGCTATCTCTAGCAGCTTTGGACCACATACACCTGCTCAATGGCTGGCTTTGTCGCAAGCGATGGTTAAACCTTCAAGCACAGGTACTGGTACAGGTTTTACCTTGCACTACGACCCTGCATTGGCCGTTCCTTTCACTTCTGCGACTGAAGAATCAACCAAGCTAGGCGAAGCCATGCTGTGGACACTTTATGACAACATAAAAGCACAAACTCTGCTCACACGCGGAGCTCAATCAGATTTGCTGTCCGTGGCTACTGCGCTTGCCATGACCGAACGCGGCCCGAAGGCGCAGCTGGTTGAGTTTGCAGGAGTTGGGCATGCGCCCACCTTTGTAGCACTTGACCAAGTTGAAGTAGTCGTTGATTTTTTACTGGGGAAGCCATAACCAGTGGTAAAAATGATTGAAGAAGTAAATTCAGTGACTATTCCCGTAGTTAGGTCTGAAGTTAATGCAGCAATGACGCTTGAGCGCGCAAAAAATTTCGCGCAACCTTTTCTTGCCAATGCAACGTTAGAAACCGGCGAAAACGCTTGGTCACACGCGAAGGCTGTCTCGCAAATTTTGCAAGATATTGGTGGTTCTGACGCCATGCAAGCCGCCAGCTACTTGGTATACACCTGCTCCCATTTAAACAAACCGCTAGAAGTGATCAGCAAAGCGTTTGATGAAAACTTAGCTTCTCTGGCGGTGGAAACCACCAAGCTGATGGAAGTTCAGAGGCAAACCCGTACTGCCACAGCTGCTGCGCACACCGAAACTGTGCGCAAAATGCTACTGGCTTTTTCTCGCGATTTACGGGTGGTGATGCTGCGCTTAGCCTCACGATTGCAATCACTGCGTTATTTTGCTGCAAGTAAAACAGAAGTATCTGAGAGCATGGCGCGTGAGTCGCTACAGGTGTTTGCACCCTTGGCAAACCGTTTGGGCATTTGGCAAATCAAGTGGGAAATGGAAGATTTATCGTTTCGATTCCTAGAGCCACAGATTTACAAAGATACCGCGCGATTACTCGACGAAAAACGTACGCTACGAGAAGACTACGTTGAGCAGCTGCGTGAAAGTTTAGAGACAGATTTAAGCAAACAAGGCATCAAAGCCGAGGTACAAGGTCGTCCCAAACACATTTATAGCATCGTTAAAAAAATGCGGGGCAAAGGGCTGGGCTTTGACCAAGTTTTCGACATTCGAGCCTTGCGCGTGATCGTGGCTGAGATCGATGATTGCTATGGCGCCCTCAGCTGGGTACACGCACAGTTTTCGCCGATTGCCGATGAGTTTGACGACTACATCGCTAAGCCTAAAGCGAATGGTTATCAATCTTTGCATACCGTCGTGCGCGATGCTGCTGGGCAAGCGATTGAAATTCAAATCCGTACCCAAGCCATGCACGACAAAGCCGAACATGGCGTCGCAGCACATTGGGTTTACAAAGAAGCGGGCGCTAAAGGTTACTCTGGTGTGTCCGCAACTGGTGACTACGACGCCAAAATAGCCGTACTGCGTCAGTTGCTGGCTTGGGAGCGTGATTTAAGTGCCGCAGATTCTGCTGCTTTGTTAAGCGACCGCATTTACGTGCTTACTCCAGATGCCTCCGTGGTCGATCTACCACAAGGGGCGACTGCTATCGATTTTGCATATACCGTGCATACCGACCTCGGTCACCGCTGCCGTGGCGTGAAGCTAGATGGCGTGATGGTGCCGCTCAACACACCACTCAAAAATGGTCAAACCGTTGAAATCAACGCCGCCAAAGAAGGTGGGCCGTCGCGTGACTGGCTTAATGCAGATCTGGGCTATTTAAACAGCAGTCGCGCCAAAGCGAAAGTACGCGCTTGGTTCAATGCCTTGGCCATGATGGAAACCATCGCCCGTGGCCGTGAAGCGGTTGAAAAACTATTGCAGCGTGAAGGTAAAACCGCCATCAAATTGGTTGATTTGGCATTACAACTCGGCTTCAAATCCGCCGACGAACTGTTTGAAGTCGTTGGCAAAGACGAATACTCGTTACGCACAATTGAAGCGTTTTTTAAACCGCCAGCGCCAGAATTAAGTACCGAAGAGTTGTTGCACAAGCGCGCCAAAGCTGAAAAGACGCCCACAGGCGGCGTTTTGGTCGTCGGAGTGGACTCACTTCTCACCCAGCTCGCCAAATGCTGCAAGCCCGCGCCAGGAGATGCGATTGGCGGCTTTGTTACACGAGGCAAAGGCGTCAGCATCCATAGGCAGAGTTGCAGCAACTTTCAGGCTTTGGTTTTGCGCAACGAAGCTAATGACGAAGGCCGCGTTATCGATGTTGCCTGGGCTAATGACAAGTCGCAAAGTCATTCAAATGCAACAAATTCTGGTGCTTTGAATCAGGTTTATCCCGTCGATGTCGTCATCGAAGCCGCTGACAGCCAAGGCTTGCTGAAAACGATTTTGGAAGTGTTCTCCAAAGACAAGCTCAACGTTATCGCGGCCAACACCCAGTCGCACCGCAGCACTGGTGGCGATACCGCGGTGATGACTTTCACCGTAGAAGTGACGAATTCAGCACGTTTGAACAAAGTTTTAAGCCAAGTATTAGAAGTGCAGGGCGTTCGCTCCGCTAGACGACGCTAAGCCTGTTATAATTCGCATTGTCGAACAGACTTTTAGGCGCGTAGCTCAGCTGGTTAGAGCACTACCTTGACATGGTAGGGGTCGTTGGTTCGAGTCCAATCGTGCCTACCATTTTTTTAAAGCTTGTAATCCTTGATAAATCAACGGTTTACAGGCTTTTTTGGTTTTAAGACCATATTCCGTAGAGAATTAGCTGAAAATATCCCAATCATTGCAATGATCTTTACAGTCATCGTATTCATTGCCTGTATCTCTGTTTAATGTTTAGCAATTAATCGAAAGTTCAGCATGCAGGCTCCTTCTAGCATAACACTTGCCTTTGCACCTACGGGCACCTTACGCGCTTCTATCAATTTGGGCAATGCCTTGCTGGCCAATCTCAATCCTGCGACGCAACAACCGTTTGGTATTTCCATCGATTTGGCGCATGAACTTGCGCGCCGCTTGGGCGTTGGCGTTGAGTTGATATCGTTTGATTCAGCCAGATATTCAGTAGAAGCAGTGAAAGACGAGAGAGCAGATATTGGTTTTTTTGCGATTGACCCATTGCGTGGCGACGGCATCGCCTTTACCGCGCCATACGTTGTGATTGAGGGCGGTTACATGGTTCGGCAAGATTCAAAGTTGAAGTCGATTGATGAAGTTGACAGGTCGGGTCACACCATCGCGGTGATCAAAGGCAGCGCTTACGACTTATTTTTATCGCGCGAAATTAAGCACTCAGAAATTGTGCGCGCCCCTACCGCACCAGATGTGTTGAATGCCTTTACCACGCTGCAGTTAGATGTGGTCGCCGGCGTTAAGCAAATGTTAGTGGAAGAAGTCAAACAAAATGCTGGTCTGCGGCTCTTGCCCGGTCGCTTTATGGAAATTCAACAAGCCATGGTGTTGCCAAATGGCAAAGGTGACGCTGCTGCTGAGTATTTGCGCCAATTTGTGCAAGACATGAAAAGCAGCGGTTTTGTAATAGATGCGATTCGTCGGCATAGTATTCTGGGTGCAACAGTTCCTTTGTAATTAAATTTAGTGATAAATAGCTGTAGCCGACGTATTTATTAACTTTATTGCTATTAATTAGATAGTGTTTTGCAGTTTTTAGCTTAATACTTGCAACTTGACCTAGCTCAATTTTTGTTTAATTCCTGTGTCAATAGACACCAATAGACGTTCAATTCAGGGTAATCCTTAGCTCTTTACAGGTTTTACATCCCTAGAATGTTCTGCAGTGCAATATTTTTTTGCAATTCAGATTCTATTTCGGCTTACAAGCAGAGACAAAGACAAAAAATCATGGTCACTAAAAAATCGACTGCAAGCGCCGCTCAAAACGCTAATTCCAAAGCAGCAGCGGCAAAATCCGCGAAAGCAGATAAAACAGTGGCAAAAAGTAGCCTGCGCGTGATCAAAAAATACCCTAATCGGCGGCTGTATGACACCGATACTTCGGCTTACATCACCTTGACAGAAGTAAAGCGCTTGGTCATGAAAAGTGAGTCATTCAAGGTGGTGGATGTCAAAACCAATGATGACTTGACGCGCAGTATCTTGCTACAGATTATTTTGGAAGAGGAAGCGGGCGGTGCGCCTATGTTTACCGAAGCGGTTCTGGGCAACATTATTCGAACTTATGGCAACGCGATGCAAGGGTTTATGGGTTCGTATTTAGAGAAAAACGTGCAAGTATTCACCGATATGCAGTCGAAAATGAAAGAGCAGGCCAAAGACCTCAGTCCAGAGGCCTGGACCAAGTACATGAGCCCGCAAAACCCACTGATGCAAGGCATGATGGGGACAGTGATGGCGCAAATGCAAAAGCAGACCGAGACCATGCTCAACGTGTTTGGCTTGAAGTCAAAATAATAACCAAAGTAACGAACCCAAGTGGTTTAGCCATCCAGCGGGGAGAATACTGGGATAATGGGGGATGAGTGCTGTAATTTCTTCCCCTATCAAATCCCCAAATTCAATCCCTAAAGTCGGTTTCGTCAGCCTAGGCTGCCCCAAGGCGCTGACTGATTCTGAGCTAATCCTCACGCAATTGAGCGCTGAGGGCTACCAAACATCCAAAACTTTTGAAGGTGCGGATTTGGTCATCGTCAACACTTGCGGTTTCATCGACGATGCTGTCAAAGAAAGCTTGGATACGATTGGCGAAGCCCTGGCCGCCAATGGCCGCGTCATCGTCACAGGCTGTCTGGGTGCCAAAAAAGAGGGTGATGTCGCCGGCACCGAAGGCAATTTGATCCGCCAAATGCACCCCAGCGTGCTCGCCGTCACCGGTCCGCACGCCACGCAAGAGGTGATGGACGCCGTCCACACTCACCTGCCCAAGCCGCACAACCCGTTTGTCGACTTGGTGCCCAATTCCTTTGGCGTGGCGGGTATCAAGCTCACGCCACGGCATTACGGGTACCTTAAAATCTCGGAAGGCTGCAACCACCGCTGTACGTTTTGCATCATTCCGTCCATGCGGGGCGATTTGGTGTCGCGACCGATCGGCGACGTGCTGTCTGAGGCGCATGCCCTGTTCAAAGGCGGTGTGAAAGAGCTGCTGGTCATCAGCCAAGACACCTCGGCTTACGGGGTGGACGTCAAATACCGCATGGGCTTTTGGGACGGCAAACCCGTCAAAACCCGCATGTTGGAGCTGGTGCAGGCCTTGGGCGAGATTGCCGAGCAGTACGGCGCATGGGTGCGTTTGCATTATGTCTACCCGTATCCGAGCGTGGACGAGATCATCCCCTTGATGGCCACAGGCAAGGTTCTGCCGTACCTAGACGTACCGCTGCAACATAGCCACCCCGATGTACTCAAACGCATGAAACGCCCCGCCAGCGGCGAGAAAAACATGGAGCGCATCCTGCGCTGGCGCGAAGTCTGCCCTGAAATCGTCATCCGCAGCACCTTCATCGCCGGCTTCCCCGGTGAAACAGAGGCAGAATTTACGCATCTGCTCGACTTCATGAAAGAAGCCAAA
>JANMTB010000034.1:0-8243 GCA_031390045.1 Polaromonas sp.
TGATGTCGTTGACATCGTGGGGCGGTACGTTCAGTTGAAGAAGGGGGGGGCCAACTTTATGGGGTTGTGCCCGTTTCATGGGGAGAAGTCGCCGTCGTTCAGCGTGAGCCCGACCAAGCAGTTTTACCATTGCTTTGGCTGCGGCAAAAACGGCAATGCGATCAGTTTTTTGATGGACCACGGCGGGATGAGTTTTGTGGAGGCGGTGAAGGATTTGGCGCAGCAGTACGGCATGCAGGTGCCTGAGGAAGAAGGCTCACCGCAGGACCGGGCCCGCGCTGCGGAACAGCGACAAAAGCAGGCAACGCTGACGGATGTGCTGGAAAAAGCGTGCGATGCGTACAAAAAATACCTGAAAAACTCACCCAAAGCGATTGATTACTTCAAAGGCCGTGGGCTGAGTGGCGAGATTGCCAAGCAATTTGGTCTGGGCTACGCACCTGAGGGCTGGCGCAGCTTGGCGAGTGTGTTCCCCAACTACGACGACCCGCTGCTGGCGGAGAGTGGTTTGATCATCACGAATAACGAAAATGGTGATGGCGATAAGGCGACCGAAAAACGCTACGACAGGTTCCGCGACCGAATGATGTTTCCGATTCGCAATGTCAAAGGCGAATGCATTGGTTTTGGCGGGCGGGTGCTGTTTGAGGGGACGCCTAAGTATTTGAATTCGCCCGAAACACCTGTGTTCAGCAAAGGGCGCGAGCTGTACGGGCTGTTTGAAGCGCGCACGCACTTACGCGAACACGGCTACGCGCTGGTGACCGAGGGCTACATGGACGTGGTGGCGCTGGCGCAGCTGGGC
Organism: Polaromonas sp.; assembly: GCA_031390045.1. Lineage (GTDB taxonomy): Bacteria > Pseudomonadota > Gammaproteobacteria > Burkholderiales > Burkholderiaceae_C > Aalborgiella. The sequence continues at coordinate 806 of JANMTB010000034.1, forward strand.
TTCCCCAACGCGGTGGCGACGCTGGGCACGGCTTGCACAACAGACCATGTGCAAAAGCTGTTTCGGTTCACCGATTCGGTCGTTTTCAGCTTTGACGGAGACGCTGCGGGGCGGCGCGCAGCGCGTAAGGCTTTGGATGGGGCGATTCCGTTTGCGACGGATGTGCGCAACGTCAAATTCCTGTTTTTACCGGCGGAACACGACCCAGACAGCTTTATCCGCGAGTTTGGCAAGGAGGCTTTTTCACGCTATGTGAGCGAAGCAACGCCGCTGTCGCGCTTTTTGATCGACGCTGCTCGAGAAGGTTGCGACCTGAACACCATGGAAGGCCGCTCGCGCCTTGCTAGCAATGCGAACCCGCTGTGGTCCCCTATGCCCGAAGGCGCACTCAAACGCCAGCTACTGGGCGAGATTGCCGATTTGGTACAACTGAGCACCCGTGAGTTGACCGAGATTTGGGACAGCGCGGCTGCGGCTAAGCTGCCGCCTAGCAAGTCGAAATACACAAACACCGGCGGTGAAGGTGGCAACTACAGCTCCAACTACAACAATTCCAACAACTCCGCCAAAACCTACAACGCCGATGGTAGCCCAGTAGAGAGTTTTTCATCGAAAAAAGATTACTATAAAAATAATAGCGCCTCAGGCAATAAATACGCCGGCTCAGGTCAGTTTTCAGGGTCTAAATTCGGGACAAAATTCGGTGTAAAGGAAGGTGTATCCCGCGTACATGGCCGCAGCCAACCTACGGGTCGTGCAGACCATGCAGCGCGTATTTTGATCAGTAACACAGCCCTGTGGGACACCATGTCGCACGACGACCACGCCATGCTGTGCGAACAGCCTGCCCCTGCCGGAGCGCTGTTTGTGTGGTTAGAGGCACAGTTGCATGACCATGGCGCGCTGCCTTGGGGCGCATTGAGAGAAGGATTGCGAGGTGCAGATTTGGAGTCGTTTGCGCTGAAACTGATGGCCGAAGCGCCGAAAGAAACGCTAGATGAGTCGGTGAAAGATGCATCAAAACCTTCTGCAAATGCTGCTTTGTCGCCGCAAGAAGCCATGCGTGAAGCTCAGCACGAGCTGCGTTCGCTCTTAAACCGCATGCACATTGACCGCCTCAAAGCGCTTGAAACCGAGGTGATAGAGGCCGCAAAAGCCGATCCGACGCAGCTGACCAAGTACAAAGACATCGTGGAACGGCGTAAAAAGCTAGAAGCATCGCTGGTTGCCGCGCTTTAGCTAGTTCCTCTAAATTTAGATACTTGCTCAAAAAAGCTTGTATATTCAAGCTGTTGCAAGCCTTTACATCCGATCTATAGCCTGAATTTGGTATAATCCTTTTTTGTCGGCAAGAGCGACAGCAACACCTCCGGACATAGGCCACCAGTGAATTGACTCACACGCGCCACCTACCGCAAGGATTGCATTCCAAATGTTCGCCCTACATCTTGCTGCTGAACTTGGTTAATTTAAGTTAGCTTAAATTAGCAAAGTTCAAGTTCTCACCATTCCCGTTGTTATTTCCGCTTACATACCTGTTTTCTCTGAATTTTTAGCGTCTCTTTGTTGTCGTCTTGCGTATTGTTGTTTTGTCCTATTGAGGTCTCAAATCATGCCTACAAAAAAGCCAGTAAAAAAGCCATTAGCTGCTGCAAAACCTGTAAAAAAGGTTGTCAAAGTTGTTTCTAAACCTGTTGCTAAACAAGTTGTTAAGCAAGATGCTAAAAAACCAGTCAAAGCGGTAGCCAAACCTGCCCCGAAAGTGAAACCCGTGACCGCATCGAAAAGTAAAGTTACCCCTGAAGCTCCAACTCTGAAGCGCGCTCCTAAACCCGGCGAAAAAGTGGCTGCAAAAGCTGCCGCTAAACCAGAAGCAGCAAAAGTTGTTGAAGTCAAAGCTGCTGCAAAAGTAGAAAAAGCCGTTAAATTGCCTGTTAAAGCGCCAGCTAAAACAGTAGCCAAAGCCGCTGCGCCTGAAAAAGAAGTCAAAAAAGGTGCCAAACGTGGTCCGAAACCAAAAGGTTCGATTGCACCGCCGGGCGATGCAGATTTGTCTGATATTGAAGACGATTTGGTCGGAGAGCCAGTTGCCGTTGCCTTGAACGCCAATGGTGAAAAGATTAAGCCTTTGCGGATGAAAATCAGCAAGGCCAAAGAGCGCGCGCTGATCAAAGAGTTTGGCTTGGACGACACGGTGCTGTCAGAAGAAGATTTGGCGATTCGCCGTACACGCTTGAAAGCGCTGATCAAACTGGGTAAAACCCGTGGCTATTTGACGCACGGCGAGATTTCTGACCATTTACCTGACAAGCTGGTTGACGTTGAAACTTTAGCGGTAGTGATTAACATGTTGAAAGACATGGGCGTGTCGGTGTTTGAGCAAACGCCAGACGTGGATGCGATTTTGAATTCGGGCGAAACCGTTGCTTCTGACGAAGAAGCTGAAGAAGCCGCTGAAGCCGCCGTTGCCACAGTGGACAGCGAATTTGGCCGCACCACCGACCCCGTGCGCATGTACATGCGCGAGATGGGTACGGTTGAATTGCTGACCCGCGAAGGCGAAATTGAAATTGCCAAACGTATTGAAGGCGGCTTGATGCGCATGATGGAAGCCATCAGCGAGAGCCCAGCCACGATTGCTGAAATCTTCGAAATGATGGAAGAAATTCGCCGTGGTGACACCAAGGTGATTATTTCTGGCGTGGTGGACGGCTTCTCCAACATCAACGAAGCTGACGACTATGTGGCGGAAGAAGACTTTGACGAGTTTGACGAAGCCGACGATGACGATGGCAAAGGCGGCTCGAAAGCCTTGACGCGCAAGCTCGAGGAATTAAAAGTGGAAGCGCTACGCCGTTTCGACATCATTCGTGATTACTTCGAAAAATTGCACAAGGTGTATGACAAAGAAGGTTACGGAACACCGAGTTATGTGAAGGCGCAAAAGCTGCTCTCAGAAGAGTTGATGAAGATTCGTTTCACAGCGAAAACGATTGAAAAATTATGCGATTTGCTGCGTGGCCAAGTTGAAGACGTGCGCAAAAAAGAGCGTGAGCTACGCCGCATCATTGTGGACAAATGCGGTTATCCGCAAGCCACCTTTATTGCTGAATTCAGTGGTCGTGACAAAAACAACCAGCCTGCACCATCACATTTGCTCGATTTAAAATGGATTGAAAAGCAAGCTGCTGCGGGCAAACCGTGGAGCGTGATCATGGCGCGCAACATTCCGCCGGTGCAAGATATTCAGCAAAAATTAGCTGACTTGCAAGCCCGCGTGGTGGTGCCGATTGACCACCTCAAAGACATCAACAAACGCATGAACGAAGGTGAGCGTGGCTCGCGTGCGGCGAAGAAAGAAATGATCGAGGCGAACTTGCGTTTGGTGATTTCGATTGCGAAAAAATACACCAACCGTGGCTTGCAGTTCTTGGACTTGATTCAAGAAGGCAACATCGGCTTGATGAAAGCGGTAGACAAGTTTGAATACCGCCGTGGCTACAAATTCTCGACGTATGCGACGTGGTGGATTCGCCAAGCGATCACCCGCTCCATCGCCGACCAAGCGCGCACGATTCGCATTCCGGTGCACATGATAGAAACCATCAACAAGATGAACCGCTTGAGCCGTCAGCATTTGCAAGAGTTTGGCTTTGAGCCAGATGCAGGCATGCTGGCTGAGCGCATGGAGATACCGGAAGACAAGATTCGCAAAATCATGAAAATTGCGAAAGAGCCGATTTCGATGGAAACACCGATTGGTGACGATGATGATTCGCATTTGGGCGATTTCATCGAAGACGGCCACAACACCGCACCACTGGAAGCGGCTATGCAGGCTGGCTTGCGCGATGTGGTGAAAGACATTTTGGATGGCTTGACGCCGCGCGAAGCCAAGGTGCTACGCATGCGTTTTGGTATCGAAATGAGCACCGACCACACGCTGGAAGAAGTGGGCAAGCAGTTTGACGTGACGCGTGAGCGGATTCGCCAAATCGAAGCTAAAGCGTTGCGAAAACTCAAGCATCCAACCCGTTCGGACAAACTGCGTAGTTTTATTGACACACTTTAAGCGTACTTTAGACATACCTTGAAAAAGCGATTAAATCTATTGATTTCTACTTGTTTACCCTCGCTTTAAGCCATTGAGTGAGGGCATTCTTTCAGAAATTTTGGTATTTTTAACAAGGGAATGTAGGTTTTTTTGCACAAAATAGCAGAAAAGCAATGGAAATGTAGCTATAGAACTAGGAGCAAGCCAAGTTTTGAGCTATATTTGCTTTACAAAGATGTATCAAAGTTTCATGTATCAAGGTTTCGTTAAAGTTTAGGAGACACACGTTTATGAGTTCAAAAGAAAATGCTGCAGTTGCACAATAGCTCGGTTTACTAGAGTCACGTTACGCGATTCGCGTGCTGTGGGCGCTGAAAGATGGCCACCCACAAACCTTCCGCTTGTTGCAAGACAGCGTAGGCGGCGTGACACCAAACACCCTGAATACCCGCATCAAAGAGCTGCGCGAAGCGGGCTTAATGAACCACAATGACTATGGCTACATCGTCACCACGGCAGGTGCAGATTTGCTGCGCCGCTTGGGTGAATTGCCATCGTTTGCGACCAAATGGGTGAACAACCAAGCTAAAAAGAAGTAAGTTAAAAAGAATTAATGGATACTTCAATTTCAAAAATAAGCCTTTAAAATAGATTACTTTTTGAATCAGCTTATGCCCTAAATGGGAAAGCTACAAAAAAAGGACAGTTTCTGTCCTTTTTTTATTTTCAATCTTCAAATAACCAACCCTCTAAGCATGAAGGAATAACCATGATCACTACTCCAACTGGTTTGCAATATATAGACACCGTCGTCGGTACGGGCGGCGAAGCTAAAAAAGGCCACCATGTGCACGTGCACTACACCGGCTGGTTGTTTAACGACGGCGTGCAGGGCGTGAAGTTTGACTCGAGTAAAGACCGTGGCGAGCCCTTTGCGTTCTCATTGGGCGCAGGCCAAGTCATCCCAGGTTGGGACCAAGGCTTTGAAGGCATGAAAATTGGTGGCTCACGCACGCTGATCATCCCATCTGCACTCGGTTACGGCGCTCGTGGCGCGGGCGGTGTGATTCCACCGAACGCGACATTGAAGTTTGACGTTGAGTTGTTGGACGCGCACTAAATCAACTCAAATAGTCAAATTTGCTCCTATTTCACTAAAATAGGGATAAATTTGGCTATAGCCGGCGTATTTATTTCCTAAGCAGCTATATTATTTATAGCAGTTTTGCTGTTACTTGAAATACGCTCAGTCGCCCTCACCTGCTGAACTTAAGCAAACTACCTGTATTTTTAGCATGTCTGACCATAAAAAACCCCAATCAAATCAAGACCTTAGCAAAAATGCTGAGTCACCGAACCCTGATCAAGTGAACATGGGCGCTGACGGTGTGCCATTGGACGCATCGCCTGAAGAGCGCGAAGCAGCCTTAGCCGCCAACGAGGTGGAAACCATGAGCGAGCTGGCGATTGCCCAAGCCGAAGTGGCCACCCTAAAAGCCAAAGTTGCCGACCTGCAAGACCAATATGTGCGCGGCCAAGCCGAGGTGCAAAATGCCAGACGCCGCGCTGATGAAGACGTGAGCAAAGCACGTAAGTTCGCTGTAGAGGCGTTTGCAGAGAGCTTGCTCCCAGTCACAGACAGCCTAGAAGCCGGCTTAGCCATCAAAGACGCGACGACGGAGCAGGTTCGCGAAGGTGCAACAGCCACGTTGCGCCAGCTGACCAGCGCCTTAGAGCGCAACAAAGTCATCGCTATCAATCCCGATGCTGGAGCGAAGTTTGACCCGCATCAGCACCAAGCCATCAGCGTTGTTCCTTCAGATTTAGAGGCAAACTGCGTCGTTATGGTCTTGCAAAAAGGCTATTTGATCTCTGACCGCGTACTACGACCTGCTTTGGTGACGGTTTCCGCACCGAAGTAATGGGAATTTAGCGAAAAGCTGTAAAAAATTCGCGGTTTGAGCACTTGAAACTTTTCAAGTTATCCACAACTTATCAAACATAGCCAAGCAGCTTGCTAGGCAACCAGTAATTATCAAAATTTAGGAGTGAAATCATGGGAAGAATCATCGGTATCGACTTAGGAACTACGAACAGCTGCGTATCTATTATTGAAGGCAATGTGCCAAAAGTGATCGAAAACTCGGAAGGCGCGCGCACCACGCCGTCTATCGTCGCTTACCAAGCCGACGGTGAAGTGCTGGTAGGCGCATCTGCCAAGCGCCAAGCGGTGACCAACCCGAAGAACACCCTATACGCCGTGAAGCGCTTGATTGGCCGTAAATTCACTGAAAAAGAAGTGCAAAAAGACATCGCTTTGATGCCTTACAAAATTGTCGCGGCCGAGAATGGCGACGCCTGGGTCGAAGCCCAAGGCAAGGCGATTTCTGCTCAACAAGTCAGCGCCGACATTTTGCGCAAAATGAAAAAGACTGCTGAAGATTACCTCGGTGAAGCTGTGACTGAAGCCGTCATCACCGTGCCAGCGTACTTCAACGACGCGCAGCGCCAAGCCACCAAAGACGCAGGTCGCATTGCCGGTTTGGACGTCAAACGTATCATCAACGAGCCTACTGCTGCTGCTCTAGCGTTTGGCATGGACAAGATGGAAAAAGGCGACCGCAAGATTGCGGTGTATGACTTGGGCGGTGGTACGTTTGACGTGTCCATCATCGAAATTGCTGACGTTGATGGCGAGAAGCAATTTGAAGTGCTGTCCACCAACGGCGACACTTTCTTGGGCGGCGAAGATTTTGACCAACGCATCATTGAGTTCATCATTGCTGAGTTTAAGAAAGAGCAAGGCGTTGACTTGTCCAAAGACGTGTTGGCCCTGCAGCGCCTAAAAGAAGCCGCTGAAAAAGCCAAAATCGAGCTGTCTAGCAGCGCACAAACTGATATCAACTTACCGTACATCACGGCCGACGCGTCAGGCCCAAAACACCTGAACATCAAGATGACCCGCACTAAGCTGGAGCAGCTGGTGGAAGAGCTGATTGAGCGCACCATTGCGCCGTGCCGCACCGCCATCAAAGACTCTGGCATCAGCGTGGCTGACATCCATGACGTGATTTTGGTCGGTGGTATGACCCGCATGCCCAAAGTGCAAGAAAAGGTCAAAGAATTCTTCGGCAAAGAGCCACGCAAAGACGTGAATCCTGACGAAGCCGTTGCCGTGGGCGCGGCGATTCAAGGTCAAGTGTTGTCTGGCGACCGCAAAGACGTGTTGTTGTTGGACGTGACACCGTTGTCATTGGGCATCGAGACCATGGGCGGCGTGATGACCAAGATGATCAAGAAAAACACGACCATCCCTACCAAGTTTGCACAAACCTTCTCGACCGCTGAAGACAACCAGCCTGCGGTGACCATCAAGGTCTTCCA
>JANMTB010000059.1:0-7992 GCA_031390045.1 Polaromonas sp.
CAGCGGTACAACCGTATCGGCAGCCTCTAAAAACTTTCCCGTGCCCAGAGACACCAGCTTGGTACCTGAAAACCCCCGCGTTACCACGGGTTCGCCAGTGATAGGTTGCAAATTATTGGCGCTGTCTTTGGCTATGAAGAAGGGTGCGGATCCACCGCCAAGATTGAATTGGCTCAGGTTTGTTGTCGCATTTGTACCCAAGTTGCTGCTGCCACTGATACTAAAGTCAAGTTTCCAGACATTGCCTTGCATATCGCCTGCGTAAAGTGACTCTAAAGCAGATGTATTGAAATTATTGGTCACCGTGAAGCTCACCAAGCCTTTGGCGATAGCGACGCTGGTTTGGGGCAGTTCAATGCGCCAAAAGTTGGTGCCTTCAACCCAACCACTGCTGCGTAAAGGTTTGAAAGACAAATCCAGCAGAAAAATGGACGGATTGCCGCTGGCGGTGGCGTAAAGCGCTGGGTTGGTGCTGGGACCATCCTGCGCGTGATTGTTGACACCACTGGCCACCACGGCATACCATTTGTAAACAGCGGGTGTGACGCTAGAGTTGGTGGTGCGAATTTTAACAATACGCGGTGAACCAACCACATTGCCCATGGCTGGGTGGTCTTTGTCTGTAAACTCCCACAAGACATTGTCTTTTGTAAAGGTGCTAGGGTTCGTCACATCAAGTGCATACACACCCTGAGCGCCGCCACCCACCCCTGAAACAAGCACGCTGTGCCAAGTCGTACCAATCTGCGCCTCACCAACGGCTGGTGTTGCATCTGCCATGCTGATATGGCTGTAGTCTTGATCAGGTAAGTTACTCAATTTGTTAGCTAAAAAGCCAGGAATATAGGCAAAACTTTCTTTGCCATCTGTATTGCTGAAGGCATGCAGCATGCCGTCATTGGCATTCACAAAAACGACAGGCTCGCGGGTTTTGTTGGTCGTGTAAAAAGTTTCGTAGCTGGCGTCAGAGATAGCACCTGAAGGCTTGCCTTGATACACCAAGCCACTGTTCACAATATCGCCCAAGACGATGTCTCGGGGACGGAACGTATTGGTGGGTGTCGTGAATGAAATTTCTTTGCGTTTGTCACCACGTATGTAGTCCAAACGATCATTACCCAATGTATCTACAATGTTGGCGATGTTGGTATTCAGCTCGGTTTGGTGTGCTGTAGCTAAAGACCCCCACTTAAATTCGGTAGGCGCAATGGTTGTTTGAGCACCCAAGGGCGAGCCTATGATGATGTTGCGGCTTGCACCATGGTCAAGTTTTGTTTGCTTGGTCAACACATCGCCAGCCTCCCATGTGGGCATATCAGCAATCACTAATTTGGTTTTATCGGTCGATAAACTCAGGGCATACTTCAGCAAGCGCCCACTCCAATAATTGGCCGCTGGGTTGTAGCGAGCTTGGAATACGCCTGCTGCTTCGCCAGAGGTCATACGCTGTGAAGAAATAGCACCGCCTGCGATACTGCCTGTTTCATCCACCACCTTTCCGAAGACATCCGCAATAGAGTCAAGAAATTTTTGTGCGTCGCTCACCAAAAAGTAGTTTTTGGCATCGCCATCCGCACCTAGCCACAGCGTGTTGTCGCCGGTAGCATAGGGGTTGCCAGACAAACCAGTATTTCCGGTCGTGGTTGCGCTGTCGTCAAAGCCACCATATTTGCCCGCTAAGTAGAGTTGTCGCGTGCGCCGAAAATCGACGTTGTCGCTGGCACGGGCCTCGTTCACGTCGATGCCATACGTGGTAATTCGAGCTTTGGGAATGTCAGTGCGGTAGCTTTGCGTGTTGGCCCAATAAGCCATACCCGCTAAATAGTATGAACCACCGGTGGCTCCGGTATCGCTGGTAGCCGCTGTAGCTAGTGCTGGGTAGTAGGTGTTGCCAGCAATATTGCTGGCAGACTTCGTACGTCCCTGGCTGTCGGTGTAAGACTTACCACTATTGGCTTCAAAGCTGCCCACAATACTGGTCCAGAAAGGCACGTCAAGGCTGGGGTTGGATTCGGCAGAGCGTGAGAAATCTTGGTTGGTGGTATTGCTGTTTCCTGGCACCGAGCGGTCGCTGTGGGTAAAAACATCAGCAATCGTCAAAATACTGTTTCGCAGGCAACTCTTGCCTGTGCCGGTCGTATCTTTAAATCCTGCAAATGGATCAGTCCAAGTCGTATATGCAGGGAATTGTTCTTTAAGTGTATTGATTGCTGCTGAGTTACCATTCGTGCCTGAAACCGCGTTTGCTGTCGGTTGCTTGCCCTGCAAATAACGCAACGCTTCGTAGTACAGCTCGCTGACGGGATCCAAACTTTTGTACTTGCCTAAGGTGGCAGGGTCTAGCGTACCGAACTTGTTGATGTAATTGATAGCGCCGCTGATGCTGTGCCCTTGGTCGCCATAATTTGCATCACCACTTTGCGGGTTGGTGGTGAACACGCCTGTGGTGGCATTCCACTCAGCGCTCGGGTTGGCACCTGCGATCAATTTAAAGTTCGCGTCGTAGGCATTTTGGCCCAGGTATTTGAGTGGTGCGCGCATGACACCACCGTAGCGCTCTCGGCTATCGTCTTGCAAGTAGCCAAACACGCCAATACGTAAATTATCAGCATTCACTTGAAACTGCCCCACCGGCTTGTGTTTGCCGTTTGGGTAGCGGTGGCACAGACCTTTCCATTTTTTAGTATCAGGGTCGTAGGTCATCAGACGGTTGGGTGCGGTGTTGGAGTCGCACACAAGGTTGCGAACCTCATAAAAATTGCCTTTGTTGTTGGAATTTGCCTTGATTAAATTGGGGCTCAGAGCGTCCGCAACGCCGAAAGGGGCATTGCAGTTGCCGCTGGTGTCTTTCGCATTCGCGAAATACACCCGGTTTTTACAGTTATAAATCCACATGCCGTCAGGAAACGAGTTGGGCGAATTTTCAGTCCTGCCAGACAACTGTGCGTTGGGTACAAATTTTTCAGTGAAGTATCTGGCGCTGTTGTAAAAGTTGTCGGGTAGCCAAGCACGCTCAACCACGGTTGTGTTGTTGTCGTCAAGGACGCGGTTACCGCCAGTCAGGCCGTAGCGCATGATGTCAACAGCCGATGAGGTAGCCCAGTTCATGAAGTTGCCATCAAACTTACTGCTGGGGCAACCAGCCGTAGTCGTGCCCTTGTTTTCCGCCCAGTCGAAATAGTTTCCAATAGAGCCTGAGCTTAAGACCGCGCTGTAGCAGGCTTTCGGGTCAAAATAGCCGATATAGGTTTTGGCTGAGTCGAAGGTGTCGCGGTAGGTTTGCCCCACTGTGGGAAACTCCACTGACAAAGCCAGCGTCAAGTTGGCTTTGGTTTTGGCACCGTTCGCGTACAACGGCTCTGAGCTCAAATCAACCAACGGCGGCAATGCGGTTTGGCTGATGACGACGCCTGTGGTCACGACAGATGCCAAAACCGCTAGAGCAGCAAATTTTTGTAGTCTGGTTCTAGCGCGAATCCACCCCAGACGAGGCATGATGTTGAATAATGATGGCATGATTAAGAATCTTTCCTGAAAACAACTTGCAACACGACTTGCGTTTCTTTGCGCGGACCAAAACCCATGGCCGTGATGCGGTAAAGCACGTCGTTAAGCGTGGCCGAAGGTGTGGGGTCGGGTATGACTTCAACGATGTACCTTGGTGCCATTTCAGGGCGGATGCCTGTTAATCCCGCTGCAAACTCACGGCCAGTGAATTCACCAAACGCCACAGTTTTAGCATTCGCAGAATCGTCCATAAAATTCACGTCATACCAAACGGGTTTTGCGCCTACATTTTGTTTGCACATGCCACGCTGTTCCCCTGTGCCGCAGCCGACTGGAAAAGCGGACGCGGTTTGGTCTGAAGCATTAAATTTATCCATACGCCGGCCTGGAGGAATATATTTGCCAGCGGCATCTTTTGTGCCTTGGATGTCGATTTCTGCGTCTACCAATGCCGCCTCAGCCGCTTGGAAGGCGATCTGAGTGTCGCGGTCAAAGCGGGAGGTTTTCTCTGACATCAGCACAATTCTGCTGGCGGCCAGCCCCAGAACGGTGACAACGATCAGCAGGATAAGTGTCGTTATGAGCGAAAAACCGCGTTGTTTAACAACGGATTTGAGCATGAAAGGTTGGTTAAGGTTCATGGAGTTACCTTGTCGTCAAATCGTTGCGAACATGAACTGTAAAAGAGCTGGCTGCACGCAAGCGCCTGTCGGCAGGCACGGTGAGCACAGAGCCAGTAACGTTATTTGTATCGGTATAGGCGGGTCCCAATGGATTGAATGTCGTTGTAACGGCTTGCTGTGCCGAGCCGACGGGACCACGAAGCACCAGTCCAATCCGCACTGCCCGCACACGCCGCCAGTTGTCACGCGTCGCGGGCGCATTTCCAGCGACCGTCAGTTGGTCGGCACGCAGCCAGTGCTCAGCAATGGAGTCTTGCGCCCCCGCTGATATGGCATTCGGCGTCACGCCATCAGTGCCGTACAGCACTTGGAAAGACTCCACCCCTTCGATCAAAGGTTGATTGACCCACTGGGAGGCCGTGTGGCTGTAGTACGAGCAGTTCAACGAGGGCTCACCATTGACGGCTAAGACATGGAACAGGCTGGCACCACGTTCGTTGAGGTCACTGGTGGTGAGTCCGCGGTCACCATTGCCGCCACAGTTGATCATGCTGTTGTCGGATTTATTCACATCCGTGGGTGAAGTCACGCCTTGGTAGCGTATCACCAAAATGTCGCTGCGATTCAAACAAGACGTATCCGACACACTACCGCATTTGCCGGGTCTGTCGCCGTTGGCGATGGCCGTTGTCGCGCTGATATTGATGCCAGGCAGTGTATAGATGGCGTTGTTCCAGCCAAATATGTCAGGCTCTAAGGATGTTGTGTCATTTTTAAAGTCAGCGCGGAATGTTGCATTTGGGTTTTTAAAGGTATCCACCGAGCTGTAGTCTTCAAAGCCAGCTTGAACAATGGTGCGCGTCAGAAGGTCAACAGCCAATCGTTGCTTGTCACGTAATTGCGTGCCACTGTCAACAGCATCAAAGCCTTGGCGACCCAGCAAAAGCGCGCCACCGGCAATGGCGACAACCAGCAAGCCCAAGCCCATGGCAACGAGGAATTCCACCAGTGTGAAACCGCCTTGAGGGCGAAAGGGTTTTGTTTGGGGGGGGAGTTTAAAGTGTTTCAATTGGGTGTTCCCGCTGTCAATGGCACAACAACCATGGGTACCGTAGCAGCCGCACTGCTCAATTGCAGTTCGCCCTTGGTATCTTTGTTAGTCCAAGCCAACTTTAAGACGCTGATGTCGCCATCGTTGGAGCATGCCCACTGTGTCTTCCCATCGGCATCAAAAGGTTTTTTGTCGAAGCAAATCACAAATCGCGGGTCTGGTAGGGCGTTTTGCAATCGGTTCTGCCAGTCAGCCATGTCCCACGTCGCTACAGCCGTTGGAGTGGTGCATGCCGTTGAAAAACAGTTCTCTAGGGGTGCTGTAAAGGGGAGAGTACTGGGGTTGTTCAATGTTGCAGACTTTAAGTAAGGATTGTCGGCAGCTGTGGTTTTGATGGCAATGGCATGGTTGCCGCGCATTTTGTCCGCCAATTCACGGGCTAGCGAGGTTGCCACGGTTTGATTTCGAGTTTCTTTGTTGGATTGCATGGCTGCAGCCTGCATACCAACGGCGCCCAGCAAGCCAAGACTAAGGATGATGAAGGCGATCAGCACCTCCAACAAGCTGAAACCCGTTTGTTGTCGACATGTGCTTTGCGAAATGCGTCTATTGCGTTCGATGTGGTTGGGCATGTTGTAACTCATGACGCATTGTAAAAGTTGCAACGAATAAAATCGAGTCTTGCAAATACCGTTGGTCGACAATTAACAGCCGCTCGTCAGGAAAACTTAGCAGAGTGTGGTGAAGTTGCCCTTTTTACAAAGATTTCCATCTGTTGGATGCCCGTTTGCGGCTATTTCCTGACCTCATCCACCAACGTCTTGAACTCATCGATATCCTCAAAACTACGATAAACGCTGGCAAAGCGCACATAGGCCACTTTGTCTAGCTTGCGCAGTTCGCGCATGACCATTTCGCCCAAGCGGGTGGAGGCGACTTCGCGGTCGCCTAGGCTTAAGAGTTTTTCTTCGATGCGGTCGATGGCGTTGTCGACCTGCTCGGTGCTGACGGGGCGTTTTCGTAGGGCTAGGTTGAACGAGCCTACGAGCTTGACACGCTCGTAGTCTATACGGCGGCCATCTTTTTTGACGATAAAAGGGAAGTTGAGGTCGGGTCGCTCGTAGGTGGTGTAGCGCTTTTCGCAGGCAGCACACTGGCGGCGTCGCCGGATGAAGGTGCCGTCTTCAGACTCACGTGTTTCCACCACTTGGGTGTCAGTGTGGCTGCAGAACGGGCACTTCATCGCATTTACCTATGTAATTACTTATAGACGGGGAATCTAGCAGTTAGAGCATTAACTTTGGCACGTACGGCTTCGATATTTGCTGCATCTCTCGGATTATCAAGTACATCTGCTATCAAATGTGCAGTCATTCGGGCTTCTTCGTCTTTGAAGCCACGCGTTGTCATAGCCGGCGTGCCGATGCGGATACCGCTGGTGACCATCGGTTTTTCAGGGTCGTTGGGGATGGCGTTTTTGTTGATCGTCATGTGCGCGCTGCCCAGCACAGCTTCGGCTTCTTTGCCGGTAATGCCTTTCGCGCGTAAGTCGACCAGCATCAAATGCGACTCGGTGTGCCGCTGACGATGCGTAAACCGCGTGAAACCAAGGTTTCGGCGACGATTTTGGCGTTTTTGAGGACTTGCTGCTGGTAAGTCTTGAAATCTGGCTGCAACGCTTCTTTGAATGCAACGGCTTTAGCCGCAATCACATGCATCAGCGGACCACCCTGTAGGCCTGGGAAGATGGCGCTGTTGATGGCTTTTTCGTGCTGGGCCTTCATCAAAATGATACCGCCACGGGGGCCGCGTAGGCTTTTGTGGGTGGTGGAGGTGACGATATCGGCATGCGGCACGGGATTCGGGTAGATGCCAGCGGCGATCAAACCGGCATAGTGCGCCATGTCAACCATAAAAATCGCGCCCACGTCTTTCGCCACTTTAGCAAATCTTTCAAAATCTATAGCAAGAGAGTAAGCAGATGCGCCGGCTATGATAAGTTTTGGTTTACTTTCGTGGGCTTTTTTCTCCATCGCGTCGTAATCAATCGCTTCGTTGGCGTCTAGGCCGTAGCTCACCACATTGAACCATTTGCCACTGATATTGAGGGGCATGCCGTGGGTCAAATGGCCGCCTTCGGCCAAGCTCATGCCCATGATGGTGTCGCCAGGTTTCAAAAAAGCCAAAAACACGGCTTCGTTGGCAGACGCGCCGCAATGTGGCTGAACATTGGCGGCGTCTGCACCAAAAATCTGTTTTACGCGATCAATCGCCAATTGTTCGGGGATATCGACATACTCACAGCCGCCGTAGTAGCGCTTGCCTGGGTAGCCTTCGGCGTATTTGTTTGTCAGCTGGCTGCCTTGTGCGGCCATGACTGCCGGGGAGGCGTAGTTTTCAGAGGCAATCAGCTCAATGTGATGCTCTTGGCGGGCGTTTTCTTGCAGGATGGCTGCGTACAGCTCAGGGTCAGTTTGCTCGAGGAGAATGTTGCGGTTGTACATGGGTTCAGTCCAATCATGAAATTTACAGGCGCTATGACTATGCTATTTCTTTAAAATGCAAAAAGTCTGCCCAGGCGAACGGCTGAACACTGACCCTTTACAAACGTGCAAAAACGCGTAAAAAGTCAGCGGTACGCTTCCAAGTGGTTAATCAATGGTTTCTCCAATGAGCCATTCCTTCGAACGCCGTCGAGTCCTTGTGTGGATCGGAGCCGCCGCGCTGGCGCCGCTCGCGTCCACGCCGCTCGCCGCCGACGAGCATCCACCGACCCCGCGCATGACCGAAGGGCCGTTCTATCCGCGCAGC